>NZ_RXYG01000016.1:0-108305 GCF_003970195.1 Pseudomonas sp. C 49-2
TTTTCAGAAGCTTTCGAAGATTTCTTCAACAACTTCAACCACTTGCGCTTCCGATCTCTCGTCAGCGGGAGGCGAATAATACAGCTTTAAAATTCGTGGTCAACCCCAGCATAGAAATTATTTTTCCTTACCGAAGAGCTCAGGTTGCCACTCTGAAAATGTCCAAGGGCTGTACAACATCTCCGGGCAGCACGGTCAGAAGGTGTGCTTGAAACGCGTCATGAAGTTCCGCGGCGCGCCATAAGCATTCCAGTTGCCTGCATACCCATAGTAGTAGCCCCAGGTCTTTTTTTTCCGCCACAGAACAGGGATCATCGCCCTCCCCTACTATCCCCAAAGACGCCGAGGAACCGAGACCATGGAATTGACGCTGGAAGCGGCTGCGCTCTTTGCACTGAAGCTGGTGCAGGAGACGGACGACAGCAGCCCGGTTTTGCGGGATGACCCGGTGATGGAGAGGTATGACCGCGAAGTGTTTGGGTTGTTGATACGGCAGGGGGATTTGGCTGGGATTCAGTTGAAGCTCAATGAATGCCTGAAGTTGGCGCTCGACTCCCTGGGCGGCGCCGATACTGTGCTGGGTCGCGAACTGCAACGGCTGGCGGTGGATGTGCGCCAAGCGTCGACACTGAATGAACTCAATGCCCCGCTCAGCGCACTCAAGGACTATCTGAAAGCCATCCTATAAAGAACAACTTACCGCCGCCCTTCCACCGCCATCCGCACCGCCAACCCCATCAACACCGACCCCATCAACCAACGCTGCACCACCTGCCACCCCGGTCGGGTGACGAAAAACACCGCGATGGAGCCCGCCATGGAGGCAATCACCGCATTGACGCTCACGCTGATAAAAATCTGCGTAAAACCCAACACCAACGATTGCGCCAGCACACTGCCATGACCGTTCGGGTCGATGAATTGGGGCAGCAATGACAAATACATTACCGCCACCTTGGGGTTCAGCAGGTTGGTGACCAGGCCCATGGTGAACAGCTTGCGCGGGCTGTCCTTGGGCAGGTCCCGCACCTGAAAGGGTGAACGCCCACCCGGCCGAATCGCCTGCCAAGCCATATACGCCAGGTACATCGCCCCGCCGAAGCGCAGCACGTCGTAGGCAAACGGCACCGCCATCACCAACGCCGTGATCCCCAGCGCAGCACACAGCATATAAACCAGAAACCCCAACGCCACGCCGCCCAGTGAGATCAATCCGGCCTTGCGCCCTTGGCAGATCGAGCGGGAAATGAGGTAGATCATATTCGGGCCGGGGGTGAGCACCATGCCGAGTGAAATCAGCGCATAGGCCAGCCAGTTGGAGAGTTCAGGCATGATGGGGCTCCGTTTTTGAAACATCTGGCCAAGGTTGTAAGGTTGGCCGCCATGGTAGGGCGCTCAAAATGCCCGCGTTAGATACAGATCCGCGAGCAAAACGGCATACACCCAAGAGGCAGGCCCATGATCGATTTCAACAACAAAGGTTTCTTCAAACTCAAGCAAAACAACGAATACGCCGAACGTGTCGCCGACCTGCTGCTGGACGGTGAAAAAGTGGTGGATGCGTACAAGGCCATGCGTGATGGGGTGGTATTTACCAACCAGCGGATTATCGCGGTGAATGTGCAGGGGATTACCGGTAGCAAGAAGGACTTCACGTCGCTGCCGTACAAGAACATCGTCGCGTATTCGGTGGAGACGTCCGGGACGTTTGATCTGGATTCGGAACTGGAGATTTACTTTTCTTCGCTGGGCAAGGTGAAATTCGAATTTACTGGGAGGACCTCGATCGTCGAAATTTCACGATTGATTTCCAAGCACCTGCTGACCTGATCAACCTGCAGAAACAGACGCCTCCACCCAACCGTCAGTCCACTTTTCCCACATCAATCACCGATTGATGCCGACATAAGGTTTTAACTACCCCTCGTACGCTCACTCCCTCCCACAAGGAAGTGAGCCGACATGTCAGAACGCTTTTACCCACCCACAGAAGAAGAGTTAAGCAAGCGACGGATCCTGACCCCGCAGCCATCGCGTGCGCCGTATTCGCCGTCTGTTGATTACTTCGAGGCATCCCCTGCCCCGCCACCCGCGATAGCCAAACCTCCCGGCTGCGTCTTTATCAAGCCCTGCCAACTGCCTGACGGCATCACTCATTACTTCAACCCCGCCGGTTATGTCCCGCTGGAGCTGATCAAGGAGTACAGCCATTTAAGCCTGTTGGGTGGGCGTGAAGTGGACAGCCGGGGGACGGTTGCCTTACGCAAGATCAGTGGTAGCGCTTTGCCTGCTGGGTTGGGGCAATTGGCATTGCGTTCGGCGGTCCTGGAGTCGGCGACCACTGCCGTTGTGTCCGCTGCTGGTGGATTGTTGACAGGTTTGGTGGCGCTGGCTTGGCCGTCGGAATTGGGCGATAGCGCGCTCTACAGCGAAGCGCAATTGCGCTCGATGCAGCGGGCGCGTTCGCAGATGCGGTTGCATGTCGAGCAAAGGGAGGACGGCACGCTTAAGGGGTATGGGTTTTACACAGGCAACAACCCTGACTGGCAGATGATCGATGTGGTGCAGTTCCAAGACCGTGGCGATCAGTTTGTGGCGGAGCTGGGTGAGGGTGTGGAGCTGATCTGGACACCTGCCGTTGATCCAGGCGACACGTTAGGTATTCCGGCTTTGGAGGCTGCGCCGCAAGCGCCGGTGATCTGGATTTATCCGCCGACGGAGAAGGCGGCGCAGATTCTGGTGAACCCGATTTACCCGCCGGAGTATCGGGATTTTATTCTGGTGTTCCCGGTGGAGTCGGGGGTTCGGCCACTGTATGTAGTAGTGAATGAGCAACGCAAGGGCCTAAGAAATGCGGATCATGATTACTTTGCAGCGCCAAGGACGGAGGACCTTACTGGCTTCCCCGGTTTAATAAAGCAAAAGAGGAAGTCCTCAAAAAAGGATGGTCGCGGGCTTCGCGAGCGTTGGAAGGACGCCAAAGGGCGACGGATTTTTGAGTGGGACTCAGAAAAAGGTGAATTGGAAGTTTACCGATACAGCGATGTGAAACACCTAGGTTCATTTGACCCCTATACCGGTGAACGTCGAGGACCGGCGAAAGATGAACGACGCATTAGAAAATAAACGGAGAGTCAATCATGGTGATGAAGGTAAGACTGGAATGGTTTGATAAACAAACCGAAAACTTAGAGGCGGACGAATACTCCGCAAACCTTGACGAGGACGATGGCATCCTTAAAGCACTGGACCTGCATGATGAACCTCAAATCTATGCCGGAGGATTCGATGTTCTCCCAAGCTGGATAGCGATACTCCAGCCACATTTCCGGCATGTTATAGAACCTCGCTTTTTCGACTATCAAATTTCCTTTCGCTACCAAGGCGCTTGGCCACCACCTCCCAAGCAACCTAACAAGGAGTTTTGATGCAATGAGACCTGTACTTTTGGCGCGTTTGACCCTTACACCGCCGAACGTCGAGGCCCGGCGGACCCGAAACGTCGAATCTACAGATAACGAGGAACTCGGAAAATGGTGATGAAAATCAAATTACGATGGTACGAAAAGCACAGCAATGACTTGAAAGAGCATGAGTACTCAGCGGACATCGAAGATTCAGACGGCGTTTTTGAGGCGTTGGGTTTAGCTGAAGAAACTGCGATATATGCAGATGTATTCAACGTATTGCCTAAGTGGCTAGCGATTATTCAACCGTACTTCCAACACATGATTGAACCCGACCACTTCGACTATCAAATCTCCTTCCGCTACCAAGGCGCCTGGCCACCACCTCCCAAGCAACCTAACAAGGAGTTTTGATGCAATGAGACCTGTACTGCAAAAGCCCCTCCTCTACCGCTCAGTCAACACCCGAACCCATGGCGTACGCCACGGGAGTTGCAGCGCTTACCGGTACGAACGCCACAGCAAAAAGGCACAGCGCGCACTATCAACCCGAGGCTCGATGCACAGCCACCATCAACACGGCTTTGATTACACCCCGCTATTTCGCTTCCTCCTATCCAAAGTCGGTCACCCCTGGGATCAGGTTTTCAGCGAAGCCAACGCCCGCCTGAATCGCCCGGAGCCGGTGTTCTGGATGGTTGCGCAACATGAAAGCGACAAGCAGGACTACGTGGCAACGGATGAAAATAGCTACTACAGCGGCTTGTGGGTCGACGAAGCCGGCCTGCTACAAAAGGTCAATCCACAGCTGACGCCCGAGCAGATGAACCCCGTTTGCGATGGCTACACCCACACCTTTAACGGTGTGGTATTCGCCCAGCCTTTACCACGCAAACGGAGGTCAACGCCCACTATCACCCCTCCTTCACCTCACTCCCCGCGCCCCCAATCAACACTCGATTCCCCGGATCCGTAATATCAAACACCTGCAGCGCACACGCCGCACGGTTGAGCCGGAACTGGTACTCCACCAAATACACCTTGGCCTTCTCCGGGCTGAACGTGCTCATCACCGGCCCGCAGCTATAGTAAGTGCCATTGCCCTGGCTTCTCGCCGAGCTGGACACGGTGAGTTTCTTGCCAGGATCCGCCTGTATCTCCAATTGTGGAAACCGCTTGAACCCCACACTCGCCACCGTCTGGTTGACCTTGGCAATCCAGTTGAAGACCTTGCCTTCGCCGGTATCCATCACAGTGCCGAGGGTTTCCAGGCGTTGGTCGGGGTCGCCTTCGCGGCGGATGGCGAATTCGACGGGGTTCGTGCCGCCGGTGGCCTTCATGATGACCTTGGCGTGCTCCGCATCCACGTCCACGGTTTTCTGGCGCAGTTGAATGCCGTCCTTGAGCAGGCTGGGCGACGAGTCGCGTTGGTTGGATTGGCAGGCGCCCAGGGCCAGGGCGATGGAGAGCAGCGCGATTCGCTTCACGGGGGATGTCCTTATCGGGGTGAGAGTGAGTAATAACTGGACCCGTGTTTAAACGGATTGTTCCCCCACTATGCCGACTCGTTAAACACCCACTGCGCGCCATTGGCGTTGCCTCGACGTTCAGAAACGTGCGCGAGTGATCACTTAGGCTGGAAGGTTTCCAGGTACGCCAGGATGTTTTCGATTTTCTCCTGATCACTGATGCCCCAGAAGATCATCCGCGTGCCACTCACCACCTTCTTCGGTGCCTCGATGTAGGCAGCGAGTTTGTCCCGGGTCCAGACCACGCCGGAGTTTTTCATCGCGTCGGAATACTGGTAGTCCGTGGTGGTCCCGGCGGGTCGGCCGATGATGCCGTTGAGTTCTGGACCGAACCCACCTCGCGCACCTTCACCGATACTGTGGCAACCGCCGCAAGTCTTGGTGAAGAGCTTGCCGCCGGCCTCGGCGTCGCCGGCTGCGAAGGCAGGGCTTGTGGTGAGGATCAGGGCGAGGGTCATCAAAGCGCGGTACTTCATGGGGACTCCATTTCAAGCGTTGCGGCGACAAAGGTCGAGGCAATTATGCCGGTACTAAAGGCCTTTCCCCCAGCCGTTCAACCAGGCGTACCAGGTAACCGTCCGGGTCTTGCACAATGAACTGGCGCTGCCCGGCCTCTACATCGCCCGCGCGGTACCAGGCTTGCTCAACATCCTTGAATAGCGGCCAGTCAACACGGGCCAAACGTTGCAAAATCGGCGCGACGACGGGTACGTCGATCTGCAGGTTGATACCTCGTCCGAAAGGTCGATCCAAAGGTGCGGTCAACCACTGCCCGCCGTTGGGGTCGTATTGCTCCAGCATGATTTGCGCGCCATTGAGGTCGAGGTATGCAAAGCCTTCCTCAACGCGCTGGTAAGCCAGGGTGAAACCCAACTGGTGCACCCAGAAATCCAGACTGGCACTGAGGGTGGTAACGATCAGTTCTGGAACCATAGGGTTACGGATAAACATGTCAATCCTTGAGCACGTAGAAGCGAGCCCCACACTTTACCGGATAGTGCCTCTAAAACGACCATCCATCGCCCCATAGATATCCAATCGAACCTATATAGACGTGTTCTACTCCACCTCTATGAACCCTGATGGTGGAGTAAGGATCATGGCTCAGCCATCGATTTTAGTGCTGGAAGACGACGAGATTATTCGATCATTGATGGTGGATTTACTGGAGGATTTCGGCGCGCTGGTGACGTCGTTTCCTTCGGCGGATGAAGGGATGATTTACCTGGAACGGGGCGATGACCCGGTGGACTTGATTGTCAGTGATATCCAGATGCCGGGGTTGCTCAATGGTTATGACTTGAGCCGGGTAGTCGCCCATCGTTGGCCGAGCGTGCCGGTGGTGCTGACGTCGGGTAACACCAGGCTGGCGGCTCAGTTGGGGGGATCCGTGCGCTTTCTGCCCAAGCCGTGGAGCAGCGAACACCTGATTGAATGCGTGAAAACTGCCCTGACCCAACAGGGGTTGTCCATGCATTAATGGCGTCACGACATCACTTGAACCGAACTTCGCGACAAGCGCTGCGGTCATTAATGAGGCAAGGAGCGACTTTTCTGATCCGCTGGTCAGCCTTTTCGCCTTGTGCGTACAGATGAAGGCTTTGAGGTGTGTAGAATCGTCGCCCATTTCGACGCGTCATTCATGGCCGAGAGGCCCACAGTTCGAGCTCATTGAATGCATTCACAGGCCCATGACGCTGGTGCGCCCTCATTGCTGGAAGCGTTGCGCACAGGCACGGCCCTGCTGCATGTGGCGCTGGAAAAGCGCCTGCCGTTTTTCTCAGAACGACTGGATGCCGATTGGTACGTGCGCTTGCTCGAGGCGTATTACGGGTTTTATCAGCCGATGGAGTCCGCCCTGTATGACAGTGGCTTGATCCCCGATGGATTCGACACAGCGCTGCGTGTGAAAACACCCACGTTGGTGTGCGATCTCAATGCCTTGGACCTGGATGCCCCGGCCATCAACACCCTCCCCTGTTGTACTGAACTACCAACCTTCGATACCCCCGCCGCCTGCCTCGGTGCTCTGTATGTACTGGAAGGCGCGACCCTGGGCGGCCAGGTATTGCGTCGGGAAATGACTCAGCGCCTGAACGTAAACGCCGACAACGGTGGTGCGTTTCTCAATGTGTACGGAGCCGAAACCGGTCGGCGCTGGAAAGATTTTCTCGACTACCTGGGCGTCCAGCCACTGGACGCGCCAGCCAGGCAGCGCGCAGTAGACGCTGCCCGATCAACATTCAGCTGCTTTGAGCATTGGCTCGACAGCCAGGAGGTACTGCTATGAAACCCGAAGATTTTGAAGAGCTGCTTGCCAACTGTGCCGACGAGCCCATCCGTTTTCCTGGAGCGATCCAGCCCCACGGTGTGCTGCTGACGTTGTCGGAGCCGGACCTGAACATCATCCAGGTCAGCGCCAACATCGCCAATTTGTTTGGCCATGCCCCCGAGGCGCTGCTGGGCCAGCCACTGCACACGTTGGTAGGCGCGGAGCACGCCAAGGCGGTTGCCGTCATGGCCGAAAACCATACGTTCTTCGATGCCCCCCCTTTGCATGTCACATTCAACGGCGCGGAATTCGAAGGCCTGCTGCACCGCCATCAAAATGTGCTGGTGCTGGAGTTCGAACCGCTGCTCAAGGATTTCCGCCCACGGGTGCTGAATGGTCGCACCAGTGACCTGGGCAAAATGCTGCAGCGCTTGCAGTCGGCGAAAACCCTGCAAGCGCTGTACGAAATCAGCGTGAATGAAATCCAGGCCATGACCGGGTACGACCGGGTACTCATCTATCGCTTCGAAGACGAAGGCCATGGCCAAGTGATCGCCGAAGCGTCGGCGCCGTCCATGGAGCTGTTCAACGGGCTGTTCTTCCCTGCGTCCGACATCCCGGAGCAAGCCCGCGAGTTGTATCGCACCAATTGGCTACGCATCATCCCGAACGCGGCCTACGAGCCCGTGCCACTGCTGCCCAAGCTGCGCCCGGACACCGGCCAGCCGTTGGACTTGAGCTTCGCCACCCTACGCAGCGTGTCGCCGATTCATTGCCAGTACATGCAGAACATGGGCGTGTTGTCGTCCATGAGCATTTCATTGATGAAGGGCGACAGGCTGTGGGGCCTGATCAGTTGCGGCAACCGTGAGCCGCTGCTGGTGCCTAATGACCTGCGTACGGCCTGCCAAACCATCGGCCAGGTGTTGTCGTTGCAGATCAGCGCCATGGAAGCCCTGGACCTGAGCCGTCAGCGTGAAGAGAAAGTCGAGGCCCTGGCCTTACTGGCTCAGGCGATGAAGCGCTCGGAAGCAAACGTGTTCGACGGCCTGGCCCAGCAAGGTCGGTTGCTGATGGACCTGACCCTGTCCGGCGGCGTGGCGATCATCGAAGACAAGCAACTGCACCGCTACGGAAACTGCCCGGAGCCGGCGCAGATCCGTGCTTTGCACAAGTGGCTGCAAGAGGGTGGCGAGCCAGTGTTCTCCAGCCATAACCTGTCGTCGGTGTACCCGCCGGCCGCCGAGTTTCAGCAGGTAGCCAGTGGGGTGCTGGCCATGAGCCTGCCCAAGCCTGTGGATAACGGCGTGCTGTGGTTCCGCCCGGAAGTGAAGGAGAACATCAACTGGAGCGGCGATCCGAAAAAACCGCTGGATCTGGAAAACTCCGACGCCGGCTTGCGCCTTCGCCCACGCACCTCGTTTGAAATCTGGAAGGTGGAGATGGCCGGCATCTCCACCAAGTGGAGCCATGGCGACCACTTTGCCGCCAATGACCTGCGCCGCTCGGCCCTGGAAAACGACCTGGCGCGCCAGGTGCTGCGCGAACAACAAGCCGTGCGCGCCCGCGACGAGCTGGTGGCGGTGGTGTCCCATGACCTGCGCAACCCGATGACGGTGATCTCCATGCTGTGCGGCATGATGCAAAAGGCCTTCAGCTCTGACGGCCCACACACATCGCGACGGATTTCCTCGGCCATCGACACCATGCAGCAGGCCGCCGGGCGCATGAATGTGCTGCTGGAAGACTTGCTCGACACCTCGAAAATCGAGGCCGGGCGTTACGTGGTGCGGCCAGTGATCCTGGATGTGAGCCAGATTTTCGACGAGGCCTACTCGTTGCTGGCGCCCCTGGCGATGGAGAAAGGCATCGATCTGTCGTTCAACGCCGAACCGGGCCTGCAAATCAATGCCGACCCGGAGCGTCTGTTTCAGGTGCTGTCGAACCTGATCGGCAATGCCATCAAGTTCACCCCGCGCCAGGGCAATATCGGTATCAGCGCCATGAGCAATGGCGAAGAAATCGTGTTCTCGGTGCGCGACTCCGGCGAAGGTATTGCACCGGAACAACTGCCTCACGTGTTCGATCGCTACTGGACGCAAACAGAAAACAACCCGACCGGCAGCGGGCTGGGACTGTACATCACGCAAGGCATCGTCCAGGCCCATGGCGGCAAGATCGTTGCCGAGAGTGAGGTGGGTCGCGGCAGTGAGTTCCGGTTCACGGTGCCGAAGGTGATTGACGACTCGCATACCTGACGGACCTTGGGCTAAACAGGTAACACCACCACCGCCTCCAACCCCCCACCCTGGCGCTCGGCCAGGGTCAAGGTGCCGCCATGTTCCAACACAATCGCCCGAGCGGTAGAGAGTCCCAAGCCGACACCGCCCGTGCTTTTGTTGCGTGACCCTTCAAGGCGATAGAACGGCAGGAACACCTGCTCACGATGCTCGACGGGAATGCCTGGCCCGCGATCGAGTACGCGAACCACCACCTCTCCATTTTTTTGCTGCAATTCGATCTCCGGCGCGGTGCCGTAATGAATCGCGTTGTCCATCAGGTTGGTCATCACGCGCTTGAGGCCCAACGGTCGGCCGAAGTACACCAGGCGCGGCGGGCCGCGAAAGGTCAGGTCAATGGCCTGGTCGCGGTAGTCGTCGATCAGGGTTTGCAGCAATTCCGCGAGGTCCAGTTGGGTGGCTTGTTCCAGGCGGGCATCGTCGCGGAAGAATTCCAGCGCGGTGTTGATCATGGCCTGCATTTCATCCACATCGCGAAACAGCTTTTGCTGTTGATCAACATCCTCGATGAACTCACCACGCAGGCGCAGGCGGGTCAACGGCGCGCGCAAGTCGTGGGAAATGGCCGCGAGCATTTGGGTGCGGTCCTGGATGAAATGCCGCAACTGCGCCTGCATGCTGTTGAAGGCGAGGATCGCCTGGCGGATTTCATGCGGGCCGACCGGCTCGATGGGCGGTGCCCGAAAGTCGGCACCAAAGCGCCGCGCCCCCTGAGTGAAGTGCTGCAGAGGGCGGGCCAGGCGGCGGGTCGCGACCAGGGTGACCAGCGCGGTCGAGATCAGCACCAGCAACACCACGATCAGGCTGCGTGCACCATCGTCCAAACCCCAACTGCGCGACGGCGCGCTGAACATCAGCCAGGAGCGGTCAGCCAATTGCACCAGTAGCGCATAGCGGCCGTTGCCGCCGGGCCAGTCAGACGGCTCATACGCTTCCATCGGACGAGGTGGCCCTTGGAGCAGGTGCTTGAACACCTGCTCGCCCGAGTGGAAATCAGGGTCGGCCAGAACGGGTAACCCCAATGCCTGGCGCTGCCCGGCCCAGGTCACCCTGAACGCTTCGTCACCTACCGCTTGGGCCAGACGTGAACGTTGCGACGGGTCGGAGGCCTCGACCACGCGCACGACCACGGCGATCCTTTCCAACAATCCGATTTCAGTCAGCGGTGGTCGCGCCCACACACCTGCCATTTGCACAAACAAAGCGTTGAACGCCAATGCAGTCAACATCGCAATCAGAATGGTCAGGGCGATCCAGCGCGCCACAGTATCGCGTGGGCGCCTCATGAGCGGGTCACACTGGCGGTGAATTGGTAGCCACCGTTGCGCACCGTGCGAATCATCGCCGGGCGCTTGGTATCGAATTCCAGCTTGCGGCGCAGGCGGCTCACTTGCACGTCAATGCTGCGGTCGAATGCATCATGACTGTGGCCACGCGCCAGGTTGAGCAATTGCTCGCGACTGAGCACCCGTTGGGGGTGTTCGACAAACACCAGCAGCAGGTCGAACTCGCCGGATGACAATGGGATCATCACCTGATCGGGCGAGCGCAATTCGCGGCGCGTGAGGTCCAGTTGCCAGCCGGCAAAACGGATCAGCGGGCGCGCGGCATCGCCCAAGGGCGGCCGGCTCTCCCCCGCCCGGCGCAACACCGCACGCACTCGGGCCAGCAATTCACGCGCGTCGAAGGGCTTGCTCAGGTAATCATCGGCGCCCATTTCCAGGCCCACCACACGGTCACTGAGTTCACCCATAGCGGTGAGCATGATCACTGGCGTGGCGTATTGCTGGCGCAGACGCTGGCACAGCAGCAGGCCGTTGTCGCCGGGGAGCATCAGGTCGAGGATGATCAGGTCGGCGGGCTGGCGCTCCATGGCCGCCCACAACTCGATGCCACTGGCCACGGTCTCGACCGCATAGCCGTGTTGCAGAAAGAATTTCTTCAGCAGGGCGAGGACTTCAAGGTCATCGTCCACGATCAACAGGTTGCTCACCGACGGTCTTCACTGGGCTGGGACAAGGTGCCATCTAAAACCATTCGGCGCGGCTCGTCATATATTTCAACCGTGCAATAAAGCGTCAACGGCGCAATAAACCAGACATCTTTGCGCAAGACGGCAGTGCCAGCATCGGCTTCCTTTTTGCGGAGACCGTCCCCCATGCGCTCGCTAACCTACCCCCAACATCTGGCCCGCCAGGCCGTGCTGTTGCTGACTGTGTCCTACCTGACGGGCTGTGCGAGCCCGTCGCCCGTAACGCCCGCCACGCAGTGCGCACAGGTGAACTACCCGGTGTATGACCCGGCGGAGCCGGTCAACCGTGGGGTGTTTGCATTCAACCGTGCGGTGGACGACTACGCACTGGCTCCCGTAGCCCGCGGTTACCGTTACCTACCGGATTTTTTCCAGCAGGGTGTGCATAACTTCGCGAGCAACTTCAGCGAGCCAAAGGTGTTTATCAACGATCTGCTGCAAGGCAACCCGCGACGCTCGGTCAATACCCTGGGGCGTTTCGCAGTGAACACGACGGTAGGCGTGGTGGGGCTGTTTGATGTGTCAGATAGCCTGGGCATCCCGCGCCACACAGCTGACTTCGGCCAGACATTCGGCGTGTGGGGCATGGGTAACGGCCCCATTGTCGAGTTGCCATTGCTGGGCACCAGCAACAGCCGGGACGCTGCGGGCAAGGTCTTGAGCTTCCTGGTTTCGCCACTGGGGGACAGCGACACGGTGCAGACCCTGGGCACTCTCAGCCTGGTCGGCGGTACGGTCGATACACGGGCATCATTGTTGCCGCTCACCGACAGCCTGCAGAAACTGCCGGATTATTACAGTGCGTTGCGTAATGTGGTGGCGGACAATCGCGCGGCGTTTGTGCGGGAGGGCAAGCAAGGCGCTACCTCTCCCGGTCTAGACAGTTGCGCGAACAGCGCCTCGGATGACTTCTGAAAGCGCCAGCCACCCCCTGGTCATATCTTGCAGCAGCGCGTTTATAGCTGACCCGTTTCGTCCTCTATAAGTTTGGCCTCACTTCGCTCCAACAGGCGAAGTAACCCTCTACTCACTAGAAGGAAACATTCATGCTTAGCGCAATCAATCACTCAGTGGGCAGCTTTCAATACCCTCCCCAGCAGCAGGATGATGCAGAGCCCCAGCGCAGGAAGCGCAGCATTGAAGCAACACATACGCAACAGAGCGCCGCTGATCCTGAAGGCACGGCCGCCAATGATCGGCACCGTAAAACCGGAGGTGGGCTAGACAGCCTCGGTAGAGGCAATCTGCTTTAAACCGCATTAGACGAAGGGCAGTGCACGGCCCTTCGTACTCGCGCTTAACAAAATCATGACATTCACTGGATTAATCTTGCGGGTTCAATCCAGTCTGGAAATCTTGCCTGCATGCCGCTCACCCACACACTGCCCGCCGTACTGGCTGGACCACTGCTGCGACGCCTCGAACCACGGCGCCTGGTGTTGTGGCTGGTGGGGAGTCAAGCACTGGCATTGACCCTGAGGCTCCATCTGCCCTCACGAATCCTGGAGGTCCCCCTTGACCACTGTCAGGTCGTACCCGTGGGGCGCCATGCCTTTATCCACCTGATCGATGTGACACTGGACAACGCACTGCCCCTGGACGTGGAGATCAGCTACGACCTGCTGTTCGACAACACCGGCATCGCCGACTGGGCACCGCACCTGCTGTATGCCAACGCCCAGTTGCCGAGCTTCGTGCTGCACAGCCGCATCCATCAATTGGTTCACGGCTCATGCCGCAAACCCCATCACAGCGCCGACGAGGGTCTTTTGTGTGTCGATCGCCTGCTGGCCGCTGCCCAAACGCCTGCCGACCGCCCGGCGCTGTTGATGATGAGCGGCGACCAAGTCTACGCCGACGATGTCGCTGGGCCGATGCTGCGGGCAATCCATGCATTGATTGCACGCCTGGGCTTGTTCGATGAATACCTGGAGGGCGCTGTGGTAGATGACAGCGCCAGCCTCTATGGACATAGCGCCAGCTATTACCATCGCGCCGACCTGCTGCCGGCGTTGGACAGCAACGAAACCCTGCGCGAACGCTTCTTTGGCGGTGTGAAAAAACCAATCTTTACCAGCAGCACCGCCGACAACCACCTGGTGACCTTCGCCGAAGTCATCGCAATGTATTTGCTGGTGTGGTCGCCGACGCCCTGGACGCTGATCGCGCCTCAACCTCCGCATCTGAACGCAGAACGACAGCAGCGCTACGCCCGTGAACAGACCCAGATAGAGCGATTCCGCGACGGCCTGCCAGGCGTCGCGCGGGTCTTTGCGCACCTATCCACCTTGATGATCTTTGATGATCACGACATCACCGATGACTGGAACCTCAGTGCCCAGTGGGAAGAAACCGCCTACGGCCACCCCTTTTCAAAGCGCATCATCGGCAACGCCCTGTTGGCCTACCTGCTATGCCAAGGTTGGGGCAACCAACCGGATGCGTTTGGGGAACTGATCAACCAGACCCAAGCGCTCACTGCTCAACCGCAAGCCAACCATCTTGACGCCACCGCGCAGGATGAACTGTTCGAAACACTGCTGGAATTTCAACGCTGGCACTACGTACTGCCCACCACGCCTGCCCTGGTGGTGCTCGACACCCGCACCCGCCGCTGGCGCAGCGAATTCACGCTCAAGCAACCTTCCGGCCTGCTGGACTGGGAAGCCTTGAGCGAACTGCAACAGGAACTGCTGGACCACCCCTCGGCCATCATCGTCTCACCCGCGCCGATCTTTGGCGTCAAGCTGATCGAGACGGTGCAGAAGGTCTTCAGCTGGTGCGGCCACCCCTTGCTCGTCGATGCGGAAAACTGGATGGCCCATCGTGGCGCCGCCCAAGTGATCCTCAATATCTTCCGCCACTCGCGCACGCCGGGTAACTACGTGATCCTCTCCGGTGACGTGCACTACTCGTTCGTCTACGAAGTGCTGATCCGCCATCGCAACGCTGGCCCCAGGATCTGGCAGATCACCAGCAGCGGTATCAAGAACGAATTCCCACCACGATTACTGGAGTGGTTCGACCGCCTCAACCGCTGGCTCTACTCGCCCCGCTCGCCCCTCAACTGGTTCACGCGCCGCCGCACCATGCAGGTGGTGCCACATATTCCCGAGCATGCCGAAGCAGGCGAACGGTTATGGAATTCGGCGGGTATCGGCCAGGTATTTTTCAATGATCAGGGCCAGCCAGAAGCGATTTACCAGCACAACGCAGATGGGAAGGTGCCGACGAGGATGGCGGCCCCAAATTAATAGCCTATAGCCATCAATCGTAAGCCGTACATCTGCCCTATTCAAAGCCTCCAGCCCGCGTTGTACAGTAGCCTCAGCCACGGAGTATCGGCGACAACAATGGCGGGCTTCAGATGCCTGCCTACGCAAGGAAACGCGCAGATGAACGAGACCTCCGACAACAATCCGTTAAAGCAGGATTTCTCTCACTTCAACGCCGACATGCTGCACACCGTCCTGGAGCTGGTCAGCGATGGGATCTGGGATTGGAACGCCAATACCGGGTTCGTCTACCGCAACCCCGGCTGGTACGAAATGCTTGGCTATCATCGCCACGCACTGGAGAACAGCGTATTCACCTGGGAGAACGTGATCCACCCGGATGACTACCCCCAGGTGATGAAACGGTTCGACGACTACATCCACCGTCGCGCCCCTCACTACCAGGCCGAGTACCGTTGCCGCAAAAAAGATGACAGCTACCTGTGGATCGAAGACCGCGGCTACGTGATTGCGCGCAATGAGGATGGCTCGGTGGCGCGCATGGTGGGCGCCCACCGCGATATTCATCTAAGGAAATGCTCCGTCGAACAGTTGGAACGGCGCAATCAATCCCTTGAAGCGCTGGTGGCCGAACGCACCCGCGAGCTGTCACGGGTCAATCAACAGTTGCAACTGCAGTTGGATGAAAACCGCGCCCTGGCCGAAAGGGATGCCCTGACTCTGGTCGCCAATCGCTACCGCCTGGAAAAAGTGTTGTTGGAAGAGTGCGACCGCTCCCAGCGCTTTCGCCTGCCGCTGGCGCTGATCGCCATGGACATCGATGATTTCAAGTCGATCAATGATCGATACGGTCACGGTGTGGGCGATCAAACGCTGGTGCAGGTGGTTGAATGCCTGCAAAGCTGTATTCGCCCAGGTGACCTGCTGGCTCGCTGGGGTGGCGATGAGTTTGTGCTGATCCTGCCCAAAACCTCGGTGGAAATCGCAAAAACAATGGCGGCGAGTGTGCGGCTGAAATTGAAGAACAGCCCGCACCGGGATGACTTCAAGGTCACCCTGAGCCTGGGCGTGGCCGAGCGTCAAACGGATGAGCCCCCCGCCGCGTTGATAGCGCGCGCCGATCAGGCGTTGTATCGCGCCAAAGCGGCGGGGAAGGATGGGGTGTCCGAATAACACCCCAGCGTCTCAGCGAACCGGCGGTGCGTACTGGATGCCGCCGTTGTTCCACAGCGCGTTGAGCCCGCGCTTGATCTTCAACACGCTGCCCTGGCCAATATTGCGTTCAAACACTTCGCCGTAGTTACCCACCTGCTTGACGATCTGCACTACCCAATCCTTGCGCAGCTTCAGGTCCTTACCGTATTCGCCGTCCGTCCCCAGCAACCGCGCGACATCCGGATTCTTGGTGGTGTTGGCCTGCTCTTCGACGTTCTGCGAGGTGATGCCCATTTCCTCGGCGTTGAGCATCGCGAACAGGGTCCATTTGACGATGCTGAACCACTCGTCATCACCCTTGCGCACCAATGGACCCAGTGGTTCCTTGGAGATCACTTCCGGCAACACCACGAACTCGTCCGGGTGAGCCATCTTGATGCGCTGGGCGTACAGGCCCGACTGATCGGTGGTCAGCACGTCGCAACGCCCGGCTTCCAGGCCCTTGGCGCTTTCGTCGGCGGTGTCGAAGGTAATCGGCGTGTACTTCATGCCATGGGTGCGGAAGTAGTCCGAGACATTCAACTCGGTGGTGGTGCCGGCCTGGATGCACACCGTGGCGCCGTCCAGTTGCTTGGCAGCGGTGACGCCCAGTTTGTTGTTTACCAGGAAGCCAATGCCGTCGTAGTAGGTGACGCCGGTGAACACCAGGCCCATGCCCGAATCACGGGAACTGGTCCAAGTGGTGTTGCGTGAGATCAGGTCGATTTCACCGGATTGCAGCGCGGTGAAGCGCTCCTTGGCGGTCAACTGGGTGAATTTCACTTTTGATGCGTCACCGAATACCGCAGCCGCCACGGCGTGGCACACGTCCACATCGATACCGGTCATCTTGCCCTTACTGTCCGGTACGCCGAAACCCGGCAGCCCGTCACTGACGCCGCACTGGATAAAACCTTTTTTCTGGATGGCGTCCAGGGTCGTGCCCGCCTGGGCGGTGCTCGCCAAACCGAAAACGGCGGTGGCGCCGATGGCAGCCAAGGTGGTTTTGAATGGGTTCATGCAAGGCGCTCCCTGTCATTCCTTATTATTCGGCGCCCCACAGCCCGCGCCGGTTTATAGTGCTGCCGGGCAGTATCAACGGCTTTGCGTCACTGCCACAAACGACCTTTAGGCAAAGGCTCCTTCCGATTTGGAATGAACTGCATGATTTCAAAACGCTTGACCCCTTCGATGACCGCCCTGCAATGCTTCGAAGCCGCCGCCCGCCATTTGAGTTTCACTCGCGCCGCCGAAGAGCTGCACCTGACACAGAGTGCAGTGAGCAAGCAGGTGGCGCAGCTGGAAGAGATGCTTTGCCACAATCTGTTCGAACGGGTGCGTCAGCGCCTGTACCTGTCGCCGGCGGGCTCGCTGTACCTGGCCGAGGTGCACAAGATCCTCACTCAGGTGGACATCTCCAGCCGCTACATCCTCACCTACGGCGGCGAGACTGAAGTGC
The DNA here is from genome assembly GCF_003970195.1 of Pseudomonas sp. C 49-2. Taxonomy (NCBI): domain Bacteria; kingdom Pseudomonadati; phylum Pseudomonadota; class Gammaproteobacteria; order Pseudomonadales; family Pseudomonadaceae; genus Pseudomonas; species Pseudomonas sp. C 49-2. The sequence continues at coordinate 17,430 of NZ_RXYG01000016.1, forward strand.
TGCGCATCGCCACCCAGCCCACCTTCGGTGACCGCTGGCTGGTGCCCAAGCTCAAGGATTTCGCGGCGAAACATCCGAATATCCATCTGGACGTGCGCAACGAGCTGGAGCCTTTCGACGTATTGCAGGCCAAGGCCGATATCGCGTTTTTCTTCGGCCAAGGCTCATGGCCGGGGGCGACCTGCATTGAGCTGTTCCGTGAGGCGGTAGTGCCGGTGTGTGCGCCAGGATTCGTCGCCGAAGGCAGCGATGCGTCGTCGCGACACACCTTGCTGCAATGCACCTCGCGTCCGGAAGCCTGGCACGAATGGTTCCTGGAACAGGGCCTGCACTCGCAAAACAGCTACCACGGCCCGCGTTTCGACACGTTCTACATGTGCATCCGCGCGGCACAATCGGGCTATGGCGTAGCGCTGGTGCCGCAGTATCTGGTGGCGGATGAACTGGCGCAGGGTAGCCTGATGATTCCGTGGGACTACGCGATGCCCAGCAGCGGCGCGCACTTCATCGCCCATGCCGAACATGCCGGCGAGATTCCGAAGGTAAAAGCCTTCCTCAACTGGATGGTGGAGTACATCGGCACACATCCCGACTTTCAGTCATGACCCGGCGACTTTATTTCGTTTGCGGCAAAGGCGGGTGCCCGGCTTAGATAAAAACAAGCCCGTCACTGCCGAGTCCCCGATTCATGAGCCGCGAAACCATCAGCCAATCGATTTCCATTGTTCACCCCATCAGCCTCAGTCACGGTAAAAACGCTGAGGTCTGGGACACCTCGGGTAAACGCTACATCGATTTTGTCGGCGGCATTGGTGTGCTCAACCTCGGTCACTGCCATCCCGGCGTGGTCGAGGCAATTCGCGACCAGGCGACCCAGCTGACGCACTACGCGTTCAATGCCGCCCCTCACGCGCCCTACATCGAGCTGATGGATCGTCTTACCGCATTTATGCCGGTGGACTACCCGGTCAGCGGCATGCTCACCAACAGCGGCGCGGAGGCGGCGGAAAACGCGCTGAAGATCGTACGCGGCGCTACCGGCCGCACCGCAGTGATAGCGTTTGACGGCGCCTTCCACGGCCGTACCCTGGCCACGCTCAACCTCAATGGCAAAGTCGCGCCCTACAAACAAAAGGTCGGGGTACTACCAGGCCCGGTGTATCACCTGCCCTACCCCAGTGCCGATAACGGCGTGACCTGCGCCGAGGCGCTGAAGGCCATGGACCGCCTGTTCAGCGTGGAAATCGATGTCAGCGACGTGGCCTGTTTCATCATCGAGCCGGTACAGGGCGAAGGGGGGTTCCTGGCGCTGGACATCGAATTCGCCCAGGCGTTGCGGCGCTTTTGCGACGAGAACAACATTTTGCTGATTGTCGATGAAATCCAATCGGGCTTTGGCCGTACCGGCGAGCGTTTTGCGTTCTCGCGCCTGGGGATCGAGCCGGACTTGATCCTGCTGGGTAAAAGCATCGCCGGCGGTGTGCCGTTGGGCGCCGTCGTAGGGCGCAAGGCGTTGATGGACAATCTGCCCAAAGGTGGCCTGGGCGGCACCTATTCCGGCAACCCCATTGCGTGCGCGGCAGCGTTGGCGACCCTCGATGCCATGACCGATGACCACCTGAAAACCTGGGGCTTACAGCAGGAAGAAGCCATCGTCAGCCGTTATCAGACCTGGTGCGCGCAAGGCCTGACTCCTTACCTGGGCCGTCTGACCGGCGTGGGCGCCATGCGCGGCATCGAACTGGCCAACGCCGACGGCACACCCGCGTCGAAACAGCTGACCCAGTTGCTCGGCCTGGCGCGGGACGCCGGTTTGTTGCTGATGCCCAGCGGCAAGTCGCGGCATATCATCCGCCTGCTGGCACCGCTGACCATCGAGCCTGCGGTGCTGGAGGAAGGCCTGGATATTCTCGAGGCCTGCCTCAAACAGTTGGACTAGTAACGCGCATCGACAGGTTTACCGCCGTTCGGCCAGTCCTTGACCTTGTCCGGGAAGTCCGGGCGCGGTTGACCAGAGAAATACGCCGCCACATCCACGGCTTCCTGGTCCGATAAACCGCCCTGCCCCAGCGGGAATTTCTCGTGGAAGCCGATCGGCATGTTGCGTTTGACGAACGCCGCTGCCGTGTAGGTGCGCGCCATGCCGGCACCGATGTTGAACGATTGGTCGCCCCACAGCGGCGGGTAGATCAACTCACCATCAGCACGTGCCAGGCCCTGGCCGTTGTCGCCATGGCACACCGCGCATTGCTTGGCATAGACCTGTTTGCCATTGGCCAGGTCCGGCTTGATCGCCGGGTCGACCTTGCCCACGCCGCGCCCGGCTACTTTGTCTTCGGGGCGGGTGTTGTTTTTCATCCAATCGAAATAGGCGACCATCGCTTGCATGTCTGCCGATTGTGGCGGCAGTGGTTTGCCATTCATCGAGCGGCGGAAGCAGCCGTTAATTCGTTCTTCCAGGGTCACCACCTTGCCTGCGCGCGGCGCATAGCTGGGGAAAAACGCCGAGACGCCTACAAACGGAGACCCATCCGCTACCGTGCCAGCGTTGAGATGGCAACTGGTGCAATTGAGTGAATTGCCGACATTGTTGGGCAGCAGCTCTTTGGTTTGCAGATGCAGGCGCATGCCGCGAATCACCTGGTCGGCGTTTGGCGCCGCAAGCAAATCGGCCAGGCGCGGGGTTTCGAAGGCCGATGAATCGGTGGTGGCCGGGTTGAGTTGGTCACGCAGTTTCTTCACCTGGCCGGCGCTGATCGGCGTGCCTTCGTTACCCCAACGGGTACGTACGAAACTGAGGATCTCAGCGATTTCCTGATCGTTCAAACGGGCGAAACCGGGCATGGTGTAGATCCGCGGGTGCGTTGCCGTTTGTGCGGTCTCCCAGCCGGTGAGGGTGATGTGCAGCAGTGACGTCGGGTTGCTGGACGCAATGCTCGGATTGCCGGCCAAAGGTGGGAACAGACCTTTCACGCCCGCACCATCGCTGCGATGACAGTCGCTGCAGAACTGCATGTAACCCAGTCCGCCACGACTGGTGAACAAATCTGCAGGTGGCACGGCTGGGGCCTGGGCCACGGACGGCATGGGCAAGTCGTCTTTACCGAGGGGTAGGGATTTCAAGTAACTGGCGATAGCCGTCAGGTCGTAGTCGCTGAAGTGCTGGGTGCTGTGGTGAATCACATCGGCCATGTTGCCGGCGACCGTGGCAAAGCGGTTTTGCCCGGTCTTGAGCAGTTGCACGGTGTCTTCCACCGTCCACAGATTGCGCAGGCTCAGGGCGCGCCAATGCTCGACGGTTTCGCCGGCCAGGTAGTGCTGGCCGCTAGAACCCTCGTCGCTCATGGCTTTTTCCTGGAACGCAATGCCCCGTGGCGTGTGACAGGAGCCGCAGTGGCCCAGGCCCTGGACCAGGTAGGCGCCACGGTTGAGTTGTTCATCGCGTGCAGGATTCGGCTTGAAGGGTTGTTTGTCGAGGAAGACAAAATTCCACAACGCCAGACCCCAGCGCTGGTTGAACGGGAAGCCCATGTCCGCCTCAAGATTGGCCTGCTGCACCGGCTCGACGCCTTGCATCAAATAAGCGAACAGGGCACGCATGTCGGTTTCGCTCATCTTGGCGTAGGACGGGTACGGCATCGCCGGGTACAGGTTCATGCCCGTCGGCGTCACGCCTTCGCGCATGACACGGTCGAACTCTTCGAAGGAGTAGGCGCCAATCCCTGTCTCTCGGTCCGGCGTGATATTGCTCGAATAGATCGTGCCCATCGGCGTGCTCAGCTCCAGGCCGCCGGCCATCACCTTGCCTTGCTTGGCGGTGTGGCAGGCGATGCAGTCGCCCAGTTGCGCGACGTATTTGCCCTGCTCGATCAGCGAAGCGTCGGGAACGTTGGCGTGCAGGGGAAGAGACAGGCAAAGCGTCGCCCCCAGCAAGGCCAGGCGGGAAAGGGAAAGCGCCATCGCATTAGTCCTTTAATAACCTGACGTGGGGCGGTCCCCTCGGCGCAGGTCAGTGGTCGTTTTTATGGGTTCATCAGGCCTCTGTGTTGTAACGGTTTTGTGGGCGGGGAGTGTTGATGTGGGTCAGAGGCAGATCGCTGGACAAAGGCGTCAGTACTCAACGACTATCCACCACCTCCCCTCTGCACGGACGCACACCATGCTCGACATCCTCCAAGGCACGCCCATTTGGGTCTACGCCATTTACCTGTGGATTTGCTACTACGGCATCAAGGCCTGCCTGGGCGGACGCGAAAATCGCCGCTCACTGGTGATCCTGCCGGTGGTGCTGGTGGTGTGGTCGTTGATGTCGCTGGCGCCTTCAATCTTGTCGAGCGGCGCCTGGGTCGCCGGCGCGGTGCTGGGCAGCCTTGTGGGGATGGTGCTGTTCAACGTTGAAGGGGCGCGGCTGGATGCCAATGGCGAGACCCTGGTATTGCCGGGCACCTGGAAAACCCTGCTGATCTCGCAACTGTTCTTTGCGGTGAAGTACTACTTCGGCTACCAGCAAGCCGTGCATCCGCTGATGCTGAGCACGCCGACGATGTTGATGGCAGTTGGCGGTGTATCGGGGTTTACCGTAGGTCTGTTTTGCGGACGAGCCGTACGACTGCAGCGGGCGCTGACGGCGTTGCGTCGGGATAAGGGCATTGTGCTGCCTTGACCTGACCTCCCTCCCCCCTGAAAATGCCCGACGCTTTTTTGTCCTCGTTTACTGAAGTAGTGAAATTTCAATGTCCGATTCTTACACCGAAATATCCGCCCCCGAAGAATCCGTAGCCGCGCTGCAATCCAAAGCCGAATACGAAAACGCCATCAATCTTTCACAGCATCTGCCAGCGGCCAAGATCATCAGCGAGATGGTGCTGGACGCGTTCCACACGTCCAAGGAAAGCGACCAGATCCGTGAGCTGCGCGTGGCCATCCGCCAGGCCCATGACGCCTTCGACGACGACAAGGCCTACGACCTGATGGGCCAGCTCAAGCAACTCAAGGACGCCGAAGCCGCCGATAACGCAGCCCTGGAAGACCTGAGCAGCCAATTCTCGATCAGCCGCATCCTGTCCAGCTTCAAGGACGACCCTGAATTCCAGGAGTTGGTCTACGGCCTGGCGCTGAAAGTGCTGAACCAGAGCCACCAGGCCATCAGCAACCCGAGCGCCGGCAAGAGCAAGGCCTCGCGGCCCAAGAAAGAGGCCGAAGTGTTTGTGATCAGCAAGGATGGCATCAGCGTCACCCTGCCGCTGCGCACACCGCGCTCCAAGCTGAACGTCGACCGTGAAGCGTTCGAGTTTTTGGGGTTCAGCTTTGTGGGTGAAGGGGATGAGGCGGAGTTGGACGTTGAGAGTTTTGTCGATAACGCCGGCGCTGAGCAGCCGCTGAGCCGCAAGAGCGTGATTACTGCGTTGCAGCAGCAGACTGCGTTTGATGGGTACAGCATCGCGCAGCAGTAACCCAAAGCAAGCTACACCGCAGAATCAAATGTGGGAGCTGGCTTGCCTGCGATAGCATCACCTCGGTTTCATTGATATACCGAGGCGTCTGTATCGCAGGCAAGCCAGCTCCCACATTTGTTTTGCATCGGTTTAACCCGCGCGTTCGACTTGTGCCGCAAACACCTCACGAAACCGTGCCATCTCCCGCTTGTTCCCCACCGTCACCCGAACCCACTGCGGCCAGTTTTTAAACACACGGCCGATCAGCACGCCTTGGGCTGCCAGTTTCTCGATCACCTGCTCGGCCGGTTGCTTCACGTCGATCATGAAACAGTTGGCCTGTGACGCCGTGCAGGTGAAGCCACGCCCCTGCAGCCAGGCCACGGTCTCATCGCGCAGTTGTTTATTGAGCGCCTTGCGTTGTGGCAACAGCTTCACGTCCTCCAAGCTGGCAAGGCCGCCGAGCAAGGTGGTGCCGGCCGGCACGTTGTCGCCGCCAAATACGGCGAGGCGTTCCAGCAACGCCGGATGCCCGACCGCCAAGCCCAGGCGGGCACCGGCCATGCCGTAGATTTTCGAGAAAGTGCGCAGCACCAGCAGGTCGTCGTGGTCCTTGACCCAACTGACCACGCTGGGTACGTCGGCGAAGTCGATGTAAGCCTCGTCCACCACCAGCACACTGCCTTTGGGTTTGTTCGTCAACGCGTGGCGGATGGCGTCGACGGGCGTAACGGTGCCAGTGGGGTTATTGGGGTTGCACAGGTAGAGCATGCCGGCCTGTGGATCGGCGGCGAGCATGGCCGGGATGTCGTGGGCGTGGTCGGCGTTCAGGCTGACTTCCTTCACCGCAGCCTTGTTCGCCTGCGCCGCCTGGCGCGGCACTTCGTAGGACGGCGTAGCCATCACCAGGCCGCGAGTTTCGTTGGTGAATGCCAGCACCGCATAACGTAAGGCCGCCATTGAGCCTGCAAACACTGCCACCTGTTCTTCGGCAATGCCTTGCTGCTGAGCAAATAGCCCGGCTAAAGCATACATGTGGTTGTAGGGGTAACGCCCGGACGTCGCGATACCACGCTGCATCGCTTCACGTGCAGCCTGTGAAGGTCCGTAGGGGCTTTCGTTGTAGTTGAGTCGCACCTCATCAGACTTTGCCAGCGGCGGCGCCGCGACCGCCCAATCCAGGCGCCCCAATAAAGGCAGGGCGGCGCCCAGGGCGAGAAGGGACCGACGACTAACGCTGACCATGGGGCAACTCCTTGTTGGCGGGTGGTGGATTCGCACAGCACGTACAGAGGGGTATGACGAGATAAACATCCGCAGATTTAAACCGACGCCCAAGAAAAAGCCCCGCGCTTCTCTCGAAGGCGGGGCTTTTTCACTGCAGGACCACTCAGTGAGCGTAGGTCAGCAACAGCTCTTTCGGCACTTGGAAATCCAGGGACATCATCACGCTGAGCGCGGTGATGGTGAAGATCGAGAACACGAACAGCTTGCGAGCCCAGACGGTGTCATCCACCGCCTTGTAGCCGGTCCAGGCCATGTACAACCAGTACATGCCCATGGCGGCGGCGACGGCAAGGTAGCTCATGCCGGCGTAGCCACTGAAGGTCAACATCAAGGTCGCCACAAGGAAGGCCAGGATGTACAGCAGGATGTGTTTCTTGGCGACCTGGATGCCACGTTTTACCGGCAAGACCGGAATCGAAGCAGCCAGGTAGTCATTGAAGCGGAAAATCGCGATGGCGTAGGAATGCGGCATCTGCCACAGGCTGAACATCACCAGTAGCGTCAGCGCGGCCATGTCGAAGCTATTGGTTACAGCCACATAACCAATCACCGGCGGCATCGCTCCCGACAGACTGCCCACCAGCGTGCCGTGAACCGACTTGCGCTTGAGGTACAGGCTGTAGAGGCCGACGTAGATGACAAAGCCGATCACGGCAAACAGCGCCGCCAGCGGGTTGGCCACCTTGTACAACAACGCCACGCCGGCAACACCGAGGACGGTCGCGTAGATCAGTGCCAGCTTCAGGGAGATGAGGCCCTGGACCAGCACACGATTCTTGGTGCGTTCCATCTTGATATCGATGTCACGGTCGATGCAGTTGTTGAACACACAACCGGAAGCTACCACCAGGGAAGTGCCGATCATTGCAGCCAGGAAGATGGCCAGATCGACATGTCCCTTGGAGGCCAGGAAGAAACCGCCCGCCACAGAAAGCACGTTACCGAAAATGATCCCCGGTTTGGTGATTTGGATAAAGTGCTTAAGCGACATCGGGTCTTACCTCACTTCGCCATCATGAACGTATGGATGCTGAACATGATCCATATCGACAGGCCAACCAGCAGCAGGATTACCAACCCTGCGAACACGAACGCAATCACGTTATCGCGTTGCTCTTTGGAGCGGTCCAGGTGCAGGAAGTACACCAGGTGAACCAGAACCTGAATCACCGCGAATGCCAGCACGATCATCAAGGTGATCGACTTAGGCAGGGTCGGGTACATCACCAGACCGAACGGGATGAGCGTCAGGATTACCGACAGGATGAAGCCGATGGCGTACGACTTAACGCTGCCGTGGCTTGCATCATGGCTGTCATGGTCATGGGAGTGTGCATTAGCCATTACAGAGTCCCCATCAGGTAAACAACGGTGAAGACGCAGATCCAGACCACGTCCAGGAAGTGCCAGAACAGGCTCAGGCAGCTCAGGCGAGTCTTGTTGGTGTTGGTCAGGCCGTGTTTATTGACCTGATACATCATCACCGCCATCCACAGCAGGCCAGCCGTTACGTGCAGACCGTGGGTACCTACCAGCGTGAAGAACGCGGACAGGAAGCCGGAACGGTGTGGGCCGTAGCCTTCGGAGATCAGCAGGTGGAACTCGTTGATCTCCATGCCGATGAAGCCCAGGCCGAACAGGAAGGTCAGCGCCAACCAGCTCAGTACGCCTTTCTTGTTGCCCTTGTAGAAGGCCAACATGGCGAAGCCGTAGGTGATCGAACTGAACAACAGCAAGGCGGTTTCGCCGAGCACGTAAGGCAGTTCGAAGATGTCGTGGCCCGACGGGCCACCCGCTACGTTATTTACCAGTACCGCGTACACCGCGAAGATCGACGCAAACAAGATGCAGTCGGTCATCAGGTAGAGCCAGAAACCGAAAACGGTCATCGGCCCCGAGTCGTGGTGATGGTCATCGTGCCCATGGTCATCGACATGGGCGTGTCCAGCATTGGTCACTAAGTTCGACATGGTTTAAGCCTGTTCCAACGAGGTTTCTACACGGTTGGCCGGGATTTTCTTCTCGGCGACCAGGCGAGCGTGTTGCTCGGCTTCGATGCGTTCGATCGTCTCGACCGGCACCATGTAGCCTTGATCATCACGTGCAGCGTGGACAATGAAGTAGCCGATGGTGCCCACCAGGCTCGCGATTGCCAGCCACCAGATGTGCCAGATCATCGCGAAACCGAACACGGTCAACAGCGCGCCCATCACCACGCCAGTGGCGGTGTTGTTTGGCATGTGGATCGGTTCGTAGTGCTTAGGACGCTGGTACGCAGTACCGTCTTCCTTGGCTTCGGTGAACGCATCAATGGTGTTCGCAGTAGGGATCACGGCGAAGTTGTAGAACGGCGGTGGCGACGAAGTCGACCATTCCAGGGTGTGGCCATTCCATGGGTCACCGGATTCGCAAGCGTTCTGCTTACGGTCACGGACACTCACGTACAGCTGGATCAGCTGGCAGGCAATACCCACAGCAATCATCACCGCACCGAACATGGCGACGTACAGGTACGGCACCCACTCAGGGTTGGTGGTGGCGTTCAGACGACGGGTCATGCCCATGAAGCCCAGTGCATAGAGCGGCATGAACGCGACGAAGAAGCCCGAGATCCAGAACCAGAATGCAGCCTTGCCCCAGCCTTCGTGCAGCTTGAAGCCGAACGCTTTCGGGAAGTAGAAGCTGAAACCAGCGATGTAACCGAATACCGCGCCGCCGATGATCACGTTGTGGAAGTGAGCGATCACGAACAGGCTGTTGTGCAGCACGAAGTCAGCACCCGGGATGGCCAGCAGTACGCCGGTCATGCCGCCAATGGCGAAGGTCACCATGAAGCCCAGGGTCCACAGGACCTGGCTGGTCATGCGCAGACGACCGTGGTAGATGGTGAACAGCCAGTTGAATAGCTTCACCCCCGTCGGGATGGAAATCAGCATCGTCGCCAGGCCGAAGAAGGCGTTGACGCTGGCACCCGAACCCATGGTGAAGAAGTGGTGCAGCCACACCATGAAGCCCAGTACCGAGATTGCGCCCGATGCATAAACCATCGAGTGGTGACCGAACAGGCGCTTGCCGGTAAAGGTCGAGATCACTTCGGAGAAGATACCGAACGCTGGCAGGATGAGGATGTACACCTCAGGGTGACCCCATGCCCAGAACAGGTTCACGTACATCATTGGATTGCCACCAAGTTCATTGGTGAAAATGTGGAAATCCAGGTAGCGGTCAAGCGACAGCAGCGCCATGGTAGCGGCCAGGATCGGGAACGAAGCCACGATCAGGACGTTGGCCCAGGTGCAGGTCCAGGTGAAGATCGGCATGTCCATCAGTTTCATGCCAGGGGCGCGCATTTTCAGGACGGTGGCCAGGAAGTTGACCCCCGTCAGTGTCGTCCCGAGTCCTGATAACTGTAGGGCCCAGATGTAGTAGTCCACACCCACGCCAGGGCTGTATTGCAGGCCCGACAACGGCGGATACGCAACCCAACCGGTCTTGGCGAATTCGCCGACGCCCAGGGACACGTTGATCAGCACCACGCCGGAAACCAGCAGCCAGAAGCTCAGGGAGTTCAGGAACGGGTAGGCAACGTCACGCGCGCCAATCTGCAGCGGCAAGGCAAGGTTCATCAGGCCGGTGAAGAATGGCATCGCCATGAAGATGATCATGATCACACCGTGAGCGGTGAAGATCTGGTCATAGTGTTCAGGTGGCAGGTAGCCAGGCGAACCCTCGGTGGCCATGGCCAACTGGGTACGCATCATGATGGCGTCGGCAAAACCACGCAGCAGCATGACCATGGCAACGATGACGTACATGACGCCGATTTTCTTGTGGTCGACCGACGTCAACCACTCGGTCCACAGGTAGGTCCACTTCTTGAAGTACGTAATACCTGCAAACAGTGCCAGACCACCCAGCGCGATCATGGCGATGGTCACCATTACGATCGGCTCGTGGAACGGGACCGCATCCCAACTTAATTTACCAAACATCGTTTACTCCTCTGCCCCAGCAGTTGAATGCGAGCCCGTGTCAGAACCTTCAACCGCGGCCACTTCTTTCTTCTCGTGCTTGACCGGCTTGCCTGGCTTCATACCTTCGTACTTGTCGACGATTTTCTGAAACAGGTCCGGCTCATACGCGGAGTACAGAGCGACTGGGTTGTTCTGGCTTGGTTTGGTCAGGGCATCGTATTCAGCTTGATCAAGCTGTTTAGGTGCGGCCTTGACTTCGGCTACCCAGGCGTTGAAACCTTCCTGGCTCGTCGAGATCGCTTTGAATTTCATGCCGGTGAAGCCAGCGCCGCTGTAGTTTGCGGAGATGCCTTCCATTTCAGCTTTTTCGTTGGCGATCAGGTGCAGGCGAGTCTGCATGCCTGCCATCGCGTAGATCTGACCGCCCAGGGCTGGGATGAAGAACGAGTTCATCACGGCGTCGGAGGTGATCCGGAAGTTAAGCGGAGTGTTCTCTGGGAACTGGATTTCGTTGACGGTGGCGATACCCAGGTCCGGGTAGATGAACAGCCACTTCCAGTCCAGCGCGACCACTTCGATGTTGATCGGCTTGACGTCGGATTCCAGCGGACGGTACGGGTCCAGCTCATGGGTCGACTTATAGGTGATGTAACCCAGGGCGATGATGATGAGGATCGGCACCAGCCACACTGCGATTTCAATCTTGGTGGAGTGCGACCACTTCGGCGCGTAGGTCGCGCTGGTGTTCGACGCGCGGTATTTCCAGGCGAAGGCGAAGGTCATGATGATCACAGGCACCACAACCAACAACATCAGCAGGGTGGCGGTGATGATCAGGTTTCGTTGATCCAGACCGATCTGTCCTTTTGGGTCCATCAAGGTCCACTTGCAGCCTCCCAGCATTAACATCATGCCAAGCAGCGGCAAAAAGCCTAGTAATCGGGGGTACCTGTTTTTACTCATCTCACGACCTCTAAAGCAGCTTGCGCAATGCAGTTGGGTTTTGATCGCCAACACTTCACCCTGCCAAGGGTTGGCATTTCTCTTCGATTGAATAAGAGCCTGCCCATCGCGCCATTAGGTGGCGTTTCACGGACCTGCGGTGAGTTCTTATTCGATTTCGTGGTTAAAGGCCTTGTTACAGACCAATTCCATTTGGTGCGGATAGTTGAAAGGCTGTCGGAACCTTGGGGTCGCACAGAGCCGTCCATCTGCCCCTCGACCGCTCCAGTGCTCAAATATTGAACAGCACCGGACATTCAGTGCGGGCGATTGTAGTTAGCTAGCGATGTATAAACCATGTCTTATAAAGAAATAATTTTTATCGATTACAGCAATAATCCTTCACCAATATTGCAAAGGTTCGCGATCTTATCGTGTTCGATTCTCAACAAAAACCACAAAAAATGCCGTGTTATAGGGCGACCCGTCGCAGCCCATATGGGCTGTAAGGGTAAGCCAAAGCGATGCAAGCCCCCATAAAACAAGGCATTCGGACATCACGCAATTGCTGACGTGGCCTGAGGTTCGTGGCCTCGCCGGAACCACGAACTGACAGCACATCTTGGCCGTTTTATGCAAATTTAAGCGGCCGTTCGGCGGGTCAGAAACGTCCTGCGGCAGCTTCCGTGTGACAACATGTCGCACACTGCGCGCACCTAAACTTGTCCGGCGTCACGTCCTATTCACAAATCCCTACAAACAAAAACGCCCCGGCCTTCCCTCAAGAAGGACCGGGGCGTTTCAGGGATGGGCTCAGGCTTTGCGCTGGCGATTCCGGTAAATCCCCAACGGCACCAGGATCACCGTCAGCACGAACGCAACCAGTGCCCACTGCGCCAGGGACAGACCCAGCACGGGCGGATACGGGGTGCTGCAGAAGCCATCGACCTGGAACCCCAGGGGGAACACTTTGGCCAGTGGCAGGTCATCGACGATCGGTTGCAGCACATCAATGCCGCAACTGACCTGGGGGAAGAACTGGGTGTACACGTGATGACCGGCTGCGGCCACACCGCCGAGGGCGCTGAGTATCACCAGCCCTTCGAAAAACGTGAGCGCCCCTTTGGTGCGCATGGCCGCACCGATGAACGCGAAGATCGCGATCAACAGCAAGGCGTAGCGTTGCAGGATGCACAGCGGGCACGGCGCCTCGCCGAGTACCACCTGCATATAAAGCGCACCGCCGATCAGCGCCAGGCAGATGATGCCCAGCAACACCAGAAAGCGCCGCTCCCTGCCTAAACGCAATTCGTCACTCATCACCGTTTCCCTTTGTTTGGTTGTGCCAATGGCCGCAAGTTTACACACAGGGAGTGGTTTAAACAGAGGGGGTTAACGGGGGATTAACCTGGAGGAATAGATAAGCAAATGTGGGAGCGGGCTTGCTCGCGAATGCGGTTTGTCAGTCGACCTGTAAGTGACTGATCTATCGCATTCGCGAGCAAGCCCGCTCCCACATTTTTGAGCGTGTTATTCCAGCGCCGCAGCCGGGCCGAAGAACTCATAGCGGCTTTGCTTCTCGGGTACACCCAGCGCCTTGAGATGGCGCTTGATCGCACCCATGAAGCCTTTAGGGCCAAGGAAGTAGGCATCGATGTCGCGCTGCTCGGGCAACCATGCCGCCAATTGTTCCTGACTCAGCAAGCCTACCTTGTCCGCCGCCGGGCTCACGCCATCATCTTCGGCGTAGCAATAGAAGCGCTTGAGCTGTGGATGCTTGGCCGCCAGGGCATCGACCCAATCACGGAATGCATGCACCCCGCCGTTACGCGCGCAGTGGATGAAGTGCACCGGGCGCTGGGTAGCCAGGGCGGCTTCGAGCATCGGCAAGGTCGGCGTGATGCCCACTCCACCGCTGATCAGCACCAGCGGTTTGTCGCTGGCTGCCAGGGTGAACTCCCCCGAAGGCGGAAACAGGTCAATAGTCGCACCGACGTGCAGTTGGTCGTGCAGGTAGTTGGACACCCGCCCGCCGGCTTCGCGCTTGACGCTGATGCGGTACAGGCCCGAATCGGTCAGGGCTGACAGCGAATAGTTGCGGCGCACTTCCTCGCCATCCAGCACCAGTTTCATGCCGATGTATTGGCCCGGTGCAGCGGCAAGAATCGGACTGTTGTCCACCGGCGCAAAGTAGAAGGAGATAATCTCGTCACTCTCCACCACGCGCTTGACGATGATGAACGGCCGCGCCCCCCGCCAGCCACCCGGGGCCTGCGCTTTCTCTTCATAGATCGCCGCCTCGGCGCCGATCAGGATATCCGCCAGTTGGCCATAGGCCGCGCCCCAGGCGTTCATCACCTCGGGCGTCGCAATCTCACTGCCCAGCACTTCGGAAATCGCGCGCAGCAGGCAGGCGCCGACGATCGGGTAATGCTCCGGCAGGATCTGCAGGGCCACATGCTTGTTGATGATCTTGGCCACCAGGTCACCCAGTTGGTCCAACTGGTCGATATGCCGCGCATACATCAACACTCCGTTGGCCAAGGCGCGGGGTTGATCGCCGCTGGCCTGGTGGGCCTGGTTGAACAGCGGGCGAACTTCCGGGTACTCGGAAAGCATCATGCGGTAGAAATGGGTGATCAGCGCTTCGCCGCCGCTTTCCAGCAGGGGCACGGTGGATTTGACGATGGCACGGTCTTGGGCACTAAGCATGGGAGCCTCCTGGGCTTCTTTACTGATTGCCTTTACCTACTCAGTATTCGTGCCAACAAATAAATCCTTTAATTTCAACGATTTATTTAAATTGTAGTCAGTATGACTTCCTACAAAGTATAGTCATAAGGACTACAAGGAGTCATTATGACTGCGCAATCACTGCTCACCACCCTGCTGCCCCTGGTCGCCGACCTGTCCCGTGAACTGCCCGAAGGCGAGCGTTATCGTCGTCTATTACAAGCCATGCGCGCCCTGCTGCCCTGTGACGCCGCCGCGCTGTTGCGCCTGGACGGCGAATGGCTGGTGCCGTTGGCCGTCGACGGCTTGAGCGCCGACACCCTAGGTAGGCGCTTCAAAGTCAGCGAACACCCGCGCTTTGCCGTGTTGCTGAGCAGCCCAGGCCCTACGCGGTTTGACAGTGACAGCGAATTGCCCGACCCCTACGACGGCCTGGTCGATGGACTGCACGGGCACCTGGAAGTCCACGATTGCATGGGTTGCCCGCTGTTCGTCGACGATCAGCCCTGGGGCCTGCTGACCCTGGACGCCCTCGACACCGAGCGCTTCGAGCGCATCGAACTGGACGCCCTGCAAGCCTTCGCCAGCCTCGCCGCAGCCACCGTCAACGTGGCCGAACGTATCGAACGCCTGACCCTGCGCGCCGAAATCTACCGCGAGGCCAGCGGCCAGCAGCACAAGGAGATGATCGGCCAGAGCAAACCCCACAAGCGCCTGGTGGAAGAGATCAAACTGGTGGGCGGCAGTGACCTTACTGTGCTGATCACCGGCGAAACCGGAGTTGGCAAAGAACTGGTGGCCCAGGCCATCCACGCCGCCTCAACCCGCGCCGATAAACCGCTGATCAGCCTCAACTGCGCCGCCCTGCCGGAAACCCTGGTGGAAAGCGAGCTGTTCGGCCATGTACGCGGGGCCTTTACCGGCGCGTTGAACGAACGTCGTGGCAAGTTCGAACTGGCCAATGGCGGCACGCTGTTTCTCGATGAAGTGGGCGAACTGTCGCTGACCGTGCAGGCCAAGCTGCTGCGAGTACTGCAAAGCGGTCAATTGCAACGCCTGGGCTCGGACAAGGAACAC
Organism: Pseudomonas sp. C 49-2; assembly: GCF_003970195.1. Classification (NCBI taxonomy): domain Bacteria; kingdom Pseudomonadati; phylum Pseudomonadota; class Gammaproteobacteria; order Pseudomonadales; family Pseudomonadaceae; genus Pseudomonas; species Pseudomonas sp. C 49-2. Next base: position 32,878 of record NZ_RXYG01000016.1, read on the forward strand.
CAGGTGGACGTGCGTCTGATCGCCGCCACCAACCGCGACCTGGCTGACGAAGTGCGCAATGGTCGCTACCGCGCCGACTTCTATCACCGCCTCAGCGTCTACCCGCTGCAAGTGCCGGCGCTGCGCGAGCGCGGGCGCGATGTGCTGCTGCTGGCCGGCTTTTTCCTTGAGCAGAACAGGTCGCGCATGGGCCTGGGCAGTCTGCGCCTGACCAGCGATGCCCAGGCGGCGCTGCTGGCCTATAACTGGCCAGGCAATGTGCGGGAGCTGGAACATTTGATCGGACGCAGCGCACTCAAAGCCTTGGGAAACTGTCGCGAGCGTCCGAAGATTCTAAGCCTGAACGCTCAGGACCTGGACCTGCCCGATGTCAGCGCGCCGGTGATCGACGAACCGGTCGATGCGGTGCCCAGCGTGACCGGCGACCTGCGCCAGGCCACCGAACACTATCAACGCCAGATCATCAATGCCTGCCTGGAACGCCACCAGCACAACTGGGCCAGCGCCGCCCGTGAACTCGGGCTGGACCGCGCCAACCTAGGCCGCATGGCCAAGCGCCTCGGAATGAAGTAGTAAGATCACCCCAATCGAAATGTGGGAGCTGGCTTGCCTGCTCCCACACTAGACAGCCTTCGCGTTGAAAACCGGGCTCGTAACCTTAGGCTTACGAAACACCAACACATTGCCCAGCATCACCAACACCAACCCCGCCAGCGCTGGTGCAGTCCACTGGTACCCTTCGGCAAACGCCGAGACGTTAAGCGCTACAACCGGGAACAGCACCGTGCAATACGCCGCCCGCTCCGGCCCCATGCGCCCGACGAGCGTCAGGTACGCGGTAAAGCCAATCACCGACCCCGGAATCACCAGGTACCACAGCGCACCGAGGTAGCGCGCGCTCCAGTCCATCTCAAACGGGATACCACGCACCAGGCAGTAAGTCGCCAGCATCAACGCCCCATACAGCATGCCCCAGGCATTGGTGGTCAGCGGCTTGAGCCCGGCCTTCTGCTGCAGGCTCGAGAGCATATTGCCGGCCGAGAAACACATAGTCCCCAGCAATGCCAAACCCAAGCCGAGCAGGGTCTGCGGACTGGCGGTGTGCCCGACCAGCTCCGGCCAGAACAGCAGGCCCAAGCCCGCCAAGCCCAGACCGCCGCCCATCAACACATTGCGCGCCACCCGCTGGCCGAAAAACACCCGGGCGTTCAGCGCGTTCCACAAGGTCGCCGTGGAAAACACCACAGCCACAAGGCCGCTGGGGATCCACTGGCTCGCCGTGAGAAAGCACATGAAGTTGACGCAGAACAGGCACACGCCCTGGGCCAGGCAGATCAAATGCCCACGCCGGTTCATCACCTGCAACTTGCGGCTGACCAGCAACAGCGCAAACAACACCAGCGCCGCCAGGCCGAAGCGATAGACGATGGACACAGGAATCGCCACCACGCCCAGTTGCCATTTGAGGGCGATCCATGTGGTGCCCCAGATCAGCACGGTGAGTAAATACAGGGAAAGGTTCATAGCGGGCTCCATCGATTGAGCCACAGTGTGGCCCGCGATCCATGGCGCGCTCTTGCACAATCTTGCGCTTTTGTCGGCTGGTGGGCTCACAGCACTCAACGCGCGGAGTAGGATGCAAGGCGTCGGAGAGTACGAACCATGCCTGATCTGGAATCCCTGCAAGTCTTTCAAGCCCTTAACCGCTCGCCCAATGCACGCCTCGAAGCCTGCGCCGAGCTCGGTGACGGCTTGTCTGCGGCTTTGTGGAGCAACCATCACGATGCCCAGGATTACCAGGCTCCCAGCCATCACACCTTGTCGTGCTACATCGGCGGTGGCACCGGCACCTTTCGGCGTGACCAGCCGGGCACCAAGGGCGGACCCGACAAGCTGTGCATCCTGCCCGCCGAGCATCAGTCGGCCTGGGTGATCAACGGCGAAATCCGCCTGGCCCATGTGTACTTCAGCCCGGAGCAATTAGCCCTGGGCTGCGTCACCCTGCTCGACCGCGAACCGCGCACCCTGGAATTGCGCGAAAGCACCTTCCTGGAAGACGCCAGCCAGGCCCGGCGCTTTCACCAGTTGATCGCGCTGAACTGGCGCGAGCCCGCCGAGCGCCTGCTGACCAGTAGCCTGGCCCATGAAATGCTCAGCCACACCCTGCTCAGCCAAGTCGGCGCCCGCGATGGGCTGCGATTGAAAGGCGGGCTGGCGGCGCATCAGCGACGGCTGTTAGTGGAGTACATCGATCAGCACCTGGAAGACCCGATCAGCCTGGGCCAACTCGCCGGGATGTGTGCGCTGTCGGAATACCATTTCGCGCGGATGTTCCGCCAAAGCTTCGGCCTGCCGCCCCACCAATACCTGCTGGCGCGCCGCCTCACCCGCGCCCAGGCCCTGCTGCGCAGCAGCGCCCTGCCCTTGAGTGAAATCGCCTTGATGTGCGGTTTCTCCAGCGCCAGCCACTTCACCCATCGCTTCCGCCAAGCCATGGGCGCCACGCCCGGCGAGTACCGACAGGCGTTTTGCGCCTAGGACATCAACCCCAACGTCTTGGCCTTGGCCACGGCTTGCGTACGTCGCTCCACACCGAGCTTGCTATGGATACGCCGCGCGTGGGTCTTGACCGTATGCAGGGAGATAAACAGCCGGTCGGCAATTTCCAGGTTGGAATTGCCCAGGGCGATCAACTGCAGGACTTCCAACTCGCGCTGGCTGAGTGGGCTCTCTACCGCTCCCGACGCTGGCGCTTGCGGCTCCATGCCCAGCTCACTCAACAACCCCGGCGAGCGCAACCGCAGTTCGCGAATCGCTTGCTGCACTTGGCAGCGTGTCGCCAACGCCAGCCCGGTTTGCAGCGAGCGGCGCGCCAGCGCGCAATCACCGACTTGCCAGGCCACTTCGCCCAGCACCAAGTGCAGCTCGGTTTCCAGGCAGAGCATGCCGCGCTGATGGGCGGTCTCCAGCAAGGCCATGAGCCGCTCCACCGATTGATCGGCGCAACCCAGTTTCACTTCAGCCAGCACCAGCAGGTACTCCAAGCGCGGCACCAGCTCCAGAGTGGCCGGCGGGGCTTGTCTGGCCTGGGGCCCACGAAAGTGGCGAAGCACGCGGCGCACCGCTTCCACTGTCAATTCGGCACGCCCCTGCTGCAACCAGAAATGCCCGCTGACCAACAGCAACACCGCGCGGTACACCGTGTCGGGCACCTGACGCTGTTGCATCAGCCGCTCGGCATCGCGCAGTTGCACAAAGGCCTGGGCGTAATCGCCACGGTTGGCGGCCAGCAGAGCCAGTCCAAGAAATCCGTAAAGCACGCGCTTGTCCTGGCTGTGCAGGCACATCTTCAAGCCCGCCTCGAAACACTCGGCAGCCAGGCTGTCCTGCCCTTGCCGCAACGCCAGGTGCCCGCGCCGCAGGGCGATACGCCCGACCAAAGGCCCGGCCTTGAGGCGCTGCTCGAGCAGCATCGCCTGCACATTCTCCAGCAGGCTTTGCGCCCGATAAGGAGCGCCACGCTGCTCCAGCAGTTGCGCGTGATCCAGCTCCAACAAGGCTTCGAGCAGCAACGAGCCGTGGGCACGGGCCAGGCACAAGGCTTCGCGGCTCAGGGCCTGGGCCACGTCCAGTTCACCGCGCAACAAGGCTTGCTGGGTCAGGCCTGAAAGGCACATCAACCGCGACGTCCAGGCGCTGTCGGGCAAGGCTTGCAGCGCTTCGAGGAAGTGTTCGCGAGAACGTTCGGCATCGCCACCCAGATGCAGCAGCCAGCCCCACTGCGCCTGCCAGCGCGCCAGCAGATAGCGCTGCTGCGCCGCTGTCGGTTGCGGCGCGAAGCGTGCCAGTTGATCGATGCATTGCGCGGCCTGCTCGAAGCGTCCGGCGAACAGCAACGCCGCGGTCAACAGCCCGACCAATTGCGCCGAACCGAGCATCAGTTCGTCGCCCTGCTGTTCATGCAGGCGCAACAGCAGCATCGCGTTCTGCTGGCGGAACAGGTCTTCGAAACTGAAGTGCTGCAACAGGCTCACCGCCACTTCATATTCTTCGGCGAGCAAGGCTTGTTCAAACGCGGCCTGCCAGTCCTGTTCGGCGGTGAACCATTGGCAGGCGCGGCGATGCCATGAACGCTTGGCCGGCCAGGGCTCATCACGCACCAAATGGGAAAGCGGAGGAAAAACCTGCAACCAGTCGGTGTCTTCCCAGGGCTGGATAAACGCGCCGAAGGCCTGCAGATCGTGCAGGTACTGATCACCGTCGCCAAAGCCGAACAAGTGCTCGCACAACCCAGCGTTGAAGCGCGGCAGATGTGCCAGCACGCGCCAGGCTTCAGCCAGTTCGGGTGGCAAGGTGCTGAACAGTTCGTGTTGCAGGTAATCGAGCAAGGTCTTTTCCGGGTGGCCGTCCCCCAGCAAGGCAATGCGCGCGCCGGCACACCAACCAGCACTGAACTGCAACACGCTGTCGACGGATTGTCCCGGGGCATGAGTGAGCAAATGCTGGATCTCGACAGGGCTGAACGCCAAGTCTGCGCCGCACTCCAGCAATTCGTCGTCGAGCAGCAACCGCGGCCAATTGCACAGTGGCCGACGCCGCGCGCCCAGCCACCAGGTCAGGGCTGGACTGCTGGCGGTCAACAGGCGATCGAGCAAAGCGTCGGTGTCCGGCGCGGGCAAGCGGCAGAAGTCATCGAGGAACACCCACGCCGGGGCCTGCCAACGCGCAAGGTCCGACAGCAGCGTCGCTTCATCAGTGAACGGCAAACCCAGGTTCTGCGCCAGGCGCTGGCAAAGATCGACGGGGCTCAGGGCAACACCATTGAGCGGCAGCCAGTACACCGGGCAATCCTTGGGTGCCTGCAACGCGCACTCGGCGAGCAGCGCACTCTTGCCACTGCCAGCAGGCGCGCAGAGCAACTTGACCCTGACCTGCGCCGCCAGCAAAGGCTCGGCCAAACGTGGGCGCAATAGATGGTGGGCGGACAGCCGAGGCATGAATCCAGGACGGTCCAGGCAGCGTGTCATGGCGGTCATTGCTGCATCCTGCTTTTTTATTGTTATGCAACGTGGCGCCTACCCTAGTCCTGTGGTCGGCGGTTGTTGAAGAAGTATTCAGCAGGGTGATTGGCAGGCATAAAAAAGCCGGGAGCCCAAAGGGTCCCGGCCAGGTAAAAGGGTGATCAACGAACCCCTTCGGCCCTCAATGCGGCCGGGGTGTAGTCCGCCGCCTTGGCCGCGAAGCCAAACACAAAGCTGCTCTTCTCCTCATTCTTCATGCCCAGCGCGATGTAGCGCCCGGCGATGATGTCGTAGAGGGTTTCCACGGTGTAGGCCGGAGTCTGGTGGTCGTAATAGAACTGCGCATGACCTTCGGCGACACGCCACAGTTGACCACGGCCGTCGTAGTGATCCACCAGCGCCACCTGCCAGCTGTCCTCGTCGATATACATGTGGCGCTTGGCGTAGATATGCCGCTCACTCGGCTTGACCGTGCCCACCACTTCCCACACGCGGTGCAGCTCATAGCGGGTCAGGTCCTGGTTGATATGGCCGGCCTTGATGATGTCGTCGTACTTGAGTGTCGGCTGGTCCAGCTTGTAGCTGTTGTAGGGGATGTACATCTCTTTCTTGCCCACCAGCTTCCAGTCGTAGCGGTCCGGGGCGCCGGAGAACATGTCGAAGTTGTCCGAGGTGCGCAGGCCGTCGGAGGCAGTACCCGGCCCGTCATACGCCACTTGCGGCGCACGGCGTACGCGACGCTGGCCGGCGTTGTAGATCCACGCCAGGCGCGGCTCCTTCACTTGGTCGAGGGTTTCATGCACCAGCAGCACGTTGCCCGCCAGGCGCGCCGGGGCCGTCACCGACTGTTTGAAGAAGGTCAGCACGTTGGCCGCCTTGGCCGGGTCCATGTCCGGGATCAATTGCGGGACCGCCACTTCCTCTTCGAAGCGGATCGGCGTGTAGCTGCCGTTGGTCTGCGGCGTGGCCTGGGTGATGATGCGGCGCAAGTTGCCGCCGTGGTAGCGGGTGATGTGGTTCCACAGCACTTCCACGCCATTCTTCGGAATCGGGAACGCGTAGTAACGGTTACCGGTGAAACCTTCCAGTCCATTGCCGTCGTTGATCGGCTTGACGTTCAGCGCACTGCGCTTGATCGACTCGTAGATATCCGGCGGCAGGTTGACCGTGCGGTGGGTTGGGTACACCGGAATCTTGTAGGTCTCAGGGTAACGCTTGAACATCGCCACCTGGCCGTCGGAAAGTTTGTCCTTGTACTTGTCGACAGTGGCCGCGGTGATCACGAACAGCGGTTTCTCACTGGCGAACGGGTCGGCGAGGAAGCCTTTGCTGTCGACGGCGCCGGCATTTTTAGGAATGCCACCGGTCCAGGCCGGGATTGAGCCGTCGGCGTTGCCGGCTTTTTCGGCGCCGACCGGGGTCAGGGTCGTGCCGAGCTTGGCCGCCTCTTCCGGCGACACCGCTGCCATCACGTGGGTGGCCAACAGGCTGAGGGCCAACACTGCAATTGTCTTACGCATGGATGCTTGTCCTTCTTTAAGCCAGGTCAGAAGTTCGCGCCGAAGCTGAGGGCGAGGAAGTCGCGGTCGGTCAGGGTGTTGTAGTCGCCACCGAAAAAGTCGGTGTAGCTCAGGCTGGCGGTGTAGGTGCTGCGGTAGTCCGCGTCCACGCCGATGCTGATGGCCTTGGCGCCTTTGTTGAACAGACCATTGGGGCCGTAGCCGGCCACGTCATGGGACCACGACAGGTTGGGCTTGAGGTTCACCCCGAAAATTGCATTGTTGTAGTCAAGGATCGCGCGTGCGCGGTAGCCCCAGGAATTGGCTGTGACAAAACCGTCGGTGTCGCCTTGAAAACCATAGGCACCGTAGACCGAGTCGCGGCCGTAGCGCAGTTTGGATTTGTCTTCCAGCCCGGCGACGTGCACGTACGCAGCCTCGCCAACCAGCGTCAGGCGTTCGGCCCCCAGCACCTGGTCGAAGAACTGGGTCATGGTGCTTTGGATCTGCGTGATTTCCTTGCGGCGGTAGCCTTTGTTGTCGTCGCCAAAGTTGCTGCGGATCGGCGAGGCCAGTTGGCCTGCAACCGGGTTGATCAGGGCCAGGGTCAGGTCGGTGGTGTTGAGTTGCACGGGGGCATTGGGGCGATAGCTGATCTCGCCGGTCCAGGCCGTGCCGGTAGGCAAGGTGGTGGAGAAGCTCGCACCGAACAGGCGGATGTCTTCCGGGTAGTCGAGGTAATACTGGCCACGACCGAGCATCAGGCTCTGGACCAGACCTGCACCCGAGCCGGGCGCGATGCCATTGGCTGCGCCGGAGATCGCACCGAGCCTGGCCAGGCTTGTATTGTTGGTGATGGTGCCCACCGTCGGGGTGCGGCTGTGGTAGTTCATGAAGTACAGGCCGTATTCGGTGTCATCTCCCAACCAACGCAACGCCGTACCGAACTGACCACTGTCACGGGCATCACGATCCCGTGCACGCTGCACGATCACACCTTCACGGGTCACTTGAAAGCCCTGTCCAAACGCGGCGGCTACAGGCTGCAACGGCGCAATCGCCGGGTTACCGACCGTGTAGTTGTCATTACAGCCGTGGGCCGCCACATCCCCACCAAAGAATGTGCCGCAATTATCCAGTACGGTATTTTCCCAGTTCAGTTGGTAAAAACCTTCCACTGTCAGCTGGTTGGTCAAGCTCTGGGAAGCGAACAGCATATTTACCGGAATCAGCCCTTCCTTGATCTCCGCACCGGGCCGGCGAAAGGCTGAAACGTCGATGGGGTTGATGCTGTTGATGGAGTTACCGATAAAAGTGCTCTCGCCCCAACTGACCACTTGCTTGCCCAGCCGCACGTTCCCTGGCTGATCGCCAATGGAATAGTTGTGATAGACGAAGGCATCGAGCAATTCGTAGCCGGAAGACCGCGCGCCTTCATCGCGGTGGTGATTGCTGATCTGTTTGAATTCGCGATCTTCATCCTGCAACTCGAAGTCGTACCAGTACTTGCCCCGAACGAACACGCCGCTGTCACCGTACTTGAGTTCCAGGTCGTGAATACCCTTGAAGATCTTGGAAAAGGTCTCGCCCTTCTTGAAGTTCAGGCGCCCGTCATCCCCGGTAGACGCCTGGCCAGTGCCGCCGTTGACGGTGCCCACCAGCTTTTTATCGGCGTCGCGCATGCCCCAGCTCGCGCCCACCGACAGCGAGGAGTCGAATTGCCCTTCGATCTCGCCAATGTTGAACGAAACAGCCTGTGCCTGGGCACAGCACCCCAACGCAACCGCAGCGGCCAGCGCCTGTGGCCTGAAGATGGCGCGCATTGTTGTTCTTGTCATGCGTCTTCCCCGGTGAGTGACAGAAGGCCCCACCCTACTGCCGCCCAACGGGAGCGATAAGCGCACCAAGGAGGGATTCGTGTTGTCGCCCAAAAGGATGACACGGCGCTCTGGCCTGGGCTCCGGGCGCAGGCATGCATTAGGTGGATGGAGGGTTATCAGGGGGATGTATGGAGGACTGCGCAACTGTTGCTGATTGCGCAACAGTCCTTGTCACGAATCGGCATTACTCATTTTGTTACAAGCGGCTATTCTTGTCGGGCTTTCAGGGCAAATAGCCCGCTTCCCCATCGGGAAGAAAAGCCAGATTCAAATGGATTGATGCCTGTTTTCAGTCTGTTACCCGTGTTCACTGACGTTGATTTGTCGCTCCTTGATCCAACGTCTTACTTCGGCCGCTGCCTATGCAGCGGCCTTTTTTATGCCTGGAATAAAACGGGACGCCATCAGCGCCCCGTAGGATTCAAGCTTATTCAAGCAACGATCACAGGCTGAACTTCTGCAAATTGGCCATCATCTCCTTCAACGCCTCGATGTTGTCCTTGGGGTGCGCCGCCCCTTCGAAGTCGCAGATCTGCTGCCAATGCGCCGCCACGTCATCCGGCGAGAAGCCCGTTTCCGGATCAAAGCCCACCCCCAGGCTACGCTCCCAACGGGTCTTGCCGATCCAGCCGCCGCCCACTTCAAACAGCCCCGAGGTTTCCTGGCACGCTTCGCTGCCCAGGTACACCACCAATGGGCTGACCAGCTCCGGCTTGAGCCGCTCGAATACCTGCGGCGGGATCAGGCCTTCGGTCATGCGCGTGCCGCCTGTCGGGGCGATGGCGTTGACCAGGATGTTGTTCTTGCGACCTTCCAGCGCCAGGGTCCGCGTCAGCCCGTACAGACCCAGCTTGGCCATGCCGTAGTTGGACTGGCCGAAGTTACCGTAGATGCCCGAGGTGGATGCGGTGAAGATCACCCGGCCGTAACCTTGCTCGCGCAGATGGGGCCAAGCGGCGCGGGTAACTTTGTAGGCGCCCTCGACATGCACCCGGTAAACCAGGTCCCAGTCGCTGTCGTCCATTTTGTGGAAGGTCTTGTCGCGCAGGATGCCCGCGTTGTTGACCACCACATCGATACGGCCAAACGCATCGAGGGCGTTCTGCACAATCTTGTCACCGTCGGTGACAGAGTCATGGTTGGCTTCAGCAATACCGCCAGCTTCGCGAATCTGCGCCACCACGCGATCGGCAGCCGAAGCGTTGGCGCCTTCGCCCTGGGTGGAACCGCCCAGGTCGTTGACCAGCACCTTGGCGCCATGTTTGGCGAACAGCAGCGCATGGGCACGGCCCAATCCGCCGCCGGCACCGGTGACGATCACGACCTTATCCTGGAACTGCACTGATTCACTCATACCGAACTCCAATGGCGACAATGGGAATAGGTCGAGTGTCAGGCAAGGGGGCGCTGGTCACAATAAAGCCGGCCAGGGCTGAATGGTGTTCGATAAGGCTGGGGGATAGTCGTCAGCTCAGGAATAGGCCAATCGAGGTGTCGGCTGCCCAATCCGGTCACGAAACGCCAGGTAGTGTTTGAGCACCTGCACCGGCGCCTCGATCTGTGGGTAGTGGCCGATATTGGCCAGCAGCACCGTGTCGGCGTGGGGCACCAACTCGCGGTAACGCTCCACCATATGAGCGCCCGAAATCGGATCGATCTCGCCATCGATCACCCGCAGCGGCACATCGCCCTGTTGCATCGCTGCCACCCAACGCTCACGCATACGGCGGCGTTGAGGGATGTAGGCAATGAGTTTGTGCAGGATGCGCGTGCCGTCATGGCAGTCGATCAGGCTCCAGAAATCATCCAGCGCGCTTTCGCTGGGGCGGGTATCAGGGCCAAAGATCTGGTTGAAACTGTTCGCCAAGGCATTGCGCCCAAAGGCACGACCGATCATCCAGCCCAGCGGGCTCAGCAAGAGTTTTTGCACCAGCGCCGGGCGATGGGTTTCGGGAAACAGCCCACCGTTGAGGAACACGCAGCTGGCCATCTGAAAGCGACCCTCGTAGTGCCGGGCCAGTAGTTCCTGGGCGACGCTGTCACCGTAGTCGTGGGCGAGCACGTGCACCGGCTGCTCAACGCGCAGGTGTTCCAGCAATGCTTGTTGCAAATCCGCCTGCTCCAGCAGGCAGTAACCGTGGTCGAGTGGCTTGGCCGAGTCGCCGAAACCGAGCATGTCGCAGGCGATCACCAAGTTGCGCTGGGCCAAGGGCTGCCACAAGTAGTGCCAGTCCCAACTGGCGGTGGGAAAGCCATGGATCAGCAGCAACGGCTCGCCCTGCCCCGCCACCCAATAACGGAGGGTGCGGCCATGGAAGTCGAACGTCTGGCTGCGTTTGCGCCAGGCTCTCAGCGGGATCTCGGCGAGTGGCATCAGCTTCTATACCCAGGGTCTTGAGTGTCCAGCTTACGAAGCAACGCCGGCCAGGCCAGCGCGCCTCCCATACCTTGCGCGCTCTTTGTGACAGCCGCCACCATCGCCTTGGCGCCAGCGAGAATCTGCGGGCCGATGTTGATCAATTCAGCGCCACCGTTTTGCGCCAGCACCTGGATATCGCAGGCGCGCTGGAACGTGAACATCATCAGAAAGGTGTCGGCAATGGTGCTGCCGCAGGTCAGCAGACCATGGTTGTGCAGCATCAGGAAGTGGTTGTCGCCCAGATCGGCCTGCAGGCGGGCCTTCTCTTCATGATTCAGCGCCACGCCTTCGTAGGCGTGATAAGCCAGGCTCGACAGCACGAATATCGACTGCTGGCTGATCGGCAATATGCCTTGCTTCTGTGCCGCCACCGCCACACCGGCAGCGGTGTGGGTGTGCAGCACGCAGGTCACGTCGTGGCGCACTTCGTGGATGGCGCTGTGAATGGTGTAGCCCGCCGGGTTGATCTCGTAGGGGCTGTCCATCAGCTTGTTGCCGGCCTGGTCGACCTTCACCAGGCTCGACGCGGTGATCTCATGAAACATCAGCCCGTAGGGGTTGATCAGGAAGTCATCAGTGCCCGGCACCTTGGCCGAGATGTGGGTGAAGATCAGGTCATCCCAGCCATGCATCGCGACCAGGCGGTAGCAAGCGGCAAGGTCGACACGGGTCTGCCATTCGGCAGCGCTGACCTGATCTTTGACATTCTGTGGCGATAGAACGGGGGCAAGGCTCACGGCAACGACCTCCTTGGCACATTTTCTTCTTGTTATTTGGGGTGATGGGCCAGTCTAGTCAGACGTCTCTGCCGCCGTAGTTGCCTTGGCAGCCAGCTTGATGACCGTACGAGTCAGCGTTGAGAATAGTTGAAATCCATCCAGGCGACGTCAGAGAAGTGCCGCCAATAAAGGCGCGGCGAACAGGTTGAGCAACCCCGTCAGCACCATCACCAAGCCCGCGACGGAGCCCTCTTCGCCGCCGACTTCGTGGGCTCGGCTCACGCCCGCACCGTGGGCACCCACGCCAAACAACGCGCCGCGCGCCAAGGGTGTGCGCAGCGGCAGCCACTTGAGCAGCACGCCGCCGAGCATGGCGCCGAATACGCCGGTGAACATCACGAACACGGCCGTCAGTTCCGGCACGCCACCCAGGTCGGACGACACGGGCATGGCGAACGGTGTGGTGATGGAGCGCGGCACCAGGGACATCGTCACCGAGCTGTCCAACGCCAGGGCTTTGGCCAGGCCGAACGAGGTGGCGATAGAGGCCACGCTGCCGGCGATCATGCCCAACAACAAGGCCGGCCAGTAACGCGCCAGCAACGTGCGCTGCTGCCAGATCGGCACCGCGAACGCCACGGTCACCGGGCCCAGCACGAGCATCAACCAGTGGGTGTCGGCGGAGTACTCGGCGTAGGCGGTGTTCATCGGCACCGCCACGGCCAGCAAGAGTACCGGCACCAGGATCAGCGGCGACAACAGGTAACGGCCGGTACGGCGGTAGATCCAGCGGCTGAAAATGTACGCACCTAAGGTCAAGGCGAGCCAGAACACCGGCATCCATTCAAGCTTCATGGCGCAGGCTCCAACGGCACACCAGTTCGACGGTGAACGCGGTCACCAACATCACCGCCAAGGTGCTGAAGCCAATTACCAGCAAGATGCGCCAGCCGTCATTGCGCAACAGACCACCGTAGTCCAGCAGGCTCATCAGCGCGGGGATGAAGAACAACAACATTTCAGCCATCAATACACCGGCGCCCAATTGCAGGGCCGCCGGTTTGACCAGGCCGCTGGCGAAGGTTGCAAGCAGCAAGCCGAGGCCTACTACACCACCGGGGATCGGCCACGCCAGCCAGACGGCCAACTGGCAACCGAGCAGGTAAATGGCCAACAACACGACCAGTTCAATCAATAGACGGATGAAACGCTTCATGGGCTTTGGGTCCTCGCAGGCCTCCATTTTAGAGAGGCGCGCCCTATCCCCACAGCGAATTGTTAGACTGCAAGCTATTCCAAACAGGAATTCAGTAGATGGAATTCAAACAGCTGCGCAGTTTTGTAGAAGTGATCCACCGGGGTGGCTTCACTCAAGCGGGAAAAACGCTGCACATCAGTCAATCCGCCGTCAGTAAACAAGTGGCACAACTGGAGCAGAGCCTGGGCACACCGCTTTTGGAACGTACCGGCTCCCACATCCGCCTGACCGCCACCGGCGAAGTGGTGCTGCAACGGGCTGAAGCCATGCTGCGCTTACAAACGGAACTGCTCAGTGAGCTGGATGATATGCAGCAACTGACCCGCGGCGAGTTACGCCTGGGCCTGCCGCTATTGGCGGGCGATACGCTGTTTGCCGGGCTGTTTGCCGAGTACCGCAAGCGCTACCCGAAAGTCACCATCCAGTTGCTGGAGGGCGGCAGTCGCACGATCGAACAGGCGATTCTCAATGGTGAACTGGATGTGGGGGGCTGCCTGAACTCCAGTGATCCGGCCTTCGCCCGACAAGCCTTCTGCGATGAACCGCTCGACGCCCTGCTGCCGATGGATCACCCACTGGCACACAACGCTCAGGTGCGCCTGGAGGAACTGGCGGACACGCCGTTCCTGATGTACCAGCGCAGCTTTGTGCTCAATGATCGGTTGATCCAGGCCTGCCAGCAGGTAGGTTTCACTCCCCGGGAAATCGGTCGCAGCGGCCAGGCTGACTTCCTCGCCGCCCTCGTCGCGGCCGGACAGGGCGTGGTGCTATTGCCCAGCGTGGTTGCCCGTGGACTGGTGCGACCGGGTGTGGTGCGCCTGACGCTCAAGGCACCCGACGACCTGCGCTGGGACATTGCGTTTACCTGGCGTGCGGGCGCCTATCTGTCGAAGGCCGCCCAGGCCTGGCTGGCGTTGCTGCGGGAATTTCCGGTCAGCCGCGCAGTGCAGTGACCAGCTCGGCCAACCACGGTTCGGCGTCGGCTTCGGGGGTGACGCTTTCGCTGGCGTCCAGGCGCAGCATCGGCAGCACTTCGCGCACGCCGAGCTCACCAAACAGCTCGCGCATTTGTTCGCCGCCGCCACAGAAGGTATCGCCGTAGCTGGCGTCGCCCAGGCCGATCACCGCGCCGGGCAGACCGCGCCAGGCGGCAGGCAGTTGGTCGCGAATGGTCGAATACAGCGGTTGCAGGTTGTCGGGCAACTCGCCCATGCCGGTGGTGGACGTCACCGCAAGGAACGCCTCGGGGCCGAAGGCTTGCACATCCGCCAGCGTGGCGCGTGGATTGTGCCAGGCCTCGAAGCCGGCGGCCTTGAGGATGTCGGCGGCGTGGCGGGCGACTTCTTCTGCAGTGCCGTAGACCGAGCCGGAAAGGATGGCGACTTTCATCAATCTGATCCTGTAGTTGAGCGAAAGCGTGGGATATTAACAGCTGAGGCAAATATTTCGGCGCAGCCCGTGCAACATTCGCCAATTGCCATAAACTTCAGGCTCAAAAACAAGCCATGGACCGCTCAATGATTAACGCCAAGCTGATGCAACTGGTCGTCAACGCTTCCAACGACGGCATCGTCGTCGCCGAGCGCGAAGGCAAGGACAAGCCGCTGATCTATGTCAACCCGGCATTCGAACGCCTGACCGGCTACACCCTGGATGAAATCCTCTATCAGGATTGTCGATTCCTGCAATCGGGCGACCGTGACCAGCCGGCCCTGATGGCCATTCGGGAGGCGCTGGAGAGTGGCGGGGCCTGCCGGGAAATCCTGCGCAATTACCGCAAGGACGGCACCCATTTCTGGAACGAGCTGTCGCTGTCGTCGGTGTACAACGAGGCGGACAAGCAGACGTATTTCGTCGGTGTGCAAAAGGACGTTACCCTGCAAGTCAAAGCCCAGCACCGCGTCGCCCAACTGGAGAGCGAACTGGCGCAGGTCAAGGCTGAACTGGCGATGTTCAAAGCGACGAGCGGATCTAACAAAATTTAGAAAATGCGGTCATTAGGGGGGATAATGGCATTTTAATACCCCCTAATGAGCATGAGTGATGCAGCGTGACGCGCTTCTGACCCAGGATGAGCTGGACTTCATTCAGAATATGCAACACAACCCGCAACTGAACCTGCGGGATGCGTCGTCGAGCTTAACGGTCAACGGGGGCGCGCAAATTCGCGATTTGCTCACACGACTGGCCGCTCATGACCACGTCACCATCCAGGCGCAATTCGACAACCAGCAACTCACTTTTCCGCTGCACCTGGTGGAAGATGAGTTCCATGCGATTCACCTGCGTCTGGGCGTACCGAGTATTTTCGAAGACGGCCCGATGATTCGGCCGTGGCGCCTGGCGCTTGAAACACCGGTGGCGCTGGAAAACATCAGGGGCAACGCAGGTGCGTTGTGGGTGCATGAGGTGTCGTTCAAGGGGGTGCTGGTGGAGATTCGCGGTCGGGTAAAGCCGCCGAAAACCTTTTCCCTGTGGTTCAGTCCTTCGGGTTACGAACGCATCGCGCTGCGCGGAACCTTCGAACGAGAAACCGCACGTGGGCTGTTCGCCTATCGGCTGAGCCAGGGCGACGCCGACGAAACCGAGCGCCTGCGCCAGTTCATCCTGCACCAGCACCGTCTGGTCCATCCTGAAGTCCATGCTTGAGATCAGGTATCCAGGCCACCGCCCAGAAACTGCTGCAAGCGGCGCTGCATCAACCGGCCTTCATTCCCCAGACAGCCGATTGATGAGCCGGCGAGGCTTTCCTGCGCCAAGTCCGCTGCATCACCGGCCAGCAACAACGGGCAATGCAGGGTCAGCGCCAGACGTTTGAGCCGTAGCGGCAGCTCGCTGCTGGGGGCGCGATTGGAAAACAGCACCAAGGCACTGGGTTGGGTCTTTTCACAGATCAGCGTCAACTCATCGAATGGCTGCCCCACACCCAAGATCTTGACCGCTTGTTTTTCCCCGGACATCAGCAGGCCCGCGACCAGCAACTCCAACTCGCGGCACTCCCCCGCAACAGCCGCCAGCAATACGCGAGGCAGCGGCGCAGCGGCGGCCATCTGCAGACGTTGTGCGGTACGCGAGCGCAGGAAATTATCGAAGAACAGCCACTCGCTGGCTTGGCCGAAGCGGCCTTGGTGACGCAACAATGCCTGCCAGAGCGGCATGAAAATGTCCTGGAACACCACGGCGAGGGGATAGGCGGAAAAGATCTGGCCGTACAAACGGTCCAATTGGCGGTCATCGAACGCGCTGATTGCATGGCGCAATTGCCCGTGCCATTGCTCCCACTCCACCTGCGCGCCGAGGGCGGCATCAGGTTCGCTGAGCAACGCGTCGCGCGCCAGGATCCTGCCGACTTTGCTCACAGCTACACCGCGTTCGATCCAGTCGAGAATCCGGTGCACGGTGTCGATATCGATGCGCGAGTACAACCGATGCCCGCTTTCGGTGCGAGTGGGTTGGATCAGGCCGTAGCGCCGTTCCCAGGCACGCAAGGTCACCGGGTTGACGCCGGTCAGCCGGGCGACTTCGCGGATAGGGAAAAGATCATCGGAAACGGTGCCGTTGTCGGAAGTCGTTTCGCGCTGAAGATCAATAGTTTCGGGCATCAGAGGTCAAAAACGTCCGTGTCAGTTTGGATACTATTTAACGCTTATTAGACGGGTTGATTCAAGGAGCACGACGAGCCGACCAAAGTATCTGGCGTATTTCGCTAAAACAGGAATAATCCTTGCCTGTTTTTTCTACGTCGCTGCAACACCCCGCAGCCTCGTTCGTGTGCCGCCTACCCGGCCCAGCGCACTCGCTTATTTGGAGATACACAATGTCTACCTCTCCCGTCACCCTGATGGTTGCGCGCCGCGTGGCCAAAGGTCGCTACGAAGAACTGATGGCCTGGCTGCGCGAAGGCGAGCAATTGGCCACAGACTTTCCCGGCTACCTGGGCTCAGGTGTCCTTGCACCGCCGCCCAACGATGATGAATTCCAGATCATTTTCCGCTTTGCCGATGAAAAGACCCTGCATGCCTGGGAGTTTTCGGCGTCCCGCAGTGCCTGGTTGAGCCGTGGCAGCGAGCTGTTTGCCGACCCGTCCGAGCACCGCGTACGCGGTATCGATGGCTGGTTCGGCGCAGTTGGCGCCCGCCCACCACGCTGGAAGCAGGCGGTGGCGATCTGGTTGGCATTTTTCCCAGTGTCACTGCTGTTCAACTTTGTCCTCGGACCGCTGCTCAGCGAGCTCGACCTGGCGCCGCGAGTACTGGTCAGCACAATGGCCCTTACGCCGCTGATGGTGTACTGGTTCATCCCGCTGTCGACCCACCTGTTGGCCAATTGGCTGCATCCTGTTCCGACCCCACGCAAGGCCAGCGAAGCCGCTGCTTGAGTACAGGGGCGCCCGGTCGCTGGTATAGTTTCAATCTGCCAGCGACTCGAGCCTCCCATGACTGCAACGAACGCCCCGATCCTGATCACCGGCGCCGGCCAGCGTGTCGGTCTGCATTGCGCCCAGCGCCTGCTGGACGACGGCCATCCGGTGATTTTCAGCTACCGCAGCGAGCGGCCCGGCGTACAGGCCCTACGCGAGCGCGGAGCGATCGGGGTGTTTGCCGATTTCTCCAGCGAGGCCGGCATCCTGGCGTTTATCGCTGAACTGAACACCCATACCCAACGCCTGCGCGCGATCATCCACAACGCCTCGGCCTGGATCGCCGAAACGCCCGACGAAGAAAGTCGCGCCTTTACCGACATGTTCAGCGTGCACATGCTTGCGCCGTATCTGATCAACCTGCATTGTTCACCTTTGCTGCAACGCTCTTCCCCCGCAGACATCGTGCACATCAGCGATGACGTGGTGCGCAAGGGCAGCCGCCAGCACATTGCCTATTGCGCCACCAAGGCCGGCCTCGACAGCCTCACGCTGTCATTTGCCGCGCAGTTCGCGCCGTCGATCAAGGTCAACGGCATCGCCCCGGCAATGGTGATGTTCAACGAAGGCGACGACGCAGCCTACCGCGCCAAGGTGCTGGCCAAGTCGGCACTGGGCATCGAGCCCGGGCCCGAGGTGATCTATCAGAGCGTGCGTTACCTGCTGGATAACCCTTATGTCACCGGTACCACCCTGACCGTCAACGGCGGGCGGCATATCAAGTAGCCGTTTGTGAGGATGTTGTATGACCCTGCCCCACCATTACCGCGAGATCCTCAAAGGCCTGGGCGAAGACCCGGAACGCGAAGGCTTGCTCGACACGCCCAAGCGCGCCGCCAAGGCCATGCAGTACCTGTGTCACGGCTACGAGCAAAACCTGGAAGAGATCATCAACGGTGCGCTGTTCACCTCCGACAATGACGAGATGGTGATCCTCAAGGACATCGAGTTGTACTCGCTGTGCGAGCACCACCTGCTGCCCTTCATCGGCAAGGCCCATGTGGCCTATATCCCCACCGGCAAGGTGCTGGGCCTGTCGAAGCTGGCACGCATCGTCGATATGTTCGCCCGGCGCCTGCAGATCCAGGAAAACCTCACGCGGCAGATCGCCGACGCGATCCAGGACGTGACCCAGGCCGCCGGCGTGGCCGTGGTGATCGAAGCCAAGCACATGTGCATGATGATGCGCGGTGTGGAAAAACAGAATTCAACCATGAACACCTCGGTGATGCTCGGCGCGTTCCGCGAGTCGAACACCACGCGCATGGAGTTCCTGCAACTGATCGGACGGAGCAAGTAGCAATGCCACAACTTCAACCAGGCATGGCGCGCATCCGGGTCAAGGACCTGTGCCTGCGCACGTACATCGGCATCAACGAGGACGAGATCCTCAACAAGCAGGATGTGCTGATCAACCTGACCATCCTGTATGCCGCCCAGGAAGCCGTACGCGACAATGACATTGATCATGCGCTGAACTACCGCACCATCACCAAGGCGATCATCGCCCACGTCGAGGGCAACCGCTTTGCCCTGCTGGAGCGCCTGACCCAGGAACTGCTGGACCTGGTGATGAGCAATGAGTCGGTGCTGTACGCCGAGGTCGAAGTGGACAAGCCCCATGCGCTGCGCTTTGCCGAATCGGTTTCGATTACCCTGGCGGCCAGCCGCTAACCCTGAATTGTCAGTGAGCCCTATGAACGACCAACAACGCCTCGAACTTGAAGCCGCCGCCTTCCGCCGCCTGGTGGCGCATCTGGACAGCCGCAAGGATGTGCAGAACATCGACCTGATGAACCTCTCGGGCTTCTGCCGCAACTGCTTGTCCAAGTGGTACAAGGCCGAGGCCGACGAGCGCCAGATCGAGCTGAGCCTCGATGACGCCCGTGAAGTGGTGTACGGCATGCCGTACGCCGAGTGGAAAGCCCAATACCAGAAAGAAGCCAGCGCCGACCAACAGGCTGCGTTCGCCAAAGGAAAAACCCATGACTGATTTGAACACCCTGCGCGCCAGCCTCAACAGTGGCGAACATGTTTTTGCCGATACCTTGGCTTTTGTTGCTGCTGGTTATGACTACCAGCCGCAAGCGTTCACCAATGGCGACGTGGACAATGCCGCGGGACAGAACGAAGGATCGTGCAAGACCCTGGGCCTGGCGCTGCTGGAGGGTCTGAGCGACCAGGAAGCGCTGCTGGCGTTTGGTGAGCATTACCGCTCGGTAGTGGCGACGCCTGAGGGCAGTGATCACGGCAACATCCGTGCGCTGATCGCCCATGGGTTGGCCGGTGTGAAATTTGACCAGCAACCTCTGACACGCCGCTAAATCAATTTGAAAACCTGGTCAGTGTGGGAGCCGGGCTTGACCGCGACAGCGGTGGTAACTGACACACCGCTATCGCAGGCAAGCCAGCTCCCACAGGGGTTGGGTTAACACTTCATGACCTGGGTGTTAGTTAAATTGCGGACATAAAAAAACCGGCCTTTCAGCCGGTTTTTTTATTTCAACGGGTTCAGAACGAAGCGTTCTGCAGGCCGTCGAGATAACGCTCGGCATCCAGTGCCGCCATGCAACCGGCGCCAGCCGAGGTGATGGCCTGGCGGTAGACGTGGTCGGCCACGTCACCGGCAGCGAAGATACCTTCGATGTTGGTGGCCGTCGCGTTACCTTCACGACCGCCCTGCACCACCAGGTAACCGTCTTTGGCTTCCAGCACGCCTTCGAACAGCGAAGTGTTCGGGGTGTGGCCAATGGCGATGAACACGCCGTCGACTTTCAGTTCGTCGAAGCTGCCGTCGTTGTTCTTCAGGCGGGCACCGGTCACGCCCATGTTGTCGCCCAGGACTTCGTCCAGGGTGGCGTTGAGCTTGAGGATGATCTTGCCTTCAGCGACACGGGCATGCAGCTTGTCGATCAGGATCTTCTCGGCGCGGAAGGTCTCGCGGCGGTGAACCAGGGTCACGGTACTGGCGATGTTGGCCAGGTACAGCGCTTCTTCCACGGCCGTGTTGCCGCCACCGACTACGGCGACTGGCTTGTTGCGGTAGAAGAAACCATCGCAGGTCGCGCAGGCCGAAACGCCTTTGCCCATGAACGCCTCTTCCGACGGCAGGCCGAGGTAGCGGGCGCTGGCGCCGGTGGCGATGATCAGCGCGTCACAGGTGTAAACGCCGCTGTCGCCGGTCAGGCTGTAAGGCTTTTTGGAGAAGTCGACTTGGTTGATGTGGTCAAACACGATCTCGGTTTCGAAACGTTCGGCGTGTTCTTTCATACGTTCCATCAGCACCGGGCCGGTCAGGCCGTGGACGTCGCCCGGCCAGTTGTCGACTTCGGTGGTGGTGGTCAGTTGACCACCCGCCTGCATGCCAGTGATCAGCAGCGGCTTCAGGTTGGCCCGGGCAGCGTAGACCGCAGCGCTGTAACCGGCAGGGCCGGAACCCAGGATAATCACTCGCGAATGACGGGTATCAGACATGACTCACTCCTATCGACCGCCCGGACTACAAGGCGGCTGGAATAAAAAAGGGACCACGAAGCACTTGGGGAAGGCTTCAACTCGCAGACCCTGAAAAATAATGGGTGCAGCGTATCGAGGGGGGCAAGATTAAGGAAATACGGAATAACAATCCAGCTCATAGGTGGTCTCTATGCAGTCGACCCGATTAATCGACGCCTTTGTTACCGTTGATGTCGTCGCTTTCACCGCTGGTTTAAAGCCGGTAAGGTCGGCGCGTTCGTCATCCTGTTCGGAGTCCTCCATGCCCGCCCCCGCTCTTTCCGGCCCGCAATACCTGCGCGAAGGCCTCAAACTGGTGCTGAGCCCCGGCCTGCGCCTGTTTGTGCTGCTGCCTCTGGCGATCAACCTGATGCTGTTCGTCGGCTTGATCTATTTCGCCGGTCATCAGTTCAGCTTGTGGGTCGATCATTTGATGCCGACGCTCCCGAGCTGGCTGAGCTTTCTGAACTACCTGCTCTGGCCCCTGTTTGTCGTGCTGGTGGTACTGATGGTGTTTTTCACCTTCACCATGCTGGCCAACATCATCGCCGCGCCCTTCAACGGTTTTCTCTCGGAGAAAGTGGAAGTGGTGGTACGCGGCACCGATGACTTCCCGGCCTTCAGCTGGGGCGAGTTGATCGCCATGGTCCCGCGCACCCTGGCACGGGAAATGCGCAAGCTGGGTTACTTCCTGCCACGGGCCATCGGCCTGTTTATCCTGTCGTTCATACCAGTGGTCAACCTGATCGCCGCCCCGCTGTGGCTGCTGTTCGGCGTGTGGATGATGGCGATCCAATACATCGACTACCCGGCAGACAACCATAAGCTGGGCTGGAACGAGATGCTCGCCTGGCTGCGTGAGAAACGCTGGCAGAGCATGAGCTTCGGCGGGATTGTTTATCTGGTGCTACTGGTGCCGGTGGTCAACCTGCTGATGATGCCGGCAGCGGTGGCTGGGGCTACGTTGTTCTGGGTGCGTGAGCAAGGTGCCGAAGCGATGGCGCAGCAGCAAAAGATAACCCAGTCATAAATCCATCATCTCGATGACACAATGACGACATGGCCCACGGCGACACTGTGGGTCATGACGACAGCTTCGCTTCACATCACCCTCATTACCGAAACCTTCCCGCCTGAGATCAACGGGGTGGCCAATACCCTGGGTCGCCTGTGCGAGGGGTTACGGGCCCGCGGCCATCAAGTCGAGCTGGTGCGCCCGCGCCAAGGTGTCGACCAGAGCCGCCCCAGCGACGACGCCTTGCTGCTGTGCCGTGGCTGGCCGCTGCCGGGTTATCCGGGGCTGCAATGGGGGCAGTCGTCGATGCACAAGTTGCTGCGGCGCTGGACCCGTCAGCGCCCGGACGTGCTGTACATCGCCACGGAAGGGCCTTTGGGCCTGTCTGCCCTGCGCGCCGCGCGTCGCCTGGGGATCAGCGTGGTCAGCGGCTTTCACACCAACTTCCAGCAGTACTCGAACCAATATGGCATGAGCCTGTTGAGTCGGATGGTCACTCACTATCTGCGCTGGTTCCACAACCGTTCGACGCTGACCCTGGTACCCAGCGCCAGCCAGCGCCTGGAACTGGAACGCAAGCATTTCGAGCGTCTGGGGATGTTGGCGCGCGGAGTGGACAGCCAACTGTTCCATCCCGCCAAACGCGATAGCGCGCTGCGGGAAAGTTGGGCCCTGAACAGTGAGCAGACCGCCGTGCTCTATGTGGGCCGACTGGCCCAGGAAAAAAACCTGGGGCTGCTAAAGCGCTGCTTCGAGGCCTTGCAGGACACCTATCCCCTGCGTCAGATGAAGCTGATCATCGTCGGCGATGGCCCGCAACGCGCGACGATGGAAAAGGAACTGCCAGAGGCGATTTTCTGCGGCACCTTGCGCGGCGAAGAACTGGCACGGCATTACGCGTCAGGCGATGTGTTCCTGTTTCCCAGCCTGACTGAAACCTTCGGCAACGTGGTGCTGGAAGCAATGGCGTCGGGGTTGGGCGTGGTGGCCTACGACCAAGCCGCTGCGACCCAGCATATTCGCCATGGCTACAACGGTGTGTTGGCGATGCCTGGGGATGAGAATGCGTTTTGCGAGGCGGCCAACTGGCTGCTGGAGGACGCTGAAAGCCTGCGCCGTATGCGCCTGAACGCGCGCCAGCATGCGAGTCGCCAGGGTTGGCCGGCGATAATCGAGCAGTTCGAGCGCCAGCTGCGCGGGGTATGCAAGGACGGGCACCCGGTGCCCGCCCTGTTGCCACTTACACCAGGGTCGTCAACGCCTCACGACTGAATGGCAGGATGTCGCTCTCGCGGCCTTCGCGCACCTTCACCGCCCAGTCCGGGTCCACCAGCAGGGCACGGCCCACGGCTACTAGGTCGAACTCGTCGTTGTTCAGGCGCTCCAGCAACTTCTCCAGGCTCGCCGGTTGCGCGACCTTGTCGGTGTTGACCATGAACTGCAGGAACTCGCCATCCAGGCCGACGCTGCCTACAGTAATGGTCGGCTTGCCGGTGAGCTGCCGGGTCCAGCCTGCCAGGTTGAGGTCGGAACCTTCGAACTCCGGCTCCCAGAAACGACGGGTGGAGCAGTGGAAAATATCCACACCCGCTTCAGACAATGGCTTGAGAAACTCGCCCAGCGCCTCGGGGGTTTGCACCAGGCGCGCAGTGTAATCCTGCTGCTTCCACTGGGAGAACCGGAAGATGATCGGGAAGTCCGGACCGACGGCGGCGCGGGTGGCCTGAATCAGCTCAATGGCGAAACGCGAGCGGTTGGCCAGGCTGCCACCGTACTCGTCGGTACGCTGGTTGCTGCCTTCCCAGAAGAACTGGTCGACCAGATAGCCATGGGCGCCGTGGATCTCAACGCCGTCCATACCGATGCTCTGCGCATCCTTGGCGGCTTGGGCGAAGGCGTTGATCACCTCCTTGATGTCTTGATGCGTCATGCCGTGCACGACCACGTTGCCATCCTTGAGTTTTTCCATCGGGCCATAGGCCGGCACGCTGGCATCCGGCTCGGTGCCGATGCGGCGCACGCTGCCCACGTGCCACAACTGCGGGACGATTTTGCCGCCTTCGGCGTGTACCGCGTCGACCACTTTTTTCCAGCCAGCCAGCGCGGCTTCACCGTAGAAGTGCGGCACATTGGGGTAGCCATTCGAGGCTTGATGACCGACCACGGTGCCTTCGGTGATGATCAGGCCTACGCCGGCAGCGGCGCGGCGACGGTAGTACTCGATGACTTTGGAGTTGGGAACGCCACCCGGCGAGAACGAGCGGGTCATCGGTGCCATGACGACGCGGGTCGACAGTTGCAACGCACCGAGCTGGAAGGGTTTGAACAAGGCTTGGACGGGCATGGGGCACTCCACGAAAGACGGGGTTTATGACGTGGATAATATGGGGAGCGCAAGGTGCTGGGTAGCACTATTGATCTGGGTGATTAAGGGGTAAAAGTGGCACAACCGGTTGCCGCTGACCTGTAGTGAGCGGGCTTGCCCCGCGCTGGGTGGCGAAGCCGCCCCAGTAAAAACGCCGCGTTCTGTCTAGACATGCGGCGTCTGATTTTAGGGCGGCTTCGCCACCCAGCGCGGGACAAGCCCGCTCACCACAAAAGCCTTCTGGACGTCTTCAGGCCAGGGCTTTTTCGATGGCCTGGACGATCGTCGGATCATCCGGCGCAGTACGCGGGGAAAAGCGTGCGAGCACCCGCCCATCCTTGCCCAGCAGGAACTTCTCGAAATTCCAGGTGATGTCCCCAGGAAACTCGGCGCCCTCGCCCGCCAGCAGGCGGTACAGCTGATGACGATCAGGCCCATTGACCTCAAGCTTGCTGCCCAACGGGAAGGTCACCCCGTAATTCAGGCTACAGAACGCCTGGATTTCTTCCTCGTTGCCCGGTTCCTGACCGGCAAACTGATTGCACGGCAGGCCAAGTACGGTAAACCCCTGGTCCTTGTACTGCTGGTAGAGCTTCTCCAGCGCGGCGTATTGCGGGGTCAAACCACATTTGGAGGCCACGTTGACCACCAGCACCACTTGCCCCTTGAAGGGCGCCAGCGGTAGCTCTTGTCCGTCCAAAGCTTTGAGTTTCAGGTCGTGGAAAGCACTCATGACGAACTCCAGATATCCCATGTTCTTCGCATTGCGGCACGTCGAGATTACAACCCGCAAGCCAGCAATCATAGACGCCGATTGCAAAACCCGCCCGCGAGTTACTGAGCGGTCGGCCAGGGCAAAATCGGAATGGCGGTCACGGCGTTTTGCGGGCTGCCTTCGATCAGGCGGTCGCTGTACACCAGGTAAACCAGGGTGTTGCGCTTCTTATCGAGGAAGCGCACCACCTGCATGGTCTTGAACACCAGGGAGGTGCGTTCCTTGAACACTTCGTCGCCGTCCTTGAGCTCGCCCTTGAAGCGGATCGGCCCGACCTGACGGCAGGCAATCGAGGCTTCGGCGCGATCTTCGGCCAGGCCCAGGCCGCCTTTCACGCCGCCGGTCTTGGCACGCGACAGGTAGCAGGTCACGCCGTCGACCTTGGGGTCATCGAAGGCTTCAACCACGATCCGGTCGTTGGGGCCGACAAACTTGAACACTGTCGACACCTGACCGATTTCTTCAGCCGAGGCCAACAGCGGCATGACCAGCAGCAGGCCGAGCAATCCCTTCATTACGCGCATCGTGTATTCCTTTGGTTAGACCAGGATCAGGTTATCGCGGTGAACCAGCTCTGGTTCGGCCATGTAACCTAGTAGTCCGACAATCGCATCAGAGGATTGTCCAATGATTTTCTGGGCTTCAAGGGCGCTGTAGTTGGCCAGGCCACGGGCGATCTCACGACCGTCCGGCGCCACGCACACCACCATCTCGCCCCGGCGGAAGCTGCCCTGCACCAGCTTGACGCCGACCGGCAGCAGGCTCTTGTTGCCTTGGGACAACGCCGATACGGCGCCATCGTCCAACACCAGGGTGCCACGGGTTTGCAGATGACCGGCCAGCCATTGTTTGCGCGCCGCCAGCATGCCGCGTTCCGGCGACAACAGCGTACCGATGCGCTCGCCCGCCTTGAGCCGGTCCAGCACGCGCTCGATGCGCCCGCCGATGATGATGGTGTGGGCGCCGGAACGCGCCGCCAGGCGCGCCGCACGCAGCTTGGTCTGCATGCCGCCGCGGCCCAGGGCGCCGCCGACACTGCCGGCCACGGCGTCCAACGCCGGGTCATCGGCGCGAGCCTCATAAATAAGCTGGGCTTCGGGGTTGTTGCGCGGGTCGGCGTCGAACATACCGTCGCGGTCGGTGAGGATCACCAGCAGGTCAGCTTCCACCAGGTTGGCCACCAGGGCGGCCAAGGTGTCGTTGTCGCCAAAGCGGATTTCGTCAGTGACCACGGTGTCGTTTTCGTTGATCACCGGGATAACCTTGAGTTCCACCAGCGCGCGCAGGGTGCTGCGGGCGTTGAGGTAACGCTTGCGGTCGGACAGGTCGTCGTGGGTCAGCAGGATCTGCGCCGTGTGCCGGCCGTGCTCGGCAAAGCTGGATTCCCAGGCTTGCACCAGGCCCATCTGACCGATGGCGGCGGCGGCTTGCAGTTCGTGCATCGCGCTGGGTCGCGCAGTCCAGCCGAGGCGGCTCATCCCGGCGGCAACCGCTCCGGACGACACCAGCACCAACTCCACACCGGCCTCATGCAAGGCCACCATCTGCTCGACCCAGACGCTCATGGCTGCACGATCAAGCCCCTTGCCATCCGCCGTCAGCAACGCACTGCCGATCTTTACGACCCAGCGCTGCGCACCTGTCACTTTGCTCCGCATCATCTTCAACCTTAGATTGAGGGCTGCGCGACCCAGCGCGGCCCATAACGTTAAACCCGGATACTAAAACGCCGCTCTAACAGGAGCGGCGTTCAAGTTTATCGCAACGACTCAGTCGCGCACGTAAATGATTTCAGGACCGTCTTCATCATCCACGTCTTCTTCGTCCCAATCGTCGTCACCGATGTCATGGACCGACTTCACACCGCTGCGGCGCAGGGCACGCTGGTCGTCCAGCGCTTGCAACTGGGCGCGGGCTTCGTCTTCGATCTGTTGATCGAGTTCAGCCAGTTCGGCCTTGAACACCGGATCGGCCGCCAGGCGGTCGGCGCGGTCTTCGAGGTAGCGCATGATGTCGCGGGTCAGGCGCTCGGTGCCTTCTTTGGCGATGGCCGAGATCACGTAGACCGGACCTTCCCACTCCAGGCGGTCAACGATTTCCTTGACGCGCTCTTCGTGCTCTTCTTCCAGGATCTGGTCGCACTTGTTCAGCACCAACCAGCGATCACGCTCAGCCAGGGCCGGGCTGAACTTGGTCAGCTCGCTGACGATCACTTCGGCGGCGTCCGGTGCGCTGGTGTCATCCAGCGGCGCCATGTCGACGAGGTGCAACAGCAAACGGGTACGCGACAAGTGCTTGAGGAAGCGAATCCCCAAGCCAGCGCCATCGGAGGCACCTTCGATCAAGCCGGGAATGTCGGCGATCACAAAGCTTTTCCAACGGTCGACGCTGACCACACCGAGGTTTGGCACCAGGGTGGTGAACGGGTAGTCGGCGACTTTCGGCTTGGCGGCCGAAACCGAGCGAATGAAGGTACTTTTACCAGCGTTCGGCAGGCCCAGCAGGCCCACGTCAGCGAGTACTTTCATTTCCAGCTTGAGGTCACGCTGCTCGCCCGGCTTGCCTGGCGTGGTCTGGCGTGGCGCACGGTTGGTACTGGACTTGAATCGGGTGTTACCCAGACCGTGCCAGCCGCCCTGTACAACCATCAGCTTCTGGCCAGCCTTGGTCAGGTCGCCGATCACTTCTTGGGTCGCAGAATCGATAATCGTGGTACCGACCGGTACGCGCAGTACCAGGTCTTCGCCTTTTTTACCGGTGCAGTCGGTGCTGCCGCCGTTGGAGCCACGCTCGGCATCGAAGTGCCGGGTGTAACGGTAGTCGACCAGGGTGTTGAGGTTTTCGTCGGCCATCATGTAGATGGAGCCGCCGTCACCGCCGTCACCGCCGTTGGGGCCACCGTTTTCGATGAATTTTTCGCGACGGAAACTCATGCAACCGTTACCGCCGTCGCCTGCTTTTACTCGGATGGAAACTTCATCAACGAACTTCATAACAAAACGCCTCTCGTCGCATGGACGAGCTTAAGAAACCAAGACATAAGACTCTTGCAAAAATGAGCGCAGCGACCTCAATCAGCGACCGCAAACCAGCGCCTGAGCCCATTACAAACAGCTTTGCAAGAGACTCACCCCACAAACGAAAAAGCCCCGTCGCAAGACAGGGCTTTTCCAGCGATCTCGCAATTAAGCTGCGACAACGCTCACGTAACGGCGGTTGAACGCGCCTTTTACTTCAAACTTGATCACGCCTTCGATTTTCGCGAAGAGGGTGTGATCTTTACCCATGCCAACACCGTAACCGGCGTGGAATTGGGTGCCGCGCTGACGCACGATGATGTTGCCCGGAATGATTTTCTGGCCGCCATACATCTTCACGCCAAGGCGTTTGGCTTCTGAGTCGCGACCGTTACGGGTACTACCACCAGCTTTTTTGTGTGCCATGAGTCAATTCTCCTAGTGAGGAATTAGGCTGAAATTAAGCCTGAATACCGGTGATTTTGATCTCGGTGTACCACTGGCGGTGGCCCATACGCTTCATGTGGTGCTTACGACGACGGAACTTGATGATGCGGACTTTATCGTGACGACCTTGGGAGATCACTTCAGCCACAACGGTAGCGCCAGCAACAACTGGAGCGCCGATGTTCACGTCATCGCCATTGGCGACCAACAGAACGCGATCAAAAGTAACGGATTCGCCGGTAGCGACTTCCAGTTTTTCGATCTTCAGGTATTCACCTGGGGCGACTTTGTATTGCTTGCCACCAGTAACAATTACTGCGTACGACATGGTATTTCTCCGATAATCCTGCTCACCCAGCGCTTTATAAGAAGAGGTATTGGCTGGCATGGCTGCATGGGATGGACGTCCCGAATGCAATTGCGTAAGGCAGGTGCTGCCCAGGAAGTTCAGGGTGCGCGATTGTACGCAAGGCTTTGATGCGTTGCAAGTGGCCGTCTATCGCGCCTTGACACTACGGGGCGTGGGTCCTAGCATGCCGCGCAACCCTTCTGGAGCGACTGTCGCTGATGCAACCCCAAGCTTTCTACCGCGCGGTCGCGGACGATTTTAGCGCCGTCGACGGCATCATCAAGCAGCAGCTGACGTCTAAAGTGCCGCTGGTCTCCAAAATTGGTGACTATATTACGTCGGCGGGCGGTAAGCGCCTGCGTCCTTTATTAGTGCTGCTGTGCGGCAAGGCCCTGGGTCGCGAAGGCGATGACCTGCGCCTGCTGGCGGCCACTATCGAATTCCTGCACACCGCCACCCTGCTGCATGACGACGTCGTCGACATGTCCGGCATGCGCCGTGGGCGCGAGACCGCCAATGCCATGTGGGGCAACGCCCCTAGTGTGCTGGTGGGTGACTTCCTGTACTCGCGCTCGTTCGAAATGATGGTTGAACTCGGCTCGATGCCGGTGATGAAGATTCTTTCACAGGCCACCCGCATCATCGCCGAAGGCGAAGTGCTGCAACTGTCGAAGGTCCGTGACGCCAGCACCACCGAAGAAACCTACATGGAAGTGATTCGCGGCA
Source organism: Pseudomonas sp. C 49-2 (assembly GCF_003970195.1). Lineage (NCBI taxonomy): Bacteria > Pseudomonadati > Pseudomonadota > Gammaproteobacteria > Pseudomonadales > Pseudomonadaceae > Pseudomonas > Pseudomonas sp. C 49-2. The sequence goes on from NZ_RXYG01000016.1 coordinate 62,283, forward strand.
AAACCGCGATGCTCTTCGAAGCCTCCACCCACAGCGCCGCCGCGCTGTGCGGCGCAACGTCCGAACAGGCCGAAGCCCTGCGCACCTTTGGAGACCACCTGGGCGTGGCGTTCCAACTGGTCGACGACCTGCTCGACTACAAGGGCGACGCTGAAACCCTGGGCAAGAACGTCGGTGATGACCTGGCCGAAGGCAAGCCGACCCTGCCGCTGATCTACACCATGCGCGAAGGCACGCCGGAACAGGCCGCCCTGGTGCGCAAGGCGATCCAGAAAGGCGGGATCGAAGACCTGGAGGCCATCCGTGCCGCCGTGGAAGCCTCGGGTTCGCTGGAGTACACCGCACAACTGGCACGTGACTACGTGGCCCGTGCCATCCAGTGCCTGGAAGCCCTGCCCGCCAGCGAATACCGCGACGCCCTGGTCGAGCTGAGTGAATTCGCGGTCGCGCGTACTCACTAAAGCGCGGTCTATGTGGGAGGGCCCCCTCCCACATTTAGATTTCATACAACCTGTAAGACTGCAAAACCCTATATAATGTGCGCCCTTTAGCCATCCTGACTCTCAAGGAGCCCTAGTGAGCACGTTGCCACCTTGCCCGAAATGCAATTCCGAATACACCTACGAAGACGGCGCCCAGCTGATCTGCCCGGAATGCGCCCATGAGTGGTCCGCCAATGGCGAGGCCGAAGCGGCTAGCGACGAGACCGTGAAGAAAGACTCCGTCGGCAATGTGCTGCAGGACGGCGACACCATCACCGTGATCAAGGACCTCAAGGTCAAGGGGACTTCCCTGGTGGTGAAGGTCGGCACCAAGGTCAAGAACATCCGCCTGTGCGACGGCGACCACGATATCGACTGCAAGATCGACGGTATCGGCCCGATGAAGCTCAAGTCCGAGTTCGTGCGCAAAGTCTGAATATGCTGCCCCCCATCCCGCGCCCGCCGCGGGATGGCGTTTCGCCCTCCCGTTTGATCCCGCGCAATATCCACACAGAAAAACCCAGAAACCGCCAATAGGCACTTGCTATTCTACGAATAAGAATTATTCTCATTGAAACCCATCAAGGAGATGAGACCCATGACTTATTTGATAGATGCCTGGCTGGACCGCCCACAGCCTTACCTGCGGATCCTGCATAGGGAAACCGGTGAAGTCTGTGCCGTGCTGGAAGAAGAAGCGCTGAATGAACTGCAGGACCAGGGCGACCTGGACGTCAATGGGCTGAGTTCGAGCGAACCTGGCGTGTTGAAGGAAGTGGTGCGCAATCTGTTTCTGTTTTGCTATGCCCGAGCGTTGCGCCCGGCGACAGAGCTGAATGGCAAGTTCCATCCATGAGCGAGGTTGAGTGCACCTGCTTTATGTCGGAGCTGGCTTGCCTGCGATAGCATCAACTCGGTAAGACATCAGACCAAGTCGCCGGCATCGCGGACAAGCCCGGCTCCCACATAAAGCCAGGCGCAGTAATCAGCAGGTCTTACAGAACGTCGAGCAGCTCGACGTCAAACACCAGAACGCTGTGCGGCGGGATGCTGCCAACGCCTTGAGCGCCGTAAGCCAGTTCGCTCGGCACGTACAGGCGCCATTTGCTGCCGGCATTCATCAGTTGCAGGGCTTCGGTCCAGCCGGCGATCACGCCGCCCACCGGGAATTCCGCAGGCTGGCCGCGCTCGTAGGAGCTGTCGAACACAGTCCCGTCGATCAGGGTGCCGTGGTAGTGAGTGCGCACTTGATCTTCACGGGTCGGCTTGGCGCCGTCACCGGCGGTCAGCACTTCGAATTGCAGGCCGGAAGCCAGAGTGGTGATGCCATCACGCTTGGCGTTTTCAGCCAGGAAAGCCAGGCCTTCGCCAGCAGCGGCTTCAGCTTTGGCAGCCGCTTCGGCTTGCATGATTTCGCGGATAACCTTGAAGCTGGCAGCCATTTGCTCTTGGTCAACACGGCTTGGCTTACCGGCGAAGGCGTCGGTCAGGCCGGCCAGGATTGCGTCCAGGCTCACACCCGGTGGCGGGTTGTCGCGCAGTTGGTCGCCCAACTGACGGCCGATACCGTAGCTGACGCGGGTTTCGTCGGTGGACAGATTAACTTCGGACATGAAGAGGCTCCGCTGTAGGACAACACGGTTTCCCGCGCAATCCAGAACTAAAAGGGTCCGCAGACTAGCACACAAGACCGGCCCAAGATCAGCCCCCTCCCCGGCCAGCCACTGCGGCGGCGACCCTTCGTCGCACCTTACGAATTAGCATTTCAGATTCAACACCTGCCGCCGATACAGCCCTACACAGCAGCTGGCTCCAAAACCAATAACCGTCCAGCACCCCCCATCATTCTTGCGGAGCATTCGATGAATAGCTGGTTCGGCAACATTAGCGTCAATCTCAAACTGGGCCTGGGCTTCGGCCTGGTACTGGTCCTCACCTCGATCCTGGCCCTGACCGGCTGGACCAGCCTGGGCGGCCTGATTGATCGCAGCAACTGGATGAGCGACATCACTCAGCTCAATGCGTCGTTGACCAAGCTACGTATCGTGCGCCTGCAGTACATGCTCGCCAACGGCGATGAAGCCGTGGCCCAGAACGTACAGACCAACCTGGATGCGTTCGCTGCCCAGCAACAGAAGCTGCTCGACAGCTTCAAAAGCCCGGAAAACCTCAAGCTGCTCAACGAGCAAAAGTCCATCATCACCGCTTACCAGCAGTCGCTGAACAAAATGCGTGAGGCCTACCGTAACGGCAACGCCTCGCGCCAAGTGATGGGCGACAAGGCGGATATCGCCAATGCGCAGATCAACGCATTGGAAACCAGCGTGAAGCAAATGCCCGACAGTTCGGAGCACCTGGCGCAGTTCCAGGCGGTGGCCGACGCCAAGATGCAGTTCCAGTTGGCTCGCTATGAAGTACGCGGCTACACCGGTAACGTCAGCCCGGAGACCGAAGCACGCGCGGCTGCACAGATTGAAAAAGCCATCGCCGGCGTGAAAGACCTCAGCGCCGCATTCGGCGCCAGCCAGCAAAGCGCGCTGACCGCGTTGGAAACGGCCCTGGGCGCCTATCGCAGCGCCGTTCAGAACTACAAGGCAGCCAACGCCAACATCGTCACTGCGCGCGCCGAAATGACCACCCAGGGCGCTGATATCGTCACGATCAGCGACAAACTGTATGACATCCAACTGACCCGCCGCGACGCAGAAAGCGCCCAGGCCCGCAGCCTTCAACTGATCAGCACCTTGTTGGCCCTGTTGGTTGGCGTGATCGCAGCATGGGTCATCACCCGCCAGATCACCCGCCCGATCCAGGAAACGCTGGCGGTGGTGGAGCGCATTGCCTCCGGCGACTTGAGCCACAACATCCAGGTCACTCGTCGCGATGAACTGGGCGTGCTGCAACAAGGCATCCAGCGCATGGGCACCACCTTGCGTGAGCTGATCAGCGGTATTCGTGACGGCGTGACACAGATCGCCAGCGCCGCCGAAGAACTGTCGGCCGTGACCGAGCAGACCAGCGCCGGCGTAAACAGTCAGAAGATCGAGACCGACCAGGTCGCCACCGCGATGCACGAAATGACTGCCACCGTGCAGGAAGTGGCGCGCAACGCGGAGCAAGCGTCCCAGGCCGCCGCCGATGCCGATGGCCAAGCCCGCGCAGGCGACAAGGTGGTGGCCGAGGCCATCGCCCAGATCGAGCGTCTGGCCGCTGAAGTGGCGCGTTCCACCGACGCCATGACCCACCTGCAACAAGAGAGCAACAAGATCGGCAGCGTGATGGACGTGATCAAGGCCGTCGCCGAACAGACCAACCTGCTGGCCCTCAACGCGGCGATCGAAGCCGCGCGGGCTGGTGAAGCCGGGCGTGGGTTTGCCGTGGTCGCCGACGAAGTGCGCGGCCTGGCCCAGCGCACGCAAAAATCCACCGAGGAAATCGAAGGCCTGGTCGCCGGTTTGCAGAACGGCACCCAACAAGTGGCCAACGTGATGAACAACAGCCGCAGCCTGACCGACAGCAGTGTCGAGCTGACGCGCAAGGCCGGTGTGTCACTGGAGAACATCACCCGTACGGTGTCGAATATCCAGTCGATGAACCAGCAGATTGCCGCCGCCGCCGAGCAGCAAAGCGCCGTGGCTGAAGAGATCAGCCGCAGCATTGTGAATGTGCGGGATGTGTCGGAGCAGACCGCTACGGCGAGTGACGAGACGGCCAAGTCGAGTGTTGAACTGGCGCGCTTGGGTAGCCAGTTGCAGCAGATGGTCAGCCATTTCCGGGTGTAAGAAACCAAAAAGCCGCCTTGGTACACCGAGGCGGCCCTCCCTAGGTGGGGCCTTACCTCCAGCGCACTTACCGGAACACGTGCGCCTTAGGACGCAGGTCGAATGCGCCGTTTGAGATCGCAACCCCAGCCACTAACTGGGATTGCAAAAAAAACCGCCCTACTAAGGCGGTTTTTTATTGCCTGAGATTTACCCCTCAGCCCTCGCCTTCCTCAACAAACACCACCCGATTCCCAAACGGGTCCTTGATGCTCATCTCCCGCGAGCCCCATGGTGTTTCCTCAACCCCAGGCTTGGCATACCGATAGTCCTTGCCCGCCAACTGCTGCTGATAGGCGTCCACGCCTTGCGCCTGAATTCGCACCGCCGCACCCGGCGACGCATCACCATGATGCTCAGTCAGATGCAACACACAGTCGCCCAACGACACCTGCAAATACAGCGGGAAATTGGCCTCGAAACGATGCTGCCAATCCACCTTGAATCCCAGGAAGTCGACGTAGAATTCCAACGCCTTGGCCTCGTCGAAAATCCGCAGGATGGGGATGACTTTTCCTAAGTGCATGGCGACCGCTCCGTTTAAATGAGCCCCCACTATAGAGACGAAAACCCCCGACGCAAATCCCCACTGCGTGCCAGGAAGCGACCCGGCCGCTGACCGTTCGCCTGCCCATCGCTGTAGCTCAGCACGCCGTTGACCCACACCCCGTCAATGCCTTCCGCTGCGCGCTGCGGCTCCTTGAAGTCCGCCACATCGCGCACGCGCAACGGGTCGAACAACACCAGGTCGGCCCAGTGCCCTTCGCGGATTTCACCCCGCTCCGCCAGGCCAAAACGCGCGGCTGAAAGGCCCGTCATCTTGTGCACGGCGGTATGCAATGGGAACAACCCGACATCCCGGCTGAAATGCCCCAACACCCGTGGAAACGCACCCCACAAACGCGGATGTGGGAACGGATCTTCCGGCAGCCCATCCGACCCGACCATCGACAACGGATGCGCCAGGATGCGCCGCACATCCGCCTCATCCATTCCGTAGTACACCGCGCCTGCCGGTTGTAGCCGACGGGCTGCGTCCATCAACGAAACATCCCACTCAGCGGCGATATCCTGCAAATCACGCCCGCCCATTTCCGGGTGTGGTGTCGACCAGGTGATGGTGATCCGAAAGGCGTCAGTCACCTGCTTGAGATCCAGGGTCGAAGAACTCGCCGCATAGGGGTAGCAATCACACCCCACGGGATGGGTTTTAGCCGCCAGTTCCAGCGACGCCAACAACTGCGGGCTACGCCCCCAGTTACCGGCGCCGGCACATTTGAGGTGGGAAATGATCACCGGCGCCTTGGCATGCCGGCCGATCAGGAACGCCTCGTCCATCGCCTCCAGCACCGGCTCGAATTCACTGCGCAAATGGGTGGTGTACACCGCGCCGAAAGCGGTGAGTGCTTCACTCAGTTGCAGCACTTCATCGGTCTCGGCGTTGAACGCGCTGGCGTAGGCCAAGCCTGTGGATAAACCAAGGGCACCGTCTTCGAGACTCTCTTGCAACTGCGCGCGCATGGCGGCAATTTCATCCGCTGAGGCAGTGCGGTGCAGGTCATCCATATGGTTGCTGCGCAGCGCCGTATGGCCGACCAACGCCGCGACGTTGACCGCCGGGTGAGCGTTCTCGACCGCCGTGCGATAGTCGGTGAAACGCGGATACACAAACGCCGAAGCACTGCCCAGCAGGTTCATCGGATCCGGCGGATCACTGCGCAACGTCACCGGCGACGCGCTGATGCCACAGTTGCCGACAATCACCGTGGTCACACCCTGGCTCAGTTTGGGCAGCATCTGCGGATGGCGGATCACCACGGTATCGTCGTGGGTATGCACGTCGATAAACCCCGGCGCCAGCACCCGTCCGCACGCCTCGATTTCATGCTCGGCCACAGCCGTCGACAAGTCGCCGATCGTCTCGATGCGCCCGTCGCGCAGCCCCACATCGGCGACGTAGCCTGGGGTGTTACTGCCATCAATGATCAGCGCCTGGCGGATCAACGTGTCGTACTTCATATCAGTCTCCAAGCGGCAGGCTGTCGGGGCCGCCGCGATAATCGTCCAGGGCCAGCTTGATCCGGCGCAGGCGTTCCTGGTTGTCGTCCGGCAGGGCCAATGCCAGCTCGGTGGCGAGCAAGTCGATGGCCAGCAGCATTCCGTAGCGCGCCGCGGTGGGCTTGTAGATAAAACTGGTTTCGGCCGGTTGCAGCGGCAGCAGCACGTCCGCCAACTGGGCCAGGGGCGACTCGGCCAGGGTGATGGCGACAATGCGCGCGTCGTAGTTGCGTGCCAGCGTCACCACGTCCAACAACTCGGGGGTGAGGCCGGTCAGGGAGCACACGATCAACGCATGTTCCGGTCCCAGCGTTGCCGCCGTGACGCGCATCATTACCGGGTCATGGCAGGCGGCAATCGGATAACCCAGGCGTACCAGGCGCACTTGCAACTCATCGCTGCACAGGCTCGACGGGCCGCCCATGCCGAACGCATGGATCATCCGCGCCTTGCCCAACAGGCTCACTGCATCGACGAAACCCGCCTGGTTGAACCCCGACAAGTGCTGACGCAACGTCGCCTCGATATCCCCCAGGATCTGCCGATGAAACGCCGACTGCTCCGGCAACCCCGCAGGGTCGAGGAAGCGACTGCCGACCCCGCTGGCCTGGGCCAATTGCAGACGCAAATCCCGCAGATCCCGGCAACCCACACTGCGCGCGAACCGCGACAAGGTGGCCGTACTGACCTCGGCCCGCTGGGACAACGCTTCCAGGCTGGCCGACGCGGCAAAGCCCACGTCATCGAGCATCAGCTTGGCGATACGCCCTTCACCGGCGCTGAAAGAGTCCTGGCGGGCGCGGATCTGGTAGAGGATGTCCATGGGGGCTCCGGGTTACAGAATGCGGCTCATAAAACAAGAGACAGGCCGTAGGTGAGACCGAAGGCGACTAAAGAAATCAGGGTCTCCAACACGGTCCAGGTCTTGAAGGTCTGGATCACCGTCATATTGAAGTATTCCTTGATCAGCCAGAAGCCGCCGTCGTTCACGTGGGAAAAGATCACCGAACCCGCGCCGGTGGCCAGCACCAGCAATTCAGGGTGTGGATAACCCAGGCCCATGGCAACCGGTGCTACCACGCCGGACGCGGTGGTCATGGCGACGGTGGCCGAGCCCGTGGCAATACGCATCAGCGCGGCAAACAGCCAACCCATTACCAAAGGCGACAGCTGGAAAGCATGGGCCAGGCCGAGAATTTCGTTGGTCACACCCGCATCCACCAGGATGCGATTCAAACCGCCGCCCGCGCCCACCAGCAGGGTGATACTCGCGGTCGGCGCGAGGCATTCGTTGGTGAACTTGAGGATCGACTCGCGGTTGAAGCCTTGGGCGATACCCAAGGTCCAGAAGCTCACCAAGGTCGCCACCAGCAGCGCGATCACCGAGTTGCCGATAAACAATAGGAACTGGTTGAAACCGGTACCCGGCGTGGAAATCACGTTGGCCCAACCGCCGATCATCATCAGCACCACCGGCAATAGGATGGTGCCCATGGTCAGCGTGAAACTCGGCAAGCGAGTACGCGGTTCGCGCTCGATGAATTGGCGTTCCAGCGGGTTTTCCGCCGGCAGATGAATACGCGGCACGATGAATTTGGCGTAGACGGGACCTGCGATGATTGCCGTCGGAATACCGATCAGGATGGCGTAGAGCACGGTCTGCCCCACCGACGCGTTGTACGCCAGCACTGCCATCATCGCCGCCGGGTGCGGTGGCACCAGCGCATGCACCACCGACAGGCCGGCGACCATCGGCAAACCGACCATCAGGATCGATACGCCTACACGGCGCGCCACGGTAAAGGCAATCGGCACCAGCAGCACAAAACCGACCTCGAAAAACAGCGGCAGCCCTACCAGGAAGGCGATGCACACCATGGCCCAGTGCGCATTGCGCTCGCCGAAACGGTTGATCAACGTGCGTGCCACCTGCTCGGCGCCGCCGGACTCGGCCATCATCTTGCCGAGCATGGTGCCCAGCGCCACGACCAGGGCGATATGCCCCAGGGTCTTGCCGACGCCTGCTTCGTAGGAACCCATGATGGTGTCCGCCGGCATCCCGGCCATCAGCGCCAGGCCGATGGATACCAGGGTGATGACGATAAACGGATTGAGCCGGTAACGTGCAATCAGCACGATCAAAGCAATGATGGCGATGGCAGCGTATGCCAATAGCCCGAAGCCCGGTGATGCGGCCATGCGGTACTCCTCGGAAAGGGTCACGTCGAATTGGTTGTGAAACTCATAAATCATTACCGAAGAGTATTTTCAATTTTTATGAAAGTAATTTTCGCCCACGGATAAGCGCTGTCGCGTTGGGATATGCCCAACGGTCGCCTATGAAAATTCGGGGAGTGTTCTTACATGAACATCAGAAGATGCTGGAAACTCAAACGCCGCCATCGAGTCATAGAATGCGCCTCCCCTCATGCCCAGGAAAACCGACCATGATTCGCACCTCCCTAGCCGTCAGCGCTTTGTTTCTCGCCCTGTGCGGCAGTGCCGCGGCCGCTGATAACGCGACGTTGAAAAAATGCATGGACAGCGCCAACACGACCGCGGACATGGTTAATTGCAACGCCAAGGAAGCCAAGGTCCAGGACACGCGCCTGAACAAGGCCTACAAGACCGCCCTCGCCGCCCAGGAAGGTGCGCGCAAGCAGCAACTGCAAGACGTGCAGCGCCTGTGGATAAAATACCGTGATGCCAACTGCGGCTTCGCCGGCTCCGCGACCGGCGGCACCATCGACCAGGTCAACGGCTCCGGCTGCGTGCTGGACATGACCCAGACCCGCGCCCAGGAACTCGAAGACCTGGTCGGGCCGTGATCACTTACTCATGATGGACCCGGGCGCGCTTGAGCAGTTTCTTGCAGCGCTCCGACAAATGCAGTACCCGCAGGTGCTTGCCGGCTTTGGTGTAACGCTCACGCAGGGTCATCAGCGCCGCAATCGCTGAATAGTCGACAAAGCTCAGGTGACGGCAATCCAGCGTCACCTGGGCCGGGTCGTTGGCCGGGTCGAACCTGTTGAGGAACGGCGTGGTCGAGGCAAAAAACAAGGTGCCATGCAGGCGATAGAGCTTGCTGCCATCGGCCTCCAGGTGTTCATCGGCATACAGCTCGCGCGCCTGTTGCCAGGCGAAGTTCAGCGCCGCAATCACAATCCCGCACATCACGGCCGTGGCCAGGTCGGTGAACACGGTGATCACCGTCACCGCGATAATCACCAGCACGTCATTCAACGGCACCTTGTTGATCACCCGCAAGGACGCCCAGGCGAAGGTCTGCTGTGACACCACAAACATCACGCCCACCAGCGCCGCCAGCGGGATCCGCTCGATAAACGGCGACAGGAACAGGATGAACAGCAAGATCATCACCCCGGCAAACACCCCGGAAAAACGCCCGCGCCCGCCGGAGCTGAGGTTGATCACGGTTTGCCCGATCATCGCGCAACCGCCCATGCCGCCAAACAGGCCCGAGACCATATTCGCCGCGCCCAGCGCCACGCTTTCGCGGTCGGGGTAGCCACGGGTCTCGGTGATTTCGTCGGTGAGATTCAGGGTGAGCAGGGTTTCCAGCAGGCCGACCATGGCCATCAGGAACGCGTACGGCGCGACGATGGCGAGGGTTTCCAGGGTCCAGGGGATTTGCGGCAGGGCAAAGGTGGGCAGGCCACCAGCGATATGGGCCATGTCGCCCAGGGTGCGGGTCGGCAGGCCGAGCAGGTACACCGCCAGGCCCACGCCGAGGATCGCCACCAATGCAGGCGGCACCGCGCGGGTGATGCGTGGCAGCAGGTAGACGATGACCATGGTCACCAACACCAGGCCGATCATCACGTACAGGGGCGTGCCGCTGAGCCAGTGTTCACCGCTCTTGAAGTGCTCCAACTGCGCCAGGGCAATGATGATCGCCAGGCCATTCACGAACCCTAGCATTACCGGGTGCGGCACCATGCGCACCAGCTTGCCCAGGCGCAGCAGGCCGAAGGCGACCATGATCAACCCGCCCAGCAACACCGTCGCCAGCAGGTATTCCACACCGTGTTGCACCACCAGCGCCACGATCACCACCGCCATCGAGCCGGCCGCACCGGACACCATGCCGGGTCTGCCGCCGAACAATGCCGTAAGGGTGCAGATGATAAAGGCGCCATAGAGCCCCATCAGCGGATTGAGGTGGGCCACGAGGGCAAAAGCGATGCATTCGGGCAGCAGCGCAAAAGACGTGGTGAGGCCGGCCAGGGCATCGGCGCGCAGACGGGTGAGATTCATGAGGTACCAGGGCATTGCGGGGGATAAGGCGGGGAATGGTACGGAATTGAAGGGAATGGGGCTAGTCTCGAAGACCGTATCGTCCCCTTCGCGAGCAAGCCCGCTCCCACATTTGACCGAGTTCCAGCTTTGGAATGCAGTCAGTGTGGAAGCGGCGGTGCGACGATTCGACTTGCTCGCGAAAGAAGCGCCCCGGTATCAAGCGAACATCACACCATCTCGTGGCGAATCCACTCCACCACCGACGTACGCTTCGGCACCCAGCCCAGCAACTCACGGGCATGCTTGCCACGCACCCGGCTGTTGGAGCCCAGGCCATAGTTGGCCATTTCGTAGCCCCACTCGGCTTCAGCATCGGCCAATGGCCAATCCTGGGGTTTGCCCAGATCCAGGGCTTCGGCGATGGCGGTGGTCATGTCGCTAAACGCCGCCTCGCTGCTTTCCACAAAGTAGAAGGTGCCCGGTACGTTCTTGTTCAGTGCCAGCAGGTACAGCGCCACCACGTCGTCAATGTGCACGTTGGACCAGATGTTCTGCCCACTGCCCACATGGCGCACCACCCCACTCTTGCGCGCCTGCTTGAGCAGACGCGGCAATTGCACGCTGTCGCGCTTCACGCCCAGGCTGTGACCGTAGATCAGGGTGTTGCAGATCACCGCCGAGTTCACGCCTTCGTTGGCAGCCGCCAGGATCAGGTTGTCGATGGCAACGCGAGCGGCTTTGTCGACGGTCGGCTCCGGCAAGTTATCTTCGAAGTAGATGACATCGCTGGACTTGCCGCCCGACGCATCCCCCACGATGCTTGAACCGCTGGTGTGCAGGAATGGCTTGTTCGAGCCCTTCAACGCTGCCAGCAGGGTTTCCACGGCTGCGCGATGGTCGCTGCTGGCGGCATTGATCACGGCATCGGCCTTTTGCGCTTGCTCGGTCAATACAGCGTCGTCATCCAGGGTGCCGATCACTGGGGTGATACCCAATGCGGTCATCTCGGCCGCCTGCTCGGCGCTGCGCACCAGGCCAGTCACGCTGTGGCCTGCCTTGACCAGGCCGGTTGCGATGGAACCCCCGATAAAACCTGCTGCGCCGGTTACGAATACGTTCATGGAGAGTGCTCCTGAGTGAGTAAGTGATGGGACCAGTATCAAGGGCCGATCCCTGACGAATAAGCCCTTATTGCCCAATTCACTCTTGCGCGAAGGTCACGAATCAGCAGGCATACCGCGCCAGCTTGGCCTGGATGAAGTCGAGGAAACACTGGATGCGCAACGCCAGCTGCGAGTTACGGTAGAACACCGCATGGATCGGCTGACGATAACCGCTGTTGAACGCTTCCAAGACCGGCACCAGGCGCCCGGCTTCAATGTCGTCGATGGTCATGAAGTTCGACAGGCAGCAGATGCCCTGCCCTTCAAGCGCCAAATGACGCACGGTTTCACCGCTGGACGCGGCCACGCCGGGCTGGATCAACCAGCGGTCGCCCTCCACATGGCGCAGCGGCCAGTGGTTGAGGGTCTCGGTCTGGGTGAACCCCAGCAAGGTGTGGTCCGCCAATTCGGCAACCGTGTTCGGCGTGCCGTGTTGCTTGAGGTAGTCAGGGCTGGCGAGGATATGCAGCGGCGTGCAGCCGAGCGCGCGCGCATGCAGGGTGGAGTCGGCCAACGCACCGATGCGGATGGCGATGTCAGTACTCTGCTCCAACAGGTCGATGATCAGGTCATCGCTGTTCAGCTCCAGCTGGATATCCGGGTAAAGACTGCGAAACTCCGCGATATACGGCACGATCCCATGCAGCATAAAGGGCACCGCCGCATTGATGCGCAGGCGCCCCGCCGGTTTTTTCTGGCGTGACGACAGGCGCTCTTCCAGCTCATCCATCTGCGCCAGGATCACTTTGGCCTGTTCGAAGAAGTACTTGCCCTCCTCGGTCAGGTCCATGCGTCGCGTGGTGCGGTTGATCAGCGTGGTGTCGAGCTTGGCTTCCAGGCGCGACAAGGTGCGGCTGACCGCCGAGGGCGTCTGCCCGACCTGTTCTGCGGCAGCGGAAATCGAACCGCATTCAATCACGCTGACGAAGATCTGTAGCTCATCGGATCGGGCTTTCACAGGCGCTCCTCGTTATCGGTTCACAGCAGCTTACACCGAGAAATTGAACACCTGCGCCAGATGCTGCTCATAGCGTGCTACGTCAGCCTCGATCGCCGGGCGCTTCATCACGTCCACGCACAAGAAGGTCGGCAGGCCGGTCATGCCAAGGAATTCGTTGGCCTTGTGGAACGGGAAATACACCGCGTCCACACCCTTGGCTTCGAAGAAGTCGGTCGGGTCGTCGAAGGCTTGCTGCGGCGCGTTCCAGGTCAGCGAGAGCATGTACTGCTTGCCCTGGATCAGGCCGCCGCTGCCATATTTCTGCGAGGCATCGGAGCGCGTGCGGCCGTCGCTGGCGTACAGGCTGCCGTGGCCTTCGGTGAAGACTTCGTCGATGTATTTCTTGACGATCCACGGCGCGCCCATCCACCAGCCGGGCATCTGGTAGATGATCACGTCGGCCCAGAGAAATTTTGCGACTTCTTCGGCCACGTCGTAGCCTTCGTCGATGTGAGTGACTTTGACGTCGAGGCCGGCGCGGTCCAGCACGGCCACGGCGGCATCATGCAGGGTGGTGTTGTAGCGGCCATCGGAGTGAGCGAATTTTTTGCCGCCGTTGAGCAGGAGGATTTTTTTCATGGGAGGGCATCCAGAAGGGTTAAAAATGTCTGCCGGCAGGCTATCGACATTGGCCCCTCGGAATAAGCGGCGGCACGGCAAAATACATTTGACCGCAAAGCACGAATTCACCACCCATTGTTAACCGCTGATCAGCAGATGCGCGCCCAGCAAGGCCATGCCGACGAAAAACACGCGCTTGAACAACACGGCACTGATGCGCTGACGCACCGCCTGGCCCAGCCACATGCCCAGCAGTGCCGGCACCAGCGCCAGCAGTGACGCGTTGATTTCACCCCCACCGAGGGTGCCGCGCCAGGCCAGCCCCGCCGCCAATGCCAGGGTGGAAGCCGTGAACGACAGCCCCAGCGCCTGTACCAACTGATCACGGTTCAAGCCCAGGGCCTGCAGATAGGGCACAGCTGGAATCACGAACACACCGGTCGCTGAAGTGATGACTCCCGTGATGACCCCGCACAGAGGGCCCAGCCAACGTTCAGTCTCAGGTTTTACCTTGAGCGTCGGCAGGAACAATCCGCTCAGCGCATACACCAGCAACGCACCGCCCAACGCATGGCCCACCCAGCTTCCCCCGCTCATGCCCAGCCACAGCGTGCCAAACCCGGTGCCGAGGAAGATCAGCAGCAGCATGGGCCACAGGCGTTTGAGCAACGCACTCAGATGCCCACCGAACGCCAATTGCCACAGGTTGGTGATCGTCGAAGGGATGATCAGCAACGCCGCAGCCTGCGCCGGTAACATAGCCAGGCCGAGCAAGCCCATGGAGACTGTCGGCAAGCCCAGGCCGATAACACCCTTGACGGTGCCGGCCAGCACGAAGGTGCCGATCACCAGCAGGGTCAAGGCGGGGCCGATTTGTTGGTAGAACGCGAGGAAGGTATTCATGGGGGGATTGTGCGGCTTTTCGCTGAAGGCTGAAATTCGCCATATACTGAGGCAGCCTCTTGTTTTGTGAGAGGCTGATGCCGCCTTCGCGAGCAAGCCCGCTCCCATATTTGAAATGCGTTCCAAATGTGGGAGCGGGCTTGCTCGCGAAGGGGCCAGTCCAGCCACCCGAGAACCCCGGCATGCACTTTGACCTGATCGACCTGCGGCTTTATCTGCACATCCTCGACACCGGCAACATCACCGCTGGCGCCGGGCGCAGCCATTTGTCCCTGGCCGCCGCGAGTGCGCGTATCCGGGCGATGGAGGCTTCGCTGGGTATCGATTTCCTGGAGCGTAACCGTCGAGGTGTCACCCCAACGCCCGCCGGCAAAGCCCTGGCCCGTCACGCACGCCTGTTACTGCAACAGGCCGAACACCTGCAGCAGGACCTCGCGGAATACGCCAACGGCATCAAAGGCCAGGTGCGCTTGCTGTGCAATACCACCGCCCTCAGCGAATACCTGCCGGAACTGCTGGCAGACTTTCTATGCGAGCACCCCAACCTCGACATCGACCTGCAAGAGCTGCCAAGCCTGCGTATCACCCAGGCCTTGCGCCAGGGCACGGCGGATCTTGGGATCATCTCCGACGCCGTGGACACCCACGGCCTGCAGACCCAGCCCTTCCGTGATGACCCGCTGGTGCTGATCGCGCCACTGGATCATCCGTTCACCGAGGGGAGTTTTGTCGATAGCCTGCAACACGAATTTGTCGGCCTCGCCACGCACAGCGCGTTGACGGTTTACCTCGAAGAACAGGCACTGCACGCGGGTTTCCGCCTGCAGACTCGCATCCGTGCCGAGGGCTTTGACGGGGTGATTCGCATGGTCGCCCGTGGCGCTGGCTTGGGCATCGTGCCCCAAGCCGCGCTGGAGCGCTGGCCGCAGAAGCGCACCTTCAAGGCCCACCCTCTGCAAGAAGAGTGGGCCTGTCGGAAACTGCTGTTATGCGCGCGCTCGTTCGAACAGCTGCCCGGTTATGCCAAGGCCTTGTTCGACGCCTTGGCCCTGCCCTTGCGGAAAAACCCGTAATACACCGCCGACAGAATCAACAGGAACGGCACACCAAACACCAGGGTCATCTTGAACGCCTCGGTGAAATACGTGGTGATCATCACCGCGCCCATCAGCACCAGACCCAGCGACGTGCTGTAGGGAAACAGCCGCAGTTGGAACGACAGCTTCGGCCCACCGTGACGCTTGCGGTAGCGACGGAAAAACAGGTGGGTGAGGAAGATCATGAACCAGGTGAAGATCGCGCCAAACATCGAGATCGCCATCATCAGGGTGAACGAGCTTTCCGGGTACACAACGTTGAGCAACGTCGCCAGCGCAATGCCCGAGCTGGACAACAGCAACGCGTTCAGCGGGATGCCACTCTTGCTCAACGCACCCATGGATTTGGGGGCAAAGCCGGCGCGGGACAGGCTGAACATCATGCGGGTAGTGATGTAGAGCTGGCTGTTCATCGCCGAGAGCGCCGCGATCAGGATCACGAAGTTCATCACCCCGGTGGCGCCGGGAATGCCGATGGTCTGCATCACCGTGACGAACGGGCTCTGGGTTTGTCCAGCCTGGTTCCAAGGCACGATGGCCAGCATCAGCGCCAGGGTCAGCAGGTAAAACACCACCAGCCGCACGATGGTGGCGCGGAAGGCTTTCTTCACCGCCTGTTCCGGATCAGCGGCTTCACCGGCCGCCACGGCAATCATCTCCACGCTCAGGTAGCTGAAGATCGACACGATGACCGCGATCCACATACCGCTCAGGCCATGGGGGAAAAAGCCGTCGTGGGCCGTATAGTTCTGCACCCCGTATTCCGGGTTGCCGGAGCCGAACACCACGTACACGGCGAGGATGATGAAGCCGACAATGGCGCTGATCTTGATCGTCGAAAACCAGTATTCGAAGTTGCCGAAGGTCTTCACGCTGATCGCATTGAGCAGGATCAATACGCTGGAAAACGACACGATCCACACCCATTCCGGCACGTTGGCGAACCAGTACTTCATGTACATCGCCACCGCTGTGACCTCGGCGCCCACCGCCAGCACAATCGCCGCCCAGTAGGCATAACGCACCAGGAACCCGGCCAGCGGGCTGATGTAGAACTCGGCGTACGCACCAAAGGAACCCGAGGTGGAATGGGCCACCGTCATCTCCGCCAGGCAGCCCATCAACAGCAAGGTGATCAATGCGCCAATGGCATAGCTCACCAAGACGCTGGGCCCGGCATAACCGATGGCGTAGGCGCTGCCCATGAACAGCCCAGTGCCAATGGCGCCGCCGATGGCGATCATGCTCATCTGGCCGGAAGTGAGCTGGCGCCGCAGGCCCAGTTCGCGGTGGGTGATCTCTGCAAAGCCGTTGTCTGGCGTGGTCACGTGGGGTGCCCCTTTATTATTGTGATTGTTGTTGCTGACGCTGAACCCTGTGGGAGCTGGCTTGCCTGCGATGGCGATGGTGCATTCACCACCGTCATCGCAGGCAAGCCAGCTCCCACATTTTGATCGGCGTTATGTCAGGTGACACTGTTGCGGACTTTGAATTGCGGTTGATTCCAGGTGTGGTTGTCGAGGATATCGCCGAGGATTTCCACAGCGTCAAACACCTCGGTAAAGCTGGTGTACAAAGGCGTAAAACCAAACCGCATGATGCGCGGCTCACGGTAATCACCGATCACCCCACGGGCGATCAAGGCCTGGATCACCGCGTAGCCTTCGGGGTGTTCGAAGCTCACATGACTGCCGCGCCTGGCGTGCTCACGTGGGGTGATCAACTTCAAGTCATGGGCAGCGCAACGGGCCTCGACCAACGCGATAAACAGGTCGGTCAACGCCAGGGACTTGCTGCGCAAACTCGCCATATCGGTCTGGGCAAAAATCTCCAGCCCACATTCAACCATCGCCAGCGAAGTGATCGGCTGCGTGCCACACAGGTAGCGAGCGATGCCGGCACTCGGTGCATAAGTCGACTCCATGGCGAACTGCCGGGTATGCCCGAACCAGCCTGACAACGGCTGGCGCACCACATCCACCAACGCCGGGTTGACCCACACAAACGCCTGGGAACCCGGGCCGCCGTTGAGGTACTTGTAGGTGCAGCCGATCGCATAATCGGCGCCCGCCTGATGCAGGTCGATAGGCACCGCGCCCGCCGAGTGCGCCAGGTCCCAGATGCTCAGCGCACCGCACTCATGGCTCAAGGCGGTCAGCGCCTGCATGTCGTACATGTAGCCGGTCTTGTAGTTGACGTGGGTGAGCATCACCACCGCCACGTCCTGGTCGATGGCCTGGGGCAGTTCATCCGGGCTGCTCACCAGGCGCAGGGAATAGCCCTGCTGCAGCAGTTCGGCCAGGCCCTCGGCGATGTACAGGTCGGTGGGAAAGTTGCTCGCCTCGCTGACGATGACCTTGCGATGCGGCTGGCGTTGACGCTGCACAGCCAACGCGGCGCTCAGCACCTTGAACAGGTTGATCGAGGTGGTATCGGTGATCACCACTTCGTTGTCGCGCGCGCCAATCAACGGCGCCAGGCGATTGCCCAGGCGTTGGGACAAATCCGCCCAGCCCGCGCTGTTCCAACTGCGGATCAGCCCGTTGCCCCACTCTTCGGCAATCACCGCCTGCGCCCGCGCCAACGCCGCCACCGGGCGTGCGCCGAGGGAGTTGCCGTCGAGGTAGATCACGCCCTGCGGCAAGGCGAACTGGCGGCGCAAGGGCGCCAGTGGGTCTTGGGCATCGAGGGCTTGGCAATGGCTTCGAGTGGTCATGGGCGATCCTGGTTTTTATAAGTAAGAATGGACCAAATAATGAACGAAGTTTTAGAGAATTTTCGTGCAAAGTGAGTAGCAACAGGCTAATTAAGCTGTAGGAAATTCGAATTTAACCCCCAAACACGCGGATTTATTCTAACCATGATTCTCGACGCCACCGACCTGCGCCTCCTGCATTTCCTGCAACAGGATGGCCGCATCAGCAACCAGGAACTGGCAGAAAAAGTCGCGCTGTCGCCGTCCGCCTGCCTGCGCCGTTTGCGCTTGCTGGAGAGCGAGGGAATCATCAGCGGCTATCGCGCGGTGTTGAACGCAGAGCAACTGGGGATTGAACTGGAGGCCATCGTCCACCTGTCTTTGCGCCAGGATGTGGAGGATTGGCATGAGACGTTCATCAAGAAGGTGCAGGGCTGGCCGGAAGTGGCCAGCGCCTATGTGATCACCGGCGCCAGCAACTATGTGCTGCGGGTGCAGGCACGCAACCTCAAGCACTTTTCGGACTTTATCGTGAACCACCTGAACCGCACGGCGGGGGTGATGGATATACGCTCGGAGATTGTGTTGCAGAAGATCAAGGACCGGGATGAGGTGCTTGACCTGGTCATCCGCAAATAGCGGCAACACCACAAAATTCTGTGGGAGCAAGCCCGCTCCCACATTTTTAACCGTGTTTAATCTTCCAAAGCACGCACGCGCTGCATGCGCTTTTGCTCTACCGGCGCATCCGCCACTTGCAACTCAAAGTCAAAATCAATCTGCGCAAACCGCCCTTCCACGCCAAACTCTCGCGCCAACTGCGGATCTTCACTGAAGCGAATCTCGGCGATCAACTCATCCCGCGTCGCATAGGCAAAATCATCATGCAGGTACGGGTCATCCGACAGGTTGATCTGCGTGGTCAGGTGCCGATGCCCCGGCGCCGAAATGAAGAAGTGAATATGCGCCGGCCGCTGCCCGTGGCGCCCCAGTTGATCAAGCAATTGCTGAGTCGGCCCGGTCGGCGGGCAGCCGTAGCCGGATGGCACGATACTGCGGAATCGGTAGTTGCCCTGGGCATCAGTCTCGATGCGTCGGCGCAGGTTGAATTCGGACTGTGTCGGATCGAACCACGAATACGTACCACCGGTATTGGCCTGCCACACATCCACAATCGCCCCAGCCAGCGGCTTGCCCTCGGTGTCACGCACTTGCCCGCGCATGAACAGCGGCACCGCTTCATCGTTGCCATCATCCAACCGTGCCTCGACCTTCGACAGCGGCGCACCGGCCACATACAACGGGCCTTCGATGGTGCGCGGCGTACCACCGGATTTGCCGGCCTCCTCATCGGCCGCGTCCATCAACAGGTCGAGGTAATGCTCCAGGCCAAGCCCGGCGGCGAGCAGACCGGCTTCCTGGTTCTTGCCCAAGTCGTTCAGATAGTTGACCGCCTTCCAGAATTCTTCCGGGGTCACTTCCAGGTCTTCGATGATGTTCACGGTGTCGCGCAGGATCCGGTAAATCAGCGCCTTGGTGCGCGGGTTACCGCCGTCGTTGAGGTTGCCGCTGGCTTCTTCGAGAAACTGTTGGGCATGGGCAGTCTGGGACAGTCGGATGGACATGGTGCATTCCTCATCTTGTAGTTATTAGGGTGAAAACCGGCTTAGCGGTCATCCTCATGGATCGACGACGGGTGACGGCACAGGGCATTCACTTCGATGGCCATGTAGGGAAAGAGCGGCAGTTGCATCAGCAAATCGTGCAGGTCCTGCACGCTGTCGACATCGAACACGCTGTAGTTGGCGTAGTGCCCGGCGATGCGCCACAGGTGGCGCCATTTGCCTTCCTGTTGCAGGCGCTGCGCCAAGGCTTTTTCCTCGGCCTTGAGGCCAGCGGCGCGCTCGGGGTTCATATCGAGGGGCAGGTTCACGGTCATTTTTACGTGGAACAACATGGCAGGTGCCTCTTAGTGTTTGTCACGACGGAAGAACGCCAGACGCTCTTCATCGATGGCCAGGCCCAGGCCCGGTGCGGTGGAGACATGCAGCTGGAAATCGCGGTACACCGGCGGCTCGGTGAGGATGTCTTCGGTGAGCAACAACGGGCCGAACAGTTCGGTGTCCCACGCCAGTTTGCTCAGCGTGAGAAAGGCATGGGCCGACGCCAGGGTGCCGATGCCGCCTTCCAGCATGGTGCCGCCGTACAGGCCGATGCCCGCCGCTTCGGCAATCGCCGCCGTACGCAACACCGCACGCGGGCCGCCGTTCTTGGCGATCTTGAGGGCGAACACCGAGGCCGCACCTTCGCGGGCCAGGTTGAACGCATCCTCGACACACTCGATGGATTCATCCGCCATGATCGGCGCCGGGCTCGACAGGTTGAGCCGCGCCATGCCGCCCCGGTTGTTGCGTGAGATGGGCTGCTCGATCAGGTCGATGCCGTTGTCGCCGAGCACCTTGCACGCCCGCAATGCCACCGCCTCGTCCCAGGCCTGGTTGACATCGACGCGCACACTGGCGCGGTCGCCCAGGGCTTTTTTGATCGCGATCACATGGGCCAAGTCGTGGCTGACTTCACCGGCGCCGATCTTCAATTTGAAAATGCGGTGGCGGCGCAGGTCGAGCATTTTTTCGGCTTCGGCAATGTCCTTTTCCGTGTTGCCGCTGGCCAGGGTCCAGGCCACCGGCAAGGCATCGCGCACACGGCCGCCGAGCAGTTCGCTGACCGGCAGGTTCAGGCGTTTGCCCAGGGCATCGAGCAAGGCGCTTTCGATCCCGGACTTGGCAAAGGTGTTGCCGCGAATGCTGCGCTCCAGGCGCAACATGGCCGCGTTGATATTGCTCGCGTCTTGGCCGATCAGCAGCGGCGCGAAGTGGCGGTCGATGTTGACCTTGATGCTGTCGGGGCTTTCGTTGCCGTAGCTCAGGCCGCCAATGGTGGTGGCCTCGCCAATGCCTTCGATGCCGTCGGCGCAGCGCAGGCGGATGACCACCAAGGTCTGGTTTTGCATCGTGTGCATCGCCAGCTTGTGCGGGCGGATGGTGGGGAGGTCGACGATGATCGTGTCGATCGACTCGATGGCGCAAATCGGCATGGCTATACCCGTTGGGTTCTTTATAGATTTGAGCCGATTCTGTGCCGTATCTTTCAAGGGTTCCAATATAGAATGGGTCTCGAATAATACCCTCAAGGTATGAAAGGAGCCGTCATGGAACTGCGTCACCTGCGCTATTTCCAGGTGCTGGGGGAGACACTCAACTTCACCCGCGCGGCCGAACGCCTGCACATCGCCCAGCCGCCGTTGAGCCGGCAGATCCAGCAATTGGAGGATGAACTGGGCGTCATTTTGCTTGAGCGTGGCCGACCGCTGCGGCTGACCGAGGCCGGGAGGTTTTTTTATGAACACGCCAACGTGCTGCTGGAGCAACTGAACAAGGTCTGCGACAACACGCGACGCATCGGCCAGGGCGAAAAGACTTGGCTGGGCATCGGCTTTGCACCTTCGACCCTCTACGGCGTGCTGCCGGAACTGATTCGCCGGCTGCGCACCCATGAGGCGCTGGAGCTGGAGTTGGGGTTGTCGGAAATGACCACCTTGCAGCAGGTCGAAGCGCTCAAGGCCGGGCGCATCGATGTTGGATTCGGGCGGATTCGTATCGACGACCCGGCCATTGTCCAGCGCGTCTTGGTCGAGGATCGGCTGGTCGCTGTGCTGCCTGCCGGTCACCCGTTGCTTGATGCGCCTGCCACCCTCGCCCAACTGGCCGCCGAGCCTTTTGTGCTCTACCCCGGCAACCCACGCCCCAGCTACGCCGACCATGTGATCGCACTGTTCGACGCCCATGGTTTGAGCCTCAAGGTGGCGCAGTGGACCAACGAATTGCAGACCGCCATCGGCCTGGTCGGCGCCGGCATGGGCGTGACGCTGGTGCCCGCGTCGGTGCAGGTGTTGCACCGTGCGGACATCGGCTACACGCCGGTGGTGGAGGCCACGGCGACCTCGCCAATCATTCTGAGCCGACGGGTGAATGACCAGTCGCCGGGGCTGAATCATTGCCTGCAACTGGTGGAAGAGCTCATCTGATTTATCCCAAACACTACAAAACCCCTGTGGGAGCTGGCTTGCCTGCGATAGCGGTGGGTCAGCTGGCACATCAGCTGACTGACACATCGCTATCGCAGGCAAGCCAGCTCCCACATTTGGATCTTCATTGTATTCAAAGGCTGCGCAGGCGCTTGCGCTGCAGGGTTTGGCTGGGGGACTCGTCGAACAATTTTCGATACTCCGCCGAGAACCGCCCCAGGTGGGTAAAGCCCCAGCCCAGGGCAATCTCAGAGATGGTGCGTGTAGAGCCGTGCTCAAGGATTGCCTGGCGCACCGCAGAAAGCCGATGCTTCTTCAAATAAGCCATCGGCGACAACGCAAAGTACTTGCGAAACGCATCGAACAGCTTGAACCGCGACACACCCGCAGCGGCTTCCAGGTCTTCCAGGTGCACAGCTTCGCGGGCGTTGTCGTGGATGTACTGGCGCGCACGGATCAGGTAATGCGGCAGTTTCACCCCCAGTACATCGCGCAGCTCTTCGGAGTAGTTGTTCGGCTGGGCCAGGATCAGCCCCTTGATCAGCGAGCTTTCCAGGTCGCGGGTAAAGGCAGCCTGCTCATACAACTCGCTGCCGTGCTCCAGTTCTGCAATGAAGTAGCGCGCCATGCGCCACCACGCCGCCGAAGCGCCGTCCACCGCGTCCATCCCCGACTCAAAGCGCAGCGGCGCATCAATCGGCCGTTGCAGCAAACCTTCCAGCGACTCACTCATCGCCGCCCGCGTGATCACCACCTGCAACTTGCGGCAGTCGCCGGAAATCGCCAGCACCTGGTGCTCGTTGGGCGAGATAATCACGCCCTGGTCGCGGTTGGAGTTCAGGCGCTCACCGTTCTTGCTCAACTCCTGCTCGCCCACCAACGGGAGGCTCAGGCTGTAGCTGCTGAAGTGCTCGGCGTCTTCGATGTCGATGGTCACGTCGGTGCCGTATTCGATCACACCCAAGGTGGTGGCGCGGGACTTGAACATATTGGCACTGTGGTGGAAACGCAGGCGCTCGGGCGTGGCGGTGGCCAGGCGATGGGGCCCGCAGATGCCGGACATCCAGCTGCGTGCGCCTTCCAGGTCGAAGCGTTGAATCGTTTGGCTGCTCATCAGGGTGCACCCACGGCGGTTAGGCTGTTGCGCGCTCTGACGGCGCGTCGTTGTTGTTCGACAGCAAATAATGCGCCACGCCGACGCAATGGCCAGCGGGTGGATAGCAATGGTCGACTAAGTGGATAGGACGCCGACTTTTACGGCCATTGCCCTGCCAAACAGTAGCGCATCCCGTCACCGCTGCGCACCGGGTTGGGTATTTGCTGCCCAATTATCCGGCGCAGGTTCCCCCACTAAGCGGATAGCCCGCGCCCTGCCCCGCTGCCTCTAATAAACCACCGATTAGCCCTATCAAAAGGTGCCTCCCATGAGTGGTGCAAGAAGCGTCGAGCAGTGGAAAACATTTATCGAAGGTTGTCTGGATTTTCGCCCGGCGGATGAAGTGTTCCGCATCGCCCGTGACATGTTCACCGAGCCGGAGCTGTTCGATCTGGAGATGGAACTGATCTTCGAAAAAAACTGGATCTACGCCTGCCACGAAAGCGAACTGGCGAACAACCATGACTTCGTGACGATGCGCGCCGGGCGCCAGCCGATGATCATCACCCGCGACGGCGAGGGCCAACTCAACGCGCTGATCAACGCCTGCCAGCATCGCGGCACCACTTTGACGCGGGTCGGCAAGGGCAACCAGTCCACCTTCACTTGCCCGTTCCATGCCTGGTGCTACAAGAGCGATGGCCGGCTGGTGAAGGTCAAGGCGCCGGGGGAATACCCGGAGGGTTTCGACAAGGCGACGCGCGGGCTGAAGAAGGCACGCATCGAGAGCTACAAAGGCTTTGTGTTCATCAGCCTGGATGTGGCGGGCACCGACAGCCTGGAAGACTTCCTGGGCGACGCCAAAGTGTTCTTCGACATGATGGTCGCCCAGTCCGCTACCGGTGAGTTGGAGGTATTGCCAGGCAAATCCGCCTACACCTACGACGGCAATTGGAAGCTGCAAAACGAGAATGGCCTGGACGGTTATCACGTCAGCACCGTGCACTACAACTACGTGGCCACGGTGCAGCATCGCCAGCAAGTGAACACCGAAAACGGCACCGGCGCAGGTAGCACCCTGGACTACAGCAAGCTTGGCGCGGGTGACGCCAACACCGACGACGGCTGGTTTGCCTTCAACAATGGTCACAGTGTGTTGTTCAGCGACATGCCCAACCCCAGCGTGCGCTCCGGCTACGCCACCATCATGCCGCGCCTGGTGGAAGAACACGGCCAGCCAAAGGCCGAGTGGATGATGCACCGCCTGCGCAACCTGAATATCTACCCGAGCCTGTTCTTCCTCGACCAGATCAGCTCGCAGCTGCGCATCATCCGCCCGGTGGCGTGGAACAAAACCGAGATCATCAGCCAGTGCCTGGGGGTGAAGGGCGAATCCGACGCGGATCGCGAAAACCGTATTCGCCAGTTCGAGGACTTTTTCAACGTGTCCGGCATGGGCACGCCGGATGACCTGGTGGAATTCCGCGAGGCCCAGCGCGGTTTCCAGGGCCGTCTGGAACGCTGGAGCGACATCTCACGCGGCAGCCATCGCTGGGAAACCGGCCCCACGCCGAACAGCGAAGCCATCGGCATCCAACCAGCCATGACCGGCACCGAATTCACCCATGAAGGCCTTTACGTGAACCAGCACCGCAACTGGCAGCAATTCCTGCTCAAGGGCTTGGACAACCAAGCGCTGACACTGCGGGAGGTGAAGTGATGAATGCGCAACTGCAGTACCAGATCGAGCAGTTCTTCTACCGTAAATCCGAGCTGTGCGACGCCCAGGACTGGGACGCCTATGTGCAGCTGTTCGACCCGCAGAGTGAGTTCCACCTGCCGCAATGGGACTCGGAACACGTCTACACCCGTGATCCCAAGCGCGAGATGTCGTTGATTTATTACGCCAACCGCTCGGGCCTGGAAGACCGTGTGTTCCGTTTGCGCACCGGCAAAGCCGCGTCGGCCACACCGATGCCGCGCACCTTGCACCTGATCAATAACGTGCGCATTGCCGAGCAGGCGGATGGAACGCTGGAGGTGAAATTGAACTGGCACACGTTGTTCTATCGATTGGCTACGTCGGAGCAGTTCTACGGACAGGCTACCTACAGCCTCAAGCCCCATGACGAGAGTTGGTTGATCACCCGCAAGCACGCGTTGCTGCTCAACGACACCATCAACTCGGTGCTGGATTTCTATCACCTTTGACAGCCGACAGTGGCTTGTAGTGAGCGGGCTTGCCCCGCGCTGGGCTGCGCAGCGGCCCCAAAAGCTTGGGAGCGCTGCGCACTCCAGCGCGGGGCAAGCCCGCTCACTACAGTTATTGAATCCATGGAGAATGGTGGATGAATCACAAAGTGGCTTTCAGTTTTGCCGACGGCAAGACTCTGTTCTTCCCGGTGGGTGCGAATGAAATCCTGCTGGATGCGGCACTGCGTAACGGCATCAAGATCCCACTGGATTGCCGTGAAGGTGTGTGCGGCACCTGCCAGGGTCGTTGCGAGTCCGGCGATTACAGCCAGGACTATGTAGACGAAGAAGCCCTGTCCAGCCTCGACCTGCAACAGCGCAAGATGCTCAGTTGCCAGACACGGGTAAAGTCCGACGCGACGTTCTATTTCGACTTTGATTCGAGCCTGTGCAACGCGCCGGGGCCGGTTCAGGTCAAGGGTACCGTGAGCTCGGTGGAACAGGTGTCGGCCAGCACGGCGATCCTGCAGGTAGAGTTGGATCAGGCGCTGGACTTCCTGCCGGGCCAATATGCGCGCCTAGCGGTGCCTGGCACGGACAGTTGGCGGTCGTACTCCTTCGCCAACCTGCCGGGCAATCACCTGCAATTTTTGGTGCGCCTGTTGCCCGATGGGGTGATGAGCAACTACCTGCGCGAGCGCTGCCAAGTGGGCGATGAGCTGTTGATGGAAGCGCCCCTCGGCGCCTTCTACCTGCGCCACGTCACCAAGCCATTGGTACTGGTGGCGGGTGGCACCGGGTTGTCGGCCCTGCTGGGCATGCTCGATGAACTGGCCACCAATGGTTGCGACCAACCGGTGCATCTGTATTACGGCGTGCGCGGTGCCGAGGACTTGTGCGAAGCGGCGCGTATCCAGGGTTATGCTGCAAAAATCGCAGGCTTTCGCTATACCGAAGTCCTCAGCGCCCCCTCCGACGATTGGCCCGGCAAGCGCGGCTACCTCACCGAGCATTTTGACCTGGCCGAATTGCGGGACAGTTCGGCGGATATGTACCTGTGCGGCCCCCCTCCAATGGTCGAATCCATCCAGCAATGGCTGGCGGATCAGGCACTTGATGGCGTTCAGCTGTATTACGAAAAGTTTACGCAGAGTAATATCTGACCCCTCAGCACTTCTGAGGGGCTGATGCGGCGTGCACTCAACCCTGAGAAAAACAAGTAGAAGGGAATGTTAATGGCGGATGACATGGTTAACCCGGTGGGCCTCAAGCGTGGCCTGAAGAACCGGCACATTCAGCTGATCGCCTTGGGAGGGGCGATTGGCACGGGGTTGTTCCTCGGCTCGGCCGGGGTGCTCAAGTCGGCGGGGCCGTCGATGATCCTGGGTTACGCGATTGCGGGTTTCATCGCGTTCCTGATCATGCGCCAGCTCGGCGAGATGATCGTCGAAGAGCCGGTGGCCGGCTCCTTCAGCCACTTCGCCCACAAATACTGGGGCGGCTACGCTGGCTTCCTGGCGGGCTGGAACTACTGGGTGCTCTACGTGCTGGTGGGCATGGCCGAACTGACGGCGGTGGGTAAGTACATCCAGTTCTGGTGGCCGGAGATCCCGACCTGGGTCAGTGCACTGGTGTTCTTTGTCGCGGTGAACCTGATCAACACCCTGAACGTGAAGTTCTTTGGTGAAGCCGAGTTCTGGTTCGCGATCATCAAGGTGGTGGCGATTGTCGGCATGATCGTGCTCGGCTGCTACCTTCTGTTCAGCGGTACCGGCGGCCCGCAAGCCACGGTCAGCAACCTGTGGAGCCACGGCGGGTTCTTCCCGAATGGCGGCATGGGGCTGTTGATGTCCATGGCGTTCATCATGTTCTCGTTCGGTGGCCTGGAGCTGGTCGGCATCACTGCCGCCGAAGCCAGCGAGCCGCGCAAAGTGATCCCGAAAGCGATCAACCAGGTGGTCTACCGGATCCTGATTTTCTACGTGGGTGCCCTGACCGTGCTGCTGTCGCTGTACCCGTGGGACCAACTGCTGCAAACCCTCGGCGCCTCGGGCGATGCCTACAGTGGTAGCCCGTTCGTGCAGATCTTCTCGCTGATCGGCAACGACACCGCCGCACACATCCTCAACTTCGTGGTGCTGACCGCGGCGCTGTCGGTGTACAACAGCGGCGTGTACTGCAACAGCCGCATGCTGTTCGGCCTGGCCGAGCAAGGTGATGCACCGAAATCGCTGATGAAGCTGAACAAACAAGGTGTGCCGATCCGCGCCCTGGCGATTTCAGCGTTGGTGACGATGCTGTGTGTAGTGGTCAACTATGTGGCACCGCAGAGTGCACTGGAGCTGCTGTTCGCGCTGGTGGTTGCCTCGTTGATGATCAACTGGGCGCTGATCAGCATCACCCACATCAAGTTCCGCAAAGCCATGGGCGAACAAGGCCTGACGCCGTCGTTCAAGACCTTCTGGTTCCCGTTCAGCAACTACCTGTGCCTGGCGTTCATGGTGATGATCATCAGCGTGATGCTGGCGATTCCAGGCATCAGCGAGTCGGTGTATGCGATGCCGGTGTGGGTGGGGATTATCTACATTGCCTACCGGTTGCGGGTTCGCAAGAGTAACGCGGCAGCTACCGCACAGTAATACCTGTGGGAGCCGGGCTTGCCCGCGATGCAGGCGACTCGGTTTCCAGTGAGACCGAGGTGATGCCATCGCAGGCAAGCCAGCTCCCACAGTTTTGAATGTATTAAAACTGAAAAGCCCCGGTAATCCGGGGCTTTTTGTTTAGAGCGTGGAGCGCACTCGCCACAACTCGGGGAACAACACTGTGTCGAGCATCTTGCGCAAATACCCCACACCTTCCGTGCCGCCCGTGCCGGGCTGGAAGCCGATGATCCGCTCTACCGTCGTCACATGGCGGAAGCGCCATTGGCGGAACGAGTCCTCCAGGTCGATAAACTTCTCGGCCAACTGATACAAATCCCAATACCGGCTTGGATCGCGATACACCTCGCGCCACGCCGCCTCCACCGATTCATCGTGAACCGTCGCCGCCGTCGGGTCGCGCTCGGCACGTTTCGGGTCAATCGCCAGGCCGGCCTTGATCATCAGGTTGATCGCTTCGTCGTACAGCGACGGCGTGGCAATCGCCACTTTCAACTCGTTCAACAGCTCTGGCCGATGGGCGTGAGGCCGCAACAGCGCCGCGCTTTTGTTGCCGAGGATAAATTCGATCTCGCGGTACTGGAACGACTGGAAACCCGACGACTGCCCCAGGAACGGGCGAATCGACTTGTACTCCGACGGCGTCATCGTCGCCAGCACTGCCCAGGCATGCACCAGTTGATCGAAGATCCGCGACACCCGCGCCAGCATCTTGAAGGCTGGCGGCAACTCGCCCAGGCGCACGTGTTCGCGGGCGGCCTTGAGTTCGTGGAGCATCAGTTTCATCCACAGCTCGGACGTCTGGTGTTGGATGATGAAGAGCATTTCGTTGTGGTCCGGCGACAGCGGGTGCTGGGCGCTGAGGACTTTGCCCAGGTCCAGGTAATCGCCGTAGCTCATGGACTCGGAAAAATTCAGTTCGGCGTTATGCCATTCTTCAGGCGGCTGGTAGTCAGCAGAGAAAGGACATTGGCTCATCGCGTGGGCTCCTTGAGCGGACGGAGAATGGCGCGGACGGGGCTCGCGTCGAGGTTGGCGAAACGCAGCGGCAGTGCGATCAGTTCATAGTCGCCCTCGGGTACATCATCGAGCACGATGCCTTCGAGAATCGCCATGCCACGGCGCGCCACGGCGTTGTGGGAATCCATGGTCTTGGACTGTTGCGGGTCCAGGGATGGCGTATCGATGCCGATCAAGCGCACACCCAGGCTGGCAAGCAGCTCGATGGTTTGCGGAGCGATGGCGGTGAAATTCGAATCCCATTCAGTCAGCGGCGCTTGTGCATAAGTGCGCAGCAACACGCGCTCGGGCAAGTTATCCACACGGCCTTGCAACTGATGCGGCTGCACCAGCGCGCCGCTGTCCAGGCAATGCAGCACCCGGCATGGGCCCATGTACACATCAAGCGACACTTCGCCAATCGGCGCACCGTCCGCGCTGTAATGCAGCGGCGCGTCCACATGGGCGCCGGTGTGCGGAGACAAGGTGATACGCCCGACATTCACCGGACACTCCGGGCCAAACTGCCACACGCGCTCTTCCTGGAACGGCGTATCTCCCGGCCAGGTCGGGGTCGCCGTACTCAAGGGCGGGCTGATATCCCACCACGTTTTTATTGGGTTCATTTGAAGGCTCTCGGCGGTTACTGGGGTGAATGATACGAGGGCCGGCTGCGAATTTTCTTGCGAATTCTGGCGTGAAGCGGGAAATCTTTCGCACTTACTGCGAAGAACGGACGAGAAATCGCACAAATATATCGTCCGGATGCGTCACCGTGCCCTGTGGGAGCCGGGCTTGCCCGCGATGACGGTGGCACTGCTTGCATCTTCATAGCCTGACACTCCGCTATCGCGGGCAAGCCCGGCTCCCACAAGGGTTCGCGGTAATTTCCGGATCATCACACCGCTGCGCTTCTGGGCATCCCGATGTCGAGTTCAGACCACTGACGCAACGCCCTAGGCCTTAGGGTGGACCTTTCCATTCCCTGCCCTGGAGACATCATGTCCAAGCCCATCACCGTACTGCGCGACACCCACCCCCTGCCGGTCCTGGACGCGTGCAAATGGGAAAAACTCGAAGGCGACCCGCACACTGTCAACCTCAACGCCTACACCAGCGAAGACGGCAGCAAGATCATGGGCACCTGGATCTGCACCCCGGGCAAGTGGTACGTGGACTACGTGAAGTGGGAATACTGCCACTTCCAGGAAGGCTACTGCATCATCACGCCCGAAGGGTTGGCGCCGATTCACTTGCGGGCTGGGGATATCTTCGTGGTGGAACCGGGGATGAAGGGGACGTGGGAAGTTGTGGAGACAGTGCGTAAGTATTTTGTGTTTGCTTGAGCCGCAAAAACCCGGGAGCCCACTATTAGCAGGCTCCCGGAAACGCCCCTATTTGGGCTTGCGATAGCTATTGATAATCGCCGAGAAGTCCTTGCCCCCTTCCCCACGCTGGCTCATCGATTGATACAACTGCTGGGCCACAGCGCCCAGAATCACGGGTTGCTTGGCCTGACGCGCCGCTTCGGTGGCCAGGCCCAAATCCTTGAGCATCAGGTCGGCACCGAACCCACCGGTGTAACCCCGCGACGACGGCGCGGTTTCGATCACCCCCGGCCATGGGTTGTAGGTATCGGAACTCCAGCAACGTCCGGTGGAGCTGTTGATGATGCCGGCCAGCACCTGGGTGTCGATGCCCAGCGCATCGCCCAAGGCCATGGCCTCACTGACGCCGACCATGCTGATCCCCAACAACAAGTTGTTGCAGATCTTCGCGATTTGCCCCGTGCCCACATCACCGCAGTGCACGATGTTGCGGCCCATCTGCGCCAGCACCGGTTGTAGGGTGGCGAACAGTTCCGGGGTAGCGCCGACCATGAAGGTCAGCGTCCCGGCTGCGGCGCCGCCCGTGCCTCCGGAGACGGGGGCGTCGGCTACGGCCACACCTTGTTTGGCCGCCACAGCCGCTACGTCGCGGATGGTCTGCGGGTCGATGGTGCTGCAATCCACCGCCGGTACGCCTTTACCGATGCCGGCAAGTACACCGTCTTCATTCAGCCAGACGCTGCGCACATGGGCGGCGGCGGGCAGCATCGTGATCACCAGTTCAGCGCCGGTGGCCGCATCACGCGGCGAATCGCTGATGGTGCCACCCAGCTCGGCCAGTTCCTTGAGCACCGTCTGGCTCAGGTCGAACAGGTTCAGCGCATGGCCGGCCTTGATCAGGTTGCGGGCCATGGGTGCGCCCATGTTGCCCAAGCCGATAAATGCAATCTTCATGGTCGTCTCCCGGAATCAGCGCAGGTTGATGGTGGTGTTGACGCCATCGTTGACCGTGTCGTCATCGAACCAGCGGCTGGTGACGGTCTTGGTCTGGGTGTAGAACTGCACCACTTGCTTGCCATACGGGCCCAGGTCGCCGAGCTTGGAGCCACGCGAACCGGTGAAGCTGAAGAAAGGGACGGGCACCGGGATCGGGATGTTGATGCCGACCTGGCCTACGTCGATTTCGCTCTGGAACTTGCGCGCCGCCGCGCCGCTCTGGGTGAACAGGCCGGTACCGTTGCCGAACGGGTTGGCGTTGACCAGGGCGATGGCCTCGTCGAGGGTCGCGACCTCTAGCACCACCAGCACCGGGCCGAAGATTTCCTGGGTGTAGATCTGCATATCGGTGGTCACGCCCGAGAACAGGGTCGGGCCGACAAAATTGCCTTGCTCGAAGCCCGGCACCTTGATGTCGCGGCCGTCCAGCTCCAGCTTGGCGCCTTCTTTCACGCCGCTCTCGATGAGTTCCAGGATACGTGCCTTGGCGCGCTTGGAAATCACCGGGCCGACATCAGTGCCCGCTTCACTGCCCGCGTTGACCTTGAGCTTTTGCGCCAGCGCTTTCAGGTCCGGCAGCCATTGCTTGGACGCGCCCACCAGCACCACCACCGAGGTGGCCATGCAACGCTGGCCTGCCGCACCGAAACCGGCGCCGACCAGGGCATTGAGGGTGTGTTCGCGGTTGGCGTCCGGCAGCACCACGGCGTGGTTCTTGGCGCCCATCATCGACTGCACACGCTTGCCGTGTTTGCCGGCCAAGTCGTAGACGTGAGTGCCCACGGCGGTCGAGCCCACGAAGGACACGGCCTTGATGTCTTTGTGGGTGCACAGCGCATCCACCACATCCTTGCCGCCGTGCACCACGTTGAGCACGCCAGCCGGCACGCCAGCTTCCAGCGCCAGCTCCACCAGCAGCATCGTCGACAGTGGGTCCTGCTCGGACGGTTTGAGAACGAAGGTGTTACCGCAGGCGATGGCCATCGGGAACATCCACAGCGGGATCATCGCCGGGAAGTTGAACGGAGTAATGCCGGCGCACACGCCAATGGGTTGGCGAAGGGTGTAGGTGTCGACGCCACCAGCGACGTTTTCGGCAAACTCGCCCATCTGCAGGGTGCCGATGGAGCAGGCGTGCTCCACCACTTCCAGGCCACGGAAAATATCGCCCTCGGCATCGGCAATGGTCTTGCCCTGCTCGTTGCTGAGCACCACGGCAATGCGCTTGGAATGTTCGCGGATCAAGGCTTGCAGCTTGAGCATGATGCGCATGCGCGCGCCGATCGGCGTCAGCTTCCAGGTCTGGAAGGCGCGGTGGGCAGCGTCGATGGCAGCGTTGACTTCATCGGCAGTAGCGAACGGGACTTTGGCCAGCACCTCTTGGGTGGCCGGGTTGACGATGTCTTGCCACTCGGTGGTCTTGGACTCGACCCACTCGCCGTTGATCAGCAACTTGACCTGTTGCACGGAAATATCGGCAGATGCGTTCATGTGGTCTCCAATCTTATATTTATGCAGAGACAAGGCGCGTAACCGCCTTGGGAAATGAGGCGTTCGGACTGTTTTTGGAGTATAGATGTGCAAATCTCTAATAAGAACGCACATAAAAGCCGGACCAATATGCAAAAAAACATCACGTCGCTGGGCTCCCTGAACTGGGATGACCTGAAGTTTTTCCTCGAAGTGGCCCGCACCCGCAAGGCCAGCGTGGCCGCCAAGCGCCTGGCGGTGGACTACACCACCGTGTCGCGGCGCATCAGTTCACTGGAAGTGTCCCTCGGCACCCTGCTGTTCGAAAAATCCCGGACCAACGGTTTCGTGCTCACCACCGAGGGCCAGCGTTTACTGGGTTATGCCGAGTCCATCGAAAGCACCCTGCACATGGCCTGCGAGCAAGTCTCTGGCTCCGGCGTGGCGCTGTCGGGCCATGTGCGCATGGGCTGCACCGAAGGGTTCGGGAGCTTCTTCGTCACCCCGCAGTTGAGCCACTTCGTCGACACCTACCCGGCGATCTCGGTAGACATCCTGCCCTTGCCCCACTTCATCAGCCTGTCCAAGCGCGAAGCCGACATCGTCATCGCCCTGGAACGCCCGGAACACGGGCCGTATGTGTGCTGCAAACTGTGCGACTACAAATTGCAGCTGTACGCGACCCAGGAATACCTCGACCAGCACCCACCGATCCGCAAACCGGCGGATTTGGCCGAGCATCCGTTTATCAGCTATGTGGATGACTTGGCGTTTAGCTCGGAGTTGCTGTATCTGGCAAACGTGGTGCCCGGCGCCAGCGCCAGCCTGCGCAGCACCAGCGTGATCGCGCAGTACGTGGCGGCGCAGCAAGGGCGGTCGATGGCGATATTGCCGTGTTTTTTGGCGGCGCAGGATCCACGGTTGTTGCCGGTGTTGGGGGAGCAGATTTCCATCACTCGCCAGTTCTGGATGTATTGCCGGGAGGATTTGAGGAAGTTGAAGCGGATTACGTTGCTATGGGATTACATCCGCGAAGTGACGGAGCAGAATCAGGGATTGTTGATGGGGGAGACAAGGGATATGTGGTTTGCGGAATAATTAGAAAGAGATGAGCAAACCAGACGATGACGCCAGGTACCTAAGCGAACACGGTCTCAAACACACCACAAATCACCTGTAGGAGCCCGCTTGCCGGCGGTAGCATCCTCAAGACCGCCATCGCCGGCAAGCCAGCTCCTACAGTTGATTGGGTTTCACATTGAGATTGGCGGGACGGGTTCAGTCCGCAATCACCACAATCGACACCCGCCGATTCTCCGTGCGCCCTGCCACCGTGGTGTTCGGCGCCACCGGCTCGCTGCTACCCAGCCCGCGCAGTTGAATGTTTTCTTCCTTCATGCCCACACCGGTCAACACCGCTGCCACGCTTTTTGCGCGGCGCAGGGACAGTTGCTGGTTGTAGGTTTCCTTGCCCGACGCATCGGTGTGGCCGTCGACGCGCACGCGTTCGATGCCGACGCCCAGCAGGGCTTTGCCGATGCGTTGGACGATGTCGGTGCTGGGTTGGTTGAGGGTTTCGACATCGCTGCCGAACAGCACTTTGCCGGACAGGCCGAATGCCCAACCGTCGTCGGTCAGCTCAAAACCTTGTTGCTTGAGAACGGCCACTTGCGCCGGGGTCAGGCCTTTGGGGGGCGGCGTCTGGCAGCCGCCGAGGGCGAGCAGTGCTACCAGCAGGGTGATAAACATGAAACGTGCGGTCGTGAACAAGGGGTCAACTCCTGTGTTGAACGTTGACGACGGGGTTATCCGACTCCGCCGTTTGCTGGCCGCCCGAGGACAAACGCTTGGCCTGGTACATCGCTGCGTCGGCGGCGTTGAGCAAGGTGCCAGGGGTGGCGCCATGATCGGGGTAGATCGCAATGCCGATACTGAGGGAGGTCAATACCTGGGTGTTGCCGGGCACGGGGATGGGCAGGTCCATGCTGGCGATGATCTTTTCGGCAATACGCTCGGCGTCTTGCGCCTTGTGCAAAGGTGCCAGCAGGATGGCGAACTCATCGCCGCCCAGGCGCGCCACCAGGTCGTCTTCACGCAATTGTGCACGCACGCGCTCGGCGACGGCGACGAGGACGGCGTCGCCGGCGGCGTGGCCAAAGCTGTCGTTGATCTCTTTGAAACGGTCACTGTCGAGGTATAGCACCGCCACCTGTTCTTTGGCCTTGGCCGCGCTGCGCAGGGCGCGAATCAAACGGCCTTCGAAGAACGCACGATTGGGCAGGCCGGTCAGGCTGTCGTGGTTGGCCTGGTGGGCGAGGGATTCGTTCTCGCTTTGCAGGTGGCTTTGCCAGGCTTCCATTTCGCCGAGCAAGGCATTGAAGTCACTGCCCAGGCTGTCGAGTTCGGCGATACGCGCCGGCGGCACGCGGCGGTCGAAGTCGCGCTCGCTGCGGGCGGCGTGGGCCACGGCGGCAAGGCTTTGCAGCGGGCCGGTAATGCCGCGCAACAGGCGTCGCGCCAAGTGTAGGGCAATCCACGCGCTAAGCGCGGTGCAGATGAGGATCCCGGCCAGGCCGCTGAGCAGGAAGCGCAGCAGGCTACCGCCGTGGCCGGTGAGATGAATGCTGCCGATGGCTTTGCCTTGATGCAGGATCGGCTGGCTGATGGGTTGTTCGAGCAGGGTATGCGCCAACTCCAACTCGACCCGCGAGAGCATGCTGGTTTCCGGGCGTATCCACTTCGCCAACAGCTTGCCATTGGCATCGAATACTTCGGCCTCAGCCACTTCTTCGGTGGAGGCGATCAGGCTGAGGGCTTCAGTGGCCGCCGCGCTGTCGTTGAACACCACCGCCGCTTCCACCGTGTAGTTGATAGAACGTGCGATCAGGTGCAGGTTGTGCTCGGCATAAACCCGCAGCGCCAGTACGCCGAGCAGGGTCAGTGAGACGCTCGCCAGCGCCACCGCCACCAGCGCCAGGATCATGTGCCCCCGGCCGATGACGGAACGCAGGGTCGGCCGCGCTTTGACGGCTTTCATGACGCCGGCGCTCGGCGACGGGACAACTGCAGCACGCTGGGATGAATGCGCACGCCGCTGCGGGCGACGGAGTCGAGGTTGACCTCAAACGACACCTGCTCATCGCTCACGCGCAGGCAGAACAGACTGCCCACGGTGCATTGGTCGCCGCCTTCGCTGATGCTCAGCACCGGATGACCGATCAACGACGTGAACAGCTGGCTGCGCTCATCAGCACTGAGCTTGCCGATGTACACCGCGTCGCACGCATTGACGATATCGGGATGGCTGGCCAGCAAACGCTGCACCACCACTGGGCGACCGGTGGCCTGGGTGGTGCCTTTGATCAGGTCGTCGGTGTATTGAGTCGGGCCGACGATGCACAGGCGCAATTGCGCAGGTTCTACCGGCCAGCGCGCATAACTGAGGATACCGAGTACCACTTGGGTGACGGCCTGCGCGCGATGGGCGGCAAGGCTCGCAGGGTCGGGCGCCTGGGCGAAGGTGTGTGGCGCGAACACGCACAGGAGCGCCACCAGCAGCATGCGTCTCCAGCTCAAACTGCGCTCTGTGGGCGAGACAGCCACGTTCATGCAGCGATTCTCTCAGGTGTTTTTTAGATGATGCCGCAACGATAGCACAGCGGCGGAAAACCCCGCGAAGAGTGGGTCTTCGCAGGGGGCGCTATTTTTCCAGAAAAATCAGGCGACTGAACCAGAAATCTGACATGACCTAGCAGTCAGTTATTTTCGGATTCGTGACCCAACTCCAGCATCAACCCACTCAAGCGCTTGACCTTGCGCCTCACGGCTTCTTCAAACACGCCGCCTCGGGGCTCGATCAGGCTGAACCAGCGCTTGGCCCTTGTGATGCCGGTGTAGATCAGCTCTTTGGTCAGCACCGGGTTCAACGCATCCGGCAGGATCAGCGCGGTATGGGTGAACTCCGAGCCCTGGGATTTGTGCACGGTCATGGCGTACACGGTTTCTACATCGTTCAGACGGCTGGGCAGCACAAATCGCACACCGCCCTGACCGTCATTGCGTGGGAAGGCCACGCGCAGCATCTGGGGGCCGCCGTCGCTTTCGGGCAATTTCAGCGCGATGCCGATGTCACCGTTCATCAGGCCCAGACCGTAATCGTTACGGGTCATCAGCACCGGGCGGCCTTCGTACCATTGCTCGTCGCCTTCGATCAACCGCACCTTGCGCAGGGCGGCGGTGATGCGCAGGTTCAGACCTTCCACGCCCCAGGGACCTTTGCGTACCGCGCAGAGCAGTTGGAAAGCGTCGAAGGCCTGCAGCAGTTGTTGCGCCCAGTGGGTCCAGACTTGGCTTTCACGGGGCGTATCCGGCGACGGACGGGCGCTTTGCAACAGGTTGAGGTAATAGCGATAGCCCTCGGCACCGTCACCCTGCCCGTCCAGCACCAAGCGTTCCAGGGCGTGATCGTGTTCGCCCTTGAGGCTGACGCAAAACAGATCAGCGTGACTCCGCGCGGCTAGCAGTTTGCGGGCTTCCTCTGCGTTTTGCTGGTTGACCCAACGCGCCAGTTGGCCGATGCCGCTGCCTTCGCCGAAACGTCGCGAGTAACGCAGCATCACTACCTGCTGGGCCAAGGGGTGGCTGGCGTCGAGGTCTTCCTGCAGGCCGCTGGCGCTGAGGTCTTCACCGCTGACGGCTTGCAGCCATTGGCGGGTCTCGGCGCTGTAGAAACCGGCTTCGGCGTCGCGACACAAGTCACCGAGGACGGCGCCCGCCTCCACCGATGCGAGTTGGTCCTTGTCGCCCAGCAGTACCAGGCGCGCATGGGGCGGCAAGGCGTCGAGCAGATTAGCCATCATTTCCAGGTCGATCATCGAGGCTTCGTCCACCACCAGCACATCCAGGGGCAGCGGATTGCCGAGGTGATGACGAAAATGCCGCGTGCCTGGGCGACTGCCCAGCAAGCGATGAACGGTGGTGACCTGGGTCGGGATTTTTTCCTTCACGCTGTCCGGCACTTTCAGTGACAGCACTTGTTGGCTGATGGACTCGGTGAGGCGTGCGGCGGCCTTACCGGTGGGGGCGGCCAGGCGAATGCGCAATGGACTGCCGGACTCCACAGCCGGCGCCTGCAACAGCGCGAGCAAGCGCACCACGGTGGTGGTTTTGCCAGTGCCAGGGCCGCCGGTGACGATGCTGAATGCGCCGCGTGTAGCCAGGGCGCAGGCGAGCTTTTGCCAGTCGATCACGCCGTCAGGCGGCGGTTGATCGAACAGGCTGTTGAGGCGCTGCGGCAAATCGACGGCCACGTTTTCCTGGCTGGCAAGACGCAGGCGCAAGGCGCTGTCGATGCGCCGTTCGTAAGTCCAATAGCGGCGCAGGTACAGGCGCTTGCCGGACAGGACCAAAGGCCGACTCTGCGCGGATTCGCTGCCATCGACCGCCAGCGCGACCAGATGACTGGCGGCCAGTGCATGGCACCAGTGGGCGCCGTCCAGGCCTTCCAGTAACTGCGACGGCAGCAACATGGCGCCGGTTTGCAGGTCGCCTTCAGGCGGCAACGACAGCGCAAAGTCCGGCGCCTTGAGGGTTTCGAACAGGTCGAGGCAGACGTGACCATGGCCCAGTTGATGGCTGGTCAGCGCGGCAGCCAGCAGCACCAGCGGGTCGGCCTGTGGATCGAGTTCGTGCAGGAAGCCGACGAAGGCTTTGTCCAAGGCACGCAACCAGCCACGGTCGACCCAACGCTCCAGCAATTGCACCAGGTCGGCGGCGCGGCTGAGGGGCGTCAGCTCCTCCAGCGGTAACGGCGACAGGCTCATAACAACACTCCTTGTTCCCAGGCGGGCTCAACCTTGGGCGGGATGGGCTTGCCCTGGAACAGCAGGTCCAGGCCTTCGATCAGTTCCCGCGGCGGTCGGGTGAAATACGCACCCTGGCTCGCGGACTGCGTGCCCCGTAGGAAAATGTACAGCGCACCGCCGACATGGCGGTCGTAGTCGTAGTCCGGCAGGCGCGCCTTGAGTTGGCGGTGCAGGGCCAGCAGGTAAAGCACGTATTGCAGGTCGTACCGATGATCGAGGATCGACTGTTCCATGGCATCCAAGGTGTAGGCCGAATCGTCGGGGCCAAGCCAGTTGGATTTGTAGTCGGCAACGTAATAGCGGCCGTCATGTTCGAAGGTCAAATCGATGAAGCCCTTGAACATGCCGTTGAGCAGCACAGGCTCGGCGGCGACACGGGAAACGCCGTTGTGGGTGTATTGGCACACCAGCTTGTCGAGGGCGAGTACGTCGACCTTGTGGCTGGCAAACCAGAACTCCATCTCGATCTGGTACTGCTGCAAAGCGCTGAGGGAGACGTGGCCGTTGTCCACAGGCAGTGGCGTTTGCAGCAGGTGGCCGAGCCAACTGCTGAGGGTGATGATCCAACCTTCCCAGTTGCGCCGGTTGCAGCGGGCGCCCACGGCCTTTTCGATGGCCTCGGGCGTAACGCTGAAACCCTCCTCCCCAGCCCATTCCAGCAGGCCGTGCAGGAAAGTCCCTGGGTTAGGGCCACGAGGGAAACGATGAATATCGCCGCCGGATGCCGCCACTTCGCGGGGTGCGTCGGGGTCGAGGCGTTCGTCATCGAACAGCTTCTGGGCCTGCGGGCTTTCCGGTGCTTCGAGCGTGGCGGCGCTCATGCTGTCGCCAATGCGCAAGGCGCTGTAGGAGGCTATCCACCAGTTTTCTGCAGCCTTGCGCTTGGGCAGCAAGGGCGCTCGCAGTGTGGCTTCGTTGCGCGGTGGGTGGAAAAGGATGTCTTGCGCTTCGGGCACCTGGGCGTAGTTGATTGCGGTGCAACCTTCTTGAAGGTCCAGGAGCCAGCGCGCCAAGCCGGCGGACTCACCCAACGAGGCGCCTGCACCGAGCAAATAGCCCAGCGCCGACAGGTGCAGCACGGAGCTGTTGCTGTTGCCGCGTTTGAGGTCGGCGATTCCGAGCCAGCACGCATGCTTGGCACGGGTCAGGGCTACGTAGAACAGGCGCAGGTCTTCGGCCAGGCGCTCATTGTCGGCTTGGGCGATCAGCTCAGGCGTAGGGCGCAGGCTGACTTGGGATTTGCCGTTTTCATCGTGGTAGTGCAGCGGTAAGCGGCTGCCATCCACGGGTTTGGCTGAGCAGATGAAGGGCAGGAAAACCAGGTCGTATTCCAGCCCTTTGGATTTGTGGATAGTCACGACCTTGACCAGTTGCTCATCACTTTCCAGGCGCAGGATTTGTTCTTCACCCGCCTGCCCCGAGAGCGCCAGATGCTCGGCCAGATGGCGGATCAGCGCCTGTTCGCCATCCAGTTCAGAGGCAGCCTGTTGCAGCAGTTCGCTGAGGTGCAGCAGGTTAGTCAGCACACGCTCACCGTCACTGCGCGCGATCAGGGTTTGCGGCAGTTTGAAGTCGTGTAGCAGACGACGCAGCATCGGCAACACGCCTTGGGTACGCCAGATCGCGCGGTAGCCACGGAACTGCATGACTCGGCTTTCCCACGCCAGTTCATCCTGGTTCAGACGCTCCAGTTCCGGCAGTGACAGGTTCAGGGTGATGCAGGCCAGTGCGGCGCGCAGCGGGCGCTCGACATCCGGCTCGGCGCAAGCCTTGAGCCAGGCCAGCAGGTCGTGGGCTTCCTGGGCGGCGAAGACCGAGTCCTTGTCGGACAGATAGACGCTGCGCACGCCACGGCCGGCCAACTCGGCGCGCACGGCCTGGGCCTCTTTGCCGTCGCGCACGAGGATGGCGATGTCTGACGGGCGCACGCCTTTGAAGCTGCCGTCCGGTTGTGGGAAGCCTGCGCTGCCTTGCTGCCCGCCGTTGAGCAATTCAACGATGTGCGTGGCACAGGCCGCCGCAAGCTGCTGACGATACAGCACATTGGAAACCGGTTGGTCAGTAGGCAAGTGCCAGAGGTTCATGGCTGGCAGCGTTTGGCCATTTACCTGCAATTGTTCTTTACGTCCCTGGGACAGTACCGAGTGGAACGGCACCGGGTTTTCACCATTGGCCTCGCGGAACAGGAACGCGCCGCGACCGGTTTCCGCACGCTGGAACACGTGGTTCACCGCCTCGACCATCGCGTGGCTGGAGCGGAAGTTGGTGCCCAAGGTGTGGTGACGACCGGTGGTGGACTGACGGGCGCGCAGGTAAGTGTAGATATCGGCGCCACGGAAGGCGTAGATCGCTTGCTTGGGGTCGCCGATCAGGAACAGGCCACTGTCGAGGTGGTTTTCTTCGATGCGATAGATGCTGTCGAAGATGGCGTATTGCACCGGGTCGGTGTCCTGGAACTCGTCGATCAAGGCCACCGGAAATTGCTCGCGAATCACGCTGGCCAGGCGTTCGCCGCCGTCAGCCTGCAGCGCGGCGTTGAGGCGGATGAGCATGTCGTCGAAGCCCATTTCGGCGCGACGGCGTTTTTCTTCTTCAAAGCGTTTGCCGACCCAGCCGGCCGCGTGTTGCAACACGGCGGCGTCGGGGGTTGGCAGCGCATCAAGCGCCGCCTTGAGGCCGGCCATGGCGTCGATACCGGGATGCTGCGGTGGCTCACCTTTCCAGGCTTCGGCCATGCCGTCGGGTGTCAGGCGCGTGAAGCCGGTACCGATGTCGAGTTGTTCGAGGGTTTCGTCAGCAGCCCAGGCGCTGATCTTTTCGAACCAGGGCTCGAAGTAGCGCGCCTGCATCTTGCGCCCGTCGACGGCTTTGGCGGCTACGGCTTGCAGGCAGATGTCGCGCAGCTCGGCGGCCCATTGTTGCCAAGGCGTCTTGAGGGTTGTCAGCGCTTCTCGGCGCTCTTGCAAGCAGGCCGTGATCAGTTCAGCGGGCTCGCGGGTTTCATCCGTCGGCCGTTCGCTGCCGAACAAAGCGCGCACTCGCGGCATCAACGCGGCGGGGCCACCCCAGTTGTTGCGCACCCAATTGAGCGCATCGTCGTGCATCGGGTAGCAGAACAGTCGCCAGTAATCGCGCAATACTTCGCCGAGCAAGTCGCTGTGATCGGTTTCCAGGGTCTGTGTGAACAGGCTGCCACTGTCGAAGGCATGTTCGCGCAGCATGCGCTGGCACCAACTGTGGATGGTCGAGACGGCGGCTTCATCCATCCATTGGGCGGCGATGTCCAGGCGATTGGCGCAGGCGGGCCATTGTTCGGCTAGGTAATCGGCGCGCAGATCGGCGATCAGGGCGTCTGGCTGTTCAATCTCTTCACGAAAAAACCGCGCGGCTTCGGCCAGGCGGATGCGGATGCGTTCGCGCAGTTCTTTGGTGGCGGCATCGGTGAAAGTCACTACCAGGATTTGCGGTGGCAGCAGTTCGCGGCCAAAGCCTGATTCATCGCCTCCATGGCCGAGGACCAGGCGCAGGTAGAGGGCGGAGATGGTGAAGGTCTTGCCGGTGCCAGCGCTGGCTTCAATCAGCTGGCTGCCTTTGAGCGGGAAGGCCAGGGCCAAGGGTTTGCTGGTCATGCGCCGGCCTCCTCGCCAGTGAGTGATCGCCATGGGGCGTTGAGCAGCGGGCGATACAGGGTTTCGCACCAACCTTCGAATTCTTCGCTGGCAATCAGCGTGGCGTAGTCGGGGAATTGCCGGGTAAGCGCCGGGGTTTCGCGGCGCTCACCATCGGTGGTCAGGCCATCGCCTTCGTAAGCTTTGCTGGCGGCCGCCTGGGCCTTGGCAGGATCGGTTTGGCTAAGCCAAGCGAAAGCGGTTTTGACGGCGACGGGCAGCGGTTGGCTCATCCCGGTATGCCAGGCCAGCAATAGGTTACCGAGGAGTTCCTGGGCATTGGTTTTATCCAGCGGCGGCAGCAACAGGGTGTCATCGCTGGCCACCAAGCCGGTGCTCAATGGCAGACCGCAGGCGCAGGCAACCACATGATTGACCCAGGGGCGAATCAGGCGATGCCACTTGCGGGTCTTGATCGAGCCTATGCTGTTGGGGATGGTGGTGACGCTGAGCAACCCGCCATCGCTGCGTCGATGCAGACCACTGATCCAGCCTTCCAACTGAACGCCACTATGCTCAAAAATGACCGGTTCGGCACCGGTGTGCGGGGTGGGCCAGAGGGCGAGTAATTGCTGATAGCGTCGCAACAGATCGGGTAACGGTTCGACGAGTTCGTTGCGTAGGCATTCGCCGAAACCGACCATCGGCAACAGGCCACTCCCTTGCAGGCGCAGGGCCTGGGCGTTCAGAGCCTGGTCGAGATGATCGGGCTGGGTGAGTGCGGCGCTCAGTAGGCTGTCGCTCAAGCTGTAGCGTTGCAGGGCATCGAGGACGAAGGGTTCTTCGTCGGCCAGTGGCACTTCGGCGGCTTCGAAGAACACTTTCAGGCGTTGGCTGAAGAAATGTTTGACCGGATTGCGCAGGAAGTCTTGAAGCTGACCGAGGCTCAGGGGTTCGTCCTGTTGATGCGAGCTGAGGTCCTCTTCTTTTGGCATGGCATCCAGCGTTTCGTGCAGTAATTGCCACTCACGGGCGTAGCTGAACAGCGCGTCGCCCTCATGGAAGTAGCGGGCGCTGAAAGGTTGCAGTGGGTGCTCTTGCGTCATGGCTTCGATAAGCGATGCGTCGCTGTTGGCGTGGTGCCAGCCGCTGGCGAGATGGTCGCGTAGTTGGCCTATCAATACCGAGGCCGGGCGGTCGCTGTTGTCGCGGATACTACGACCTACCCAACTGATGTACAGCTGGTCGCGGGCTGAAAGCAGCGCTTCGAGCAG
The DNA here is from genome assembly GCF_003970195.1 of Pseudomonas sp. C 49-2. Taxonomy (NCBI): domain Bacteria; kingdom Pseudomonadati; phylum Pseudomonadota; class Gammaproteobacteria; order Pseudomonadales; family Pseudomonadaceae; genus Pseudomonas; species Pseudomonas sp. C 49-2. Next base: position 105,898 of record NZ_RXYG01000016.1, read on the forward strand.
CAGGTAGCGGTCGTCTTCGCGGCGCGAACGGTCGCCGGGGCGGTAGTCGCTGCCCATCAGGTCGAAGTCCAGCGGGGGTTGGGCGCGCGGGTAATCGCCATCGTTCATGCCGAGCAGGCAAACGAGCTTGAATGGGATCGCTCGCATAGGCATCAAAGTACAGAAATTGACAGCCCCGGCGAGGAAACGTTGGGACAGGCGACCTTGGTCCAGACCCGCGAGCCAGGCTTCGCGGACTACGGTGAGAGGTAACTCGTCCTGCAGGCCTACAGATTCGCAGGTTTCCAGCCAGGTTTCCCTGAGTTGTTCAAGTTGGCCCAGCAGGTAGTCATCGTGTTCGCTGCTGGGCAGGAAGAATAGTTGCATCAGGCGTTGCAGACGACCGCCCCACTCCGTAGGAGAAGCCGGTAGCGACAATGCTTGATGCGCGTCGTTGAGTGCGTCCAGCAAAGCGACCAGAGGACCAATGAGCGCTGCGTCGAGGCCACCGATTTCATCGTAGGGCTCGATACCCTCACACGCTGCGCCGGTGCCTACGGCGTAACCGAGCAACATGCGCCGCAGGCCGAAACGCCAGCTGTTTTGTTCCAACTCCTTTGGCAGGCCCAGGCCGGCACGTTGTTCGGCGTTGAGACCCCAGCGGATGCCGGCACCTTCTATCCAGCGATGCAGCGTAGGCAGGTCGCGCTCCTTGATGGCGAAGCGTTCGCGCAGGGCCGGAACGTCGAGCAGGTCGAGGATCTCGCTGACGGGGAAGCGGCTGTCGGGCAGTTTCAGCAGGTGTTCGACGGCGATAAGCAGCGGGTCGCGGCCGCGTTGGCCTTGGTCGGTCAGGGTGAACGGGATGAAGCGTGGGTCATTGCGTTCGAGTTGGCCAAACACGGCGCGAATGTGCGGCGCGTAGCTGTCGACATCCGGAACCATGACGATGACATCTCGCGGACGCAGCGAGGGGTCGGCACTGAAGCGTTGGAGCAGTTGGTCGTGGAGGATTTCCACTTCGCGCTGGGCGCTGTGGGCAATGTGGAAGCGGATTGAGGTATCGCGATCCAGATCAACGGCAGGCCATAGCTCGCGGGTTTCATTGAGTGGACGCAGTTCCAGGATGTCGTCCTGGAGCTGATTGAGCAGTGTGGTGGGCTCACTGTCGCTGAACAGGTCAATGCGACCATCGCGGAATGCGGCGCGATAGCTGTTGGGGTCGTCGTAGCTGTCCAGCAGGCTGATGTAGTCACGGCCTTGCTTGCCCCAGGCGGCCAGTAGCGGGTGGGCGTGCTGGTGCAGGGTTTGTGGGTCGATGGTGACCGGCATGCCGGCTTTACGCGCTTGGCGTTTATATTCGTTACGCAGCAGGTCTTTGTCGGCGACGATGTCAGACCAATGGTGACGGCAGGGGTTGTGCACGCAGAGCAGGACTTGGCTGAATCGCGCGAGGCCTGCGAGCGCTTCCAATGCCTGAGCAGGCAATGAGGAGATGCCAAAAACGATGACTCGGGATGGCAGGCCCTCGGGTGCTGTTTCCATTGTATTGATGCGCTCGATAAAGCGTTGGTGAACGCCGGCGCGGCTTTCGGCCATGCCTTCTTCACCGACATCCAGCAACAGTGCACGCCATAGTTCGGCTTGCCAGCAGTTGGCTGGGTTGAGCGGTTTTGATTCGCCTCGACCGTTGCGCAGTTGGTGGCGGCCGGCAGCCCAGTCTTCGAGCCAATCGGCGCGGTAGACCTGATATTGGTCGAACAGGTCAGCCAGACGCTCGGCGAGTTGGTAGCGTTTGCGCAAATCGGTGTCGTGGGTGAGAAAACGCTGCAGCGGTTCGAAGTGCGGTTGATCGATAAGCTCCGGCAGCAGGCGCATAAGGCGCCAGGTCAGCGGGGCTTTGTCGAGCAGGGACTTGGGCGGAATTTCATCTTTGCCCAAGACCATACGATAGAGCTGCCACATAAAGCTGCCAGGCAGTTGAACATCGATTGCTGCGGCTATTCCGCAGCCGCCCATGTCATCTTCTTCCGGATCTTCAGCCAGGGCCAGCTTGAGCCATTGGGCGATGCCGTTGCTTTGTACCAGGGCAATTTCGTTTTCCAGGGGCGCCAGGGGATAGCGGCGCATCCAACTGACCACCAGGCTGCGCAGTTCGTCCAAGCGGTTGCCGTGAACCACCATGAATCCAGGGCTGAGGGACGTCGCATCCGGCATAACGGCTTCCTTGGGAAAAGCAAAAATCGAGGGTGCGACTTTAGCACTGTGGGCAGTTGTTGGAGGAATTGGGATGTTAGCTGTCTTTTCGACCGCCCAAAACAAAACCCCATTTGCTTTCGCAAATGGGGTTTCGGAATTTAATCTTGACGATGACCTACTCTCACATGGGGAAACCCCACACTACCATCGGCGATGCATCGTTTCACTAC
>NZ_RXYG01000017.1:0-97495 GCF_003970195.1 Pseudomonas sp. C 49-2
GCGGGAATAGCTCAGTTGGTAGAGCACGACCTTGCCAAGGTCGGGGTCGCGAGTTCGAGTCTCGTTTCCCGCTCCAAATATCGATCTACAGAGTTCCATGGAAGTCTGTAAGTCATTGAAAATAGACGCTTAGGCGTCTTTTTTCGTTCCGGTGCGATCAGCCGAAAACCATCGGTATCCTGACGTTTTCAGTCCAGAAATTAGTCCATGAAATCCGAATGGTCGCGGTAGCGTTTGTCGCTGGAGAGACGCGTTTGCGGGTACGGGCATCTATCCCTGAATCCTATTCAGGAACTCGTACTATGGCACCTTCCGCGCGCAGCGGTTCGCCAGTTCAAGGCGACCTGCAAACACTAAACCCTCGGTGATATTGGTCGACAGCTCGGCATTTCCCCCACGCATATATAGCGTCCCACGGACACTTGATCCTCCTAGACTGGTTTTTTTCACCGCCCCGTCTCAAGGAGAAGCCAATGTCCGAGAACAATCCACTTTTGCAGCGTTATGACTTACCACCATTCTCTGCCATACGAGCAGAGCATTTGATACCGGCTGTCCAGGCGATCATTGCTGAAAGTCGTGTCATGACCACAGAGATCATTGCCAGCCAGAAACCCTTCCCAACATGGGACGATCTCGTGCTCGCCATAGATGAGTTGGAAGCACGCCTGGATGGCACCCTCACTATCCTCCAGCTACTGGGTTCCACCCGCATAGCGCCAGCCTGGCAGGAAGCAATTTCGCGCTGTCAGGAGCTGGCAGAGCAGTACAAGAGTGAGCAGGCACAGAACAGCGAGCTGTATCAGCTGTATCGGCGGCTCGCCGACAGCCCGATTGCTGCGCTGTTCAATGAAGAGCGTAAACGTGCACTGTATAAAATCTTGCGCAAGTACCACTTGGCCGGCCTTGATCTGTCGTCCGAGCAGCAGTTGCAACTGACAAACCTGAACATGGAAATCAGCATGTTTCAGTTCGAGTTTCTGGCACGGGTGGAGGATTCGAACACGGCATGGAGCAAGCACATCGAAGACAGATCGTTGTTGATCGGTTTGCCGAACGCTGTGCAGGCACGCATGGAGGCCGCAGCTCAAGCCGCAGGTTTGACGGGTTGGTTGCTGACCCTTTCAACTCAATCCTATCGCGACATTGTGACCTATGCGGACAATCGGGACCTGCGTCGGGAAATGATGGCTGCTTACTACAGCCGTGCGTCAGGCACAGGTCCTGATGACCTGATTACCAACAACGAACGGGTGTTGACGGTACTGCTTGATGATCGCCATAAAAAAGCGCAGCTCTTGGGTTATTCCAACTTTGCCCAACTGGCGGTGGCGGATCAGATGGCGGACACGACCGAGCAGGTCGTCGACTTTTTACATCACCAGATCGAGTTGTCGCGAAGCCTGTTTGCCCAAGATGCGGAGCAGGTTGAGAGCTTTGCTGCGCAGCATGGAATTACGGATGTGAAGCCTTGGGACATTCATTATGTCGCTGAAAAAATTCGCCAGGACGTGGCAGGCATTTCCCAAGAGGCATTTCGCAATTACTTCCCCTTGGAGACGGTGTTGCAACGATTGTGCGCCTTCACAAAAACGCTGTTCGGTGTTGATCTGATCGAACACGCGGCTGCCGATACCTGGCATGAGGATGTGCGGGTATTTGAACTCAGAGAGTATGCGGAGCCGATCGGATATTTGTTCATTAACCCCTATCGCCGACAAGAAGCAGCGGGATTTGGTGATGCTTTAGGCTTACGTAACCGGCGGATCACCGCCGAAGGCAGGCCACGAAGCCCCTTGGCGGTGCTAAACAGCCGGTTGCAGCCCCCCACCGAGACCCAACCCTGCTTGCTTGATCATTTGCAACTAAGGGTCTTGTTGCACGAGTTTGGTCATTGTCTGCAGCATCTGTTAACCGCCGCACCGTATCGGGCGATATCAGGCATCGGTCAATTGAGCCATGACTCTTCGGAGTTCGTCAGCCAGGTTCTGGAACAGTTTTGCTTCAAACAGTCGTTCCTGATTTGGCTATCAGGGCATTTCCAGACTGGACAACCCCTGCCTGACGATATCGCCTATAGGGTGAAGCGATTTGTCCATACTCAAACCAGTTGGGAAACGGCCTCTCTCTTGCTCTCCGGGCTCGTCGACTTCGAGTTGCACCGGACTTACGGCGACGGTCGAACACCTCATGATGTCTTCACCAGTGTCAATGCAGAAGTCGGGCTCTTGCAGTGGCCTGGTGATACCCGTCCAGTCAACAGTTTCGAACCGTTGGTGAGTGACTATGGGGCCAGAACTTATTCCTACAAGTGGTCGGGTGTACTCGCCAGGCAGGCGTTTGAACGTTTTGAGCGCGAGGGGCTGTTCAATCCTGCTACCGGCAAGGCATTCCGTGATGCATTCATCACCCTGGGTGATACCCGGCCACTGATGACGTCACTTGAGCTTTTTCTCGGTCGCTCATAGAGCTAGTCCAGTCTGTCCCATCAATTGGACGTGTCGAGTCAATTTGGCATTCACCACTGCTGCCATTCTCCGAGACCCTATTATGTTATATCGGCATTTCATCCCCTTTTTATTACTTGCTTTGTATTGTGTTACCGGTCAAATCCATGCCAGAGATTTGACTGAAGGAATGACTGATCAAACCTCATCCATGGTATTGCATAACCACGACCAGCGTTACTCGCTATGGTCTGGCATCGGTCATTTGAAAAACGCCATCGGCCAAACCTGCAATGCGATATTACTGGATACCCGAAACCGTCAGGATAATGCTGTCGGCCCAGCCTATGTGCTGACCAGTGGGCACTGCGTGTTCTTCAGCTACGGCACGGCATATATCAACCAAACCATTAAAGCGAGTATCACCTTCAGATACTTCCACGATACACCTGCACAGCACCGGACTTTCCGGGTTAAAGCTGCCCACTGGAGCAGCATGGTCGGCACCGATTTGGCGGTTCTTGAACTTGATACGTCACTGACCACACTCATCTCAGAGGGAATCATGCCACTCAAGCTCGCGACTCATCGCCATTCAGGCGAGCGTGAAGTGATCAATGTGGGATCCCCGACTGGGTTTCGACAGAACGGGCTGCGCATGAGCGTCTGCAAAGAAACGGGGGTAGACAGTTTTGTCGAGCATCCTGGCGTATTTCCTGGCGCGATAAAAAACCGTTGTCGAGGTCTTCAGTCCGGAAGTTCCGGAAGTCCGATGTTGGATCGCAGTACCAATGAAGTGACCGGTATTGTCAGCAAAGTAGCAGCGGTCATTAAAAACGACATCCTTAACAACTGCCAAAACAACTCGGCGTGCGAAGCGGCCAAGTTCAACTACAGCTATCCAGCCAACGACCTGCATCATTGTTTTGTTGATGGTCAATTCTTGAACAATACGGTGGATTGTCAGCTGAAAGCCGTCGAGGTCATCATTGAAGAACCGTGGAAACTGAATCCTTATGTGCATATGCAGCAGGACGTGCTTGGACGAAACGTCCGGCCCACCTGGAATATCAGATTCTCGCTCCAAAATGCTTACTATCGATTCAAGGCAGTACATGACGTTAAGGAATGTAGGTTTCCCAACGATTATCACAGCGCGATAGCGTCAACCGATGGCTATATCAATCAAGAGATCGGGCCGGCGCTAGGGGCTCATGTGCTGTGCATTATAGGGATAGACAGCCAGAACGAAGCCCTGACGCCTGCCTTGCTCCACAATGTATTCACGCACTCCGTGTTCTTGACCGCTCCAGCGCCTACACCGCGGATCAACCTGAGCTACAGCATCGATTGGGACAACCAATACACAGATTTCACTCACCACTACTTCTATATGGACGCTTCGAATGGCGCTTCTTGCCAAGACATCGACGATGTCCGCTACATACTTTTCACCGGCAGTACGACCTATCAGGTATCTGAGCTTCCCATCACGTTGTGCAGCTATGCACGCAACCTTGCGGGCCAACCATCGGCCGTACGTACGGGTGTAATCGAAAGATCAATGCTTTTCCCGCCCATACAAGCGGCGAAGCCATCGCCACGACGGCAATAAGGTCTCATCATGGAAGATAACCCTCCCTATTTTTTCACCGAAATACTTGCAACCAGAGAGCAACTGACGGCGCGCCAACGCGCACGCGGCTTCACCCTTGAGGACCTGGACTGGTTCGATTCGGTGCACTTTGCCACCCATGCCGCACGCATGGCGCGCCAGCCTCCCATGCAGGTTGAGACCCTTCACCTGACCCTGCTCGGCAAGCCGTCCGTCGAACTCGCCGGTGCGTTCATGATGAGACCTGCGCCCGGTGGTGGCGCGTTCCTCTACACACCGTGCCGGGGCCTGGAAAGATTCGATAGCGTTGCCAGCGTAAAATCGACAATGAGTACCTGGTTGGAGGTATCCGAACAACGAGAAGCGTTGTTTCGTTACCTGTCTCTCTCTCAGCGAGCGGCGTTGAGCACCAACCAAATACTCACGCTCACCACTGTATCCGTAGCCGGCGCCGTTTTTGAAGAGCAACAGCGCACACTTCAAAATAACCTGCGCAACAATGCTCAGGGCATGCTTGAGGAGCTGTACTCAACGCCAAGTTTGACGTCAATGCTGGAACAGGCGATCAATACGGCGCTGGCTGCACGCTTTCCGGGCTTGAATCAGCGCGATACACGCGTGAGCTGCCACATAGCCGAGACATCCCAAACCACAACTCGCTCATTGAGCGAAACCGTGCTTGCCTACTTCGTCAACAACAGTTGGCCTGCAGGCGAAACCCGGCAATACAGCAACCTTGGCAGAGCCCCCGACCCTCAGCAGTCAAACCGTGCGGCGGACGATCAGTTGCATTGGGATAGGTCTGTACAAACGCTGGCCCAAGGGTTGATGGAGCAAATAAAAGCCCAGCTTTCACTATTTTGGGAGGCGGCGAGCCGAGCAGGGCCCTCGCGACTGGATTACTTTGCGGCGGCCATGAGCGACAGGTTCCGGGTCAGCCTGCTTGATCAGCAGCAACAGGCGAATATTTCCACGGACCAAAGTCTTGAAATCCAGACACTCCTGCTGACCTCCGATGCACTCTCTTCTGACAGTGCCAGCGCCTTGCGCGTCGAAAAAGTACTGTTGGGCGAATCAAATGTCTCCTTTGTTGAACTGGCCGGCGCTCTCATGATCCGTCCAATAGAAAGCGAGACAGATGCACAGGCCATTCTGTATACCCCCAGTGAAGGCGTACTGGCGGACTCTGATGTGGAAGAGTTGAAAACGCGTCTTCAGGAGAGAGTGAACTCACCGAAGCAGCCTGACGACTGGAAGAGCTACCTGTCTCGACCGCAACGTTATTTCGATGTCAGCTTCAGTACCTCAACGGTCATTACAAGCCCTCTCACAGGAGCGGTGTTCCCGGGCCTGATGCGCACGGTCATCGAAAAACAGGCTCAGAACCTGGAATTTGGCCTGGAAATGTACCGTCAGAGCAAAGGCACCATGGACATCGACGCGCTGATTGACCATCTGCTTGATGTTCGCGCGATGATTGATCCAGCGTTACGGGGATTGGATGCCAAAGGACGTTGGAGTACTCAGTTGGCGGCGTCCTGGTACCCCTCTGCTGATTTTCCGCAAGAAGCGCAGTCAGCCCTGCAAACGGTTCGCACTGAACTGCGAGAACTCGAAAGTCTGCATACCGAACTGGAGGGCAAACTGGCAACTCGCCCGACTCTCTACCGTTCCGCCATCGCACAACTCAATTCTGAACTCTCCAGCACAGAAGAAGCCGTTCTCTATGCCGCGAATATTTTTATAAATACCTACAGCAGTCCTCCCGGTGATACCGAACGTCGTACACCGGTATCGTCGGTCAATATGGTCGACCATTTTCTGGCACGGTTCTGCGGGGAGTCGGGGCCCCTCACGCCTTCGCCCAACAGCGGATTCTTTGCAATAGCCTCCGAGGGTGTTGCTAAAAAGGTGCCCGATCTGGAATTACCCGCCTTCAACACAATCATCGAAACCTCGCTGAAAGGCTTTGAAGGCCACCTGCGTCTGGTGGACCAACGGTTTCCCGACCTGCGGCTTCTGCTCGAGAGGGCGATGACCGTTGGATTGAAGGCGGAAGCAAAGCTCAGGGTCCTGGACAATTCACTACGGCCCAGCGACCGGGCAATCATCCTGACGGTCCTCGACAGTTACAAACGTGATACGCGACGCAGCATGAACGCTTTCCGGCCCGATGCCTTGTCACTGACGCTGACGACTGCCGAGCGGGACGTCAGCGCCGCATTGAGCAACTGTTTTGTGCTAACCGAACGAGGGGGGCAAGATCCCGAATATTCCGGCAAAACCATTCTTTGGAGCCCAGCGCTGGGGTTGGAGGTTTTCAGTTCATTGGCCGCCCTCAGAACCACGTTGAACCAGCGCTTGCTTGAGCCCGAAGAACGCATTGCACTGCTGGAAAACCTCCCTCGGTCCGAACGTCTCCTGCATCAGGTCTATACCGTTGGGTCTTTCGAGTTGATCGAAGACGGCTTGGTCGCCTACCTGCACCAGCACTACGAGCAGCAAAGAAAAGCCGAGATCACTCACCTGCTTAGCCCGAAGCTACCCGCCCAATACCTGCAGGACATTTGGCAGGTCCAAATAACGCAGACACTCGCACCGACTAACGTGGAGCGCGCTACGGCCATCGCCCAGGCACTGATCCTGCGGCACTCATTACCTGAATGGGTGGCCAACGCTCCCATCGCGGACCAGCAACTACAGGTTGAACTGCTCGAGCAGTATCGAAACAGCGTGGAAGCGGACAAAGACTACCTTCATGGTATCGACTCACTGGCCGATTTCACGCGCAACAAACTGTCTACGTTGTTACGCACGCTCGACAACCAGAGCCGCGTCACCCCCGATCAGATTGAAGTCACCGTCCCTGCACACAGGAACGCTGTCGACAAGACGTTGACCCTGGTCGATTACGCGACGAGCCATCGAGATGAATGGGGAACTAAAACACCGCGCTTTACTTCGACGGGGTCAGCGTTGCTCTCCAGCCAGATGGACGCAAAAACCCTTACCACACACATCCAGGCGCTGAACGTCAGTGGCACCTATCAAGACTATCTACGAGGGCTCTTCACGGCTGCTAATCCCGACCTGCTTGAGCGTCAACAGCGGTTCGCCCGGCAATTACCCTGGCAACTGATGCAACATGCACATGCCCAATTCCTGGCAAAGCAAATGACTGCAACAGCGTTCGGTTATATCCAGCAGATCATGGACATGCCGGATTCGATTGCCCGTGCTGCCGTTATAGGTGCCAATGCCACCATCCGCCCGCTTGAACTGCTGACCTCCATAGGCGCCACAGCGGTCAAAGCCGTGGGCATTTACGTGATCAGCTCTGCATCAGGTCAGGGGCCTCACGTTCTCTATGCGCCTTACAGTCAAGGTCACTGCCTTAAGGAATATCCCGACGAAGCGAGTTTACTGACAGAACTCTGGTCACTTGGCCCGCTACAAAGTTGGGTGCTCAGGTTGCTTCCGCAGGCAGCAGAATCAGCAATCACGACGTTTTTCAACCCGAACAATGCCTCCAGAAGCTCGTTGCAACTGGCCTCAAATCCCATCGTCGGGTGCTTGTTCAAACAGCTATTTGCGGACAACTTCGAGCTGTTGTTGAAATTGTTGGGATGCCATTCCATCTCCAACGCCGTTGCCTATTGGAACCTGGCGAAGAGCGTTTTCTCGAGCGGTATATACCAAGGCATTCCGTTTCTGGCCGCAAAGCTGGAATACCCGTGGCTCGTCTGGCAGAGCTACAAACTGTTCAAGACTTCTGCCGACGCGTTGCAAGATCATCATTGGCGCACAGCAATCTCGCAGTTCGTGAGTGGCGTTGCGCAGATGGCATTGCTTCGCCAGTCAATGCCAGAAATTTCAGAGCAGACGTTACCTGTGCAACCTGATGCCATCGCGTCCGAAGCCGTTGCAACATGGCCAGCCATCGACATCACCGCGCCTGAAAGAACCCGGTTGCAACCCCATGAAGTAACCGATCTCGCGCTACAGGAGATGACCAGCGTTGGCGATCTTGGGCTCTACCAATCAGCTCAGAAACGCCACTATGCGCCCGTCGAAGGCAAAGTCTTTCAAGTCAAACAACAGGGTGAGCACTGGCGTATTTTCAGTTCCCTGGGAGATGGACCTCTGATACGAAAAAACACCCGCCAACAATGGATGCTCAGTAGCCAAGTTCCGTTACTGCATGCTCGACGAGCACTCGCTAAACTGAGCAATCAATTTTATTCATGCCCGGTAGCTCGTGAAGGTATGAATATCGAAGCATCCGGTATGAAAGCCATCCGAACCCTCTATCCCAAACGGGGTTTGATGATCACTGAAGCATTGGCCCTGGCGACCTATTATACAAAAAACGCGCAGGAGAACTTACGTCTGGTTGCCGCTACCCTACAAGCCTCCACTCCCACGCTCGCAGTTATCAAGGAGACCTTCGATTTACAAGTCGTAGAAGCGGAACATATCGAGAAAATACAGTCAGTGGTTGACAAGGTATTCAACGCTCTCACAGCCCCTTCACTCAATACCTTGAACTCAGAACGCTTCGTTGTTGGGGTTTCGCGCGGCACCTCGCCCCCTGGTAATGCGGCTGTCATGGCGTTTGTCGTGGTTCCGGACGCAGACCAGGTCATTTATTTAACCCAGGCGTTTTTCAAGCCTACATTGGAGTACAAGCCGTTTCTAACCAAGCCGTTTTATGTCAACGTCCATGCCCGTGCTATCGCTCTCATTCATGAACTCTCTCATCATGTGTGCGCAACGGAGGACATTGCCCGCCTGGATGCCTGTCATCCATTTCTCGATCTTATCAGGAATGACACTCCGTATAATCGGGCCTTCAAAACACGCCTGAAACAGCGCCAGACTGAACGCCTGCGTCTCTTTACGCCGTTCACGGAACTGTTCCAGATCGTGAAGAATGTAGATCCACAAGGCAGCCTTTTACAGCATATTTTGTCGGTTACCGGGGGAGATGGACTCGACGATGCTCGGCGAATATTTCGGAGTGACCCTCTCAAGAGAATGGATACGATTTTGAGCAACGCTGACTCCGTGGCGCTGCTGATCAGTCGACTTGGACGTCAGCTTGACCTCTCTCCCAGCGCAGGGGGGCGTCCGTCTACCGCGTAGATGATGCGTCTATGAAGAAAGGACCCGTGCGGCGAACCGCATTCTAGTCTTGAAGGTCCTATCGTTCGTCACGGGGCGGGTCCGGCAACGCCCTCCTGCCCAGGCAGGAAAAACCGTGCAAACAACTCGGACTGAGACTTGATGCTCAGCTTGTTGTAAAGGTTGCGACGGTGAACTTTGATGGTCTCGGTCGACAGGTTCAGCTTGCCGGCGATCTCTTTGTTGGAAAAACCGCTCAACAGCAGCCGGAGCACATCTTTTTCGCGCACTGTGATTTGTGCGCCAAGTTGCATGATCGCCTCAGACCACGGTGGCGGCTCGGCTTGGCTTTTTTCCGCATCACTCTCAAAGCACATGCGTTGATGCATCAATGCCATCACCCAGGGCTTGATCATGTCCAGCGTCGTGATCTGCTGCGGGCTGTATCGCACGTTGCTGCCAAATGACATGCACAGCGTCCTGTCAGCGTCGAGCTGTACGTTGTATTGCACCTCGTCCACGCTGACGTATTGGGCGAAATACTGGTGGTAATACTCGGTGGTCAGGAAATGCTCCGGCGCGATGTCGGACAGATGGAAAAAACCACTCTGCGGGTTCTCCCGGTTGGCGATGTAAAACGGGTCCAGCAGGTACAGCCCTTTTACATAGCGCTGGGTCAGGGCGTCCACTTCGTCTGCATCGGCGACTTCGGTCAGGCTGATGACCCGCACCTGTTGGTCGCTGAAGACCAGCACAACCCAATTGTCGATCTGGACATATTCCTTTACGACGCGAACCAGCGAGCTCCAGAACGCCGGGCGGTTCAGCTGCATGATCAGCGTCCCGGCCGACCGATGCCAGGCCAGGTTGTGAAGGTCGAGCGACATTTACTACCCCTTTAGGGTTAGGTATTCATGGGGCTGGGCTAAGTACTTCTGGGTATTTACTAATCGGGCGTGCCGAGTATATTCACCCTCCAGTGGATGCAGGCCATGATGGCCTGTCGTTTTGACAAGGATAGCGAGATGAGTCAACCCCAATTGCGCGCCATTTTTATGGCTGCGCTGGTGTCTGTGTGTGTCAGTGCGCCGGTCTCGGCGGCCGAACCCCGGGTCAATCTGTATAACTGGTTCGGGCTGATCGCGCCGGAAACGCCCAAGGAATTTGAACAGAAAACCGGTACCCGGATGCACCTGGATGCCTTCGACAGTGCCGAGATCATGCAGAGCAAGGTCATGGCCGGGCGCACCGGGTATGACGTTGTCGTCGCCACCTCGAATGTCTTGCCCAGCCTGATCCAGGCCGGTGTGCTTGCGCCGCTGGACCGTTCCCAACTGAGTAATTTCTCGCACATCGATCCCGAAATGCTGGCGCTGCTGTCCGCCAACGATCCGGGTAACCGGTATGCCGTGCCGTATTTGTGGGGCACCACCGGCATTGGTTATGACGTGGATAAGGTCAAGGCCGCCCTGGGTGACAATGCCCCCGTGGACAGCTGGGACCTGATCTTCAAGGAAGAGAACATCAGCAAGCTCCAGTCGTGTGGCGTGGCGATGCTCGACTCGCCGAGCGAAATCATTTCGATCGCCTTGCATTACCTCGGGCTGCCGAGCAACAGCCAGAACCCTGAGGATTACCAGAAAGCCCAGGCGCTGCTGTTGAAGATCCGTCCTTACGTCCTCTACTTCGACTCTTCCAGGACCGACGCTGATTTTGCCGACGGCAATATTTGCGTGGTGGTGGGTTGGGCGAGCGGAGCGCTGACGGCGCAAGCCATCAATGAGAAAAACAACACCGGCCGCAAGATTGCCTACAGCCTGCCGCGTGAAGGCGGGCTGGTGTGGTCGGAAAACTTTGTGCTGCTCAAGGATGCGCCGCATGCCAAGCAGGGTCTGGCGTTCATCAACTACATGCTCGACCCGCAAGTGATTGCCAAGAGTTCCAACCACACGCTGTACCCCAACGCCAACAAGGATGCCACCGAGTTGGTCGAGCAGAAGTTGCGCGACAACCCCTGGATTTACCCGTCCAAAGAGACGATCGCCACCTTGGTTCCCCTGGAACCGTTGCCCTTGAAATTGGAGCGAATCCGCACGCGGGTGTGGACCAAGGTGAAGAGCGGGACCTGATCGGGTGAATGAATAGGCGGTCCGGGCTGCAGCAGACGTGTCAGTGAAGGAGAACCATCATGGGCCAAGCCGAATATCAGCGCGACGTGAAGTCGGACGATGACAAGGCGTACAAGGACATCGAGGAACAGATCGGCCACTGTACGCCCGAACAAGCCTGGGCCATGTATTACGTCTCCACGGGCATGGTGCGTGAGTACATTACGCGGGCGGTGATGGAGCATATCGGCCGGGGCAACCGGGCGCTGCTGCTGGAGTTCCCGGAGCTTGCCCGGACCGAGGAGCGATCACGCTTCCTGCTGCCGCTCTAACCGAATGCCGATCAGTGATGATCGGCATTTTTATGTGCGCGCGGGCTTGCCGCTTTAGCCAGGCGTAATGTGGCCTCGCGGATTTCTTCCTGGTTCAGCGAGGCGAAACCCAGGCGCAGCGCATTTTCTGCTTGGTCCATCGGCGAGAACTGCCGGCCGCTGCGTACGACCAACCCGTGGTCAAGGGCCGCGCTTACTATCTGGTCAACATCGATTGCATCGTCGAAACGCACCCACAGCGCCAGGCCGCCTTCGGGCTCGCGCACCTGGATCCGATCACCGAACGCCGCCTGCAGGCAGTCTTGCAAGGTCTCACGGCGGGCGCGGTATTCCTTTGATACCCGGCGCAGGTGCTTCTTGAGTTCGCCATCGTTGATCAAGTCGGCAAGCATCTTCTGCGCGACCGCATCGGCATCGCCCAGCATCAGTGCGGCATTGCTATGCAGGGCTTCGACCACCTGCGTGGGAGCCACCACATAACTGCAGCGAAACGTCGAGCCGAGGACCTTGGACAACGAACCGACATAGATCACATGTCGCTGCGCGCGATCGCTGGCCAGGGGCAGGTAGGGGCGCCCGCTGAAGTGAAATTCGTGGTCGTAATCTTCTTCGATGATGCAGAAGTCATGCAGCGCCGCCAATGCCAGCAACTGTTGCCGCCGCGCCGCGTGCAGGCTCACGGTGGTGGGGAACTGGTGGTGCGGCGTGAGGTAGATCATCCGCACCTTGTGCTCGCGACACAGGCGATCGATCTGGTCCGTGCGACAGCCTTCTTCGTCGATGTCCACCGTGACCAGTTGCGCACCCAACCTGCGGAAAATTTCCCATGCTGGCGGGTAACTCAGGCGCTCCACCAGCACCACGTCGCCGGGTTTGAGCAACAGGCTGGCGGTCAGGTACAGCGACATCTGGGTGCCTTGGGTCAGGCAGATGTTTTCGGCGCTGACCGTCAACCCACGGTTGTTGCGCAGCATCTCGGCCAGCGCGCAGCGCAGATGATAGCCGGTGCCCTCGCTGCCGTAGCGCAGGGTGTTGGACGCAAAGCTGTTACGCAGGGCATTGCGGTAGTAGCGGTGCAACACGGCTTGGGGCAGCAGGCGGTGGTCGCTGGTGCCGTTGTCGAAAAACAGCGCGTCATGCCGGTGATTCAGCGCTGTCACCTGAGCGTTCTGGGCGAAATAGGGCGCGGTTTTCTGCGCCAGGATGGGCGGCGCGAAGGGCGCCTGCGCGCGGCTCGGCAGCTGCTTGGCCGTCAACTGCGCATTGACGAAGGTCCCGCGCCGCGGCTCGCTGACCAGCCAGCCCTTGGTCATGGCCTCTTCGTAGGCCAGGATCACGGTCTTGCGGTTGACGTCGAGCAACTGCGCCATCTCCCGGGTGCCCGGTAGCAAGGTGCCGGGCGGCAATCGACCTTCAACGATCGCGGTCACCAAGCCTTCGGCAATCTTGCGGTAAGACGCCTGGCTTGCACTGTCGTCCAGCTTGAGCAGCGGGCGCCATTTTCGCATCTGGACCATCTAAAGTATCCAAAACTGGAGGTTTTAATGGGCCTAGTCTAGCGCAACAATCACGGCTCACTCACCCCGAGGTTGTTATGAATACACGTCATGTCATCGAACTGTCCCCCTCGGGGAAAACCTTTGAGGCCGGGGATGAACTGTTGCTGGATGCAATGCTCGCCAACGGCTTGTCGGTGCCGTTTTCTTGCCGACGCGGTGCCTGTGGCTCCTGCAAGGTGGTGGTCGCAGAAGGCGCGTACCGGGCCAAACACTTGGCGCCGGATGCTCCCGCGCCGTGTTATCCGTTGGCAGCCAACGAGATGTTGTTGTGCCAGAGCCACGCCTGCGGCGACATGCGCCTGGAAATCCCCGGCTGGTCGCTGGACACACCCACGCTGGTGGTCGAGGCACAGGTCGTGAGCAAACGTGCACTGAGCCCCGACATCATTGAGTTGGTGGTGATGCCGGACAGACCGCTGGCGGTGCGGGCGGGCCAGTACCTCAAGTTCCGCCTGGTCGACGGCGACTCGCGGTGTTTCTCGATCGCCAACCTGCCGGCCGAAGATGACGGGCGCCTGGTCTTTCAGATTCGCCAGGTGAGGGGCGGGCTGTTTTCCGAGACCCTGCTGGCCCACCTTGAAGCCGGCGATCTGTTGCAACTGGAAGGACCGTTTGGCGCCTGTACCTGGCAGGACAATGACAATGCGCCCGTCGTCTTGTTCGCCACGGGCACCGGCTACGCGGGTATCAAGCCCATCCTGCTGACGGCGTTCACGCGCGATGTGGATGTGACCTTGTACTGGGGCGGCGGGCAGCCAGCAGATTTCTATGACCGCGCGTTCCTGGATCAATCGGTCAATGATCACCCACGTTTTCACTGGCACCCGGTGTTGGCTTCCCAAGGGCGAGTGCAAGAAGTTGCCTTGAACCATGGGCATGACTGGGAAGCTGCCCAGGTGTATGCCTGCGGTAATGGCGCAATGATCAGCCAGGTGCGCACGGAGTGTCTGCACGCCGGCTTGCCCGGCCATCGATTCGTCGCGGAGGCCTTTGTGCCCAGTGGCCGGTCGAGTGCCGGCACGACGCACAAGGCGCTGCACCCGATCTGGGAGAAAGTCGGCCCACGTTATTCACTGGACGGCATGCTGGCCGCGCGCGATCAGTCAATCCGTGCCTTGGCGGCGATTGCCAGCCGACTGCAGGTGGGCATGACCACCGACGAAGCCCTCGACATGGCCGCCGACCAACTGCAAGCCATGGGCGCTTCCCACACCTGGCACCCGACCTATATCCGCTTTGGCGACGACACCGTACGCCCACCCCGCGAAGGCATTGACCGCCAGCGCAGGCTGCGCGCCACCGATATCGTCGTGGTGGATTTGGGCCCGGTGTGGGACGGTTACGAAGGCGACTACGGCGATACCTTTGTGTTCGGTGACGCGCCGCTGCACCTGGCGTGCAGGACCGCACTGCATGAGGTGTTCGACGAAACCCGCGACGCCTGGTTGCGAGGCTTAACCGGTCGCGAACTGTATGACTTTGCCGAACAGAGCGCGGTGTCAAAAGGCTGGAGGCTGGCACGTAATCTCGCGGGCCATCGCCTCGCGGATTTCCCCCACGCGCTGTTCGAGAACAAGGAGCTGGCTGATCTGGAGATCCCGCCGAGTGAAATGGCCTGGGTCCTGGAAATCCAGCTGTGCCATCCCACGGAACCGGTCGGTGGTTTTTTCGAGGATATGTTGATGCTGCAGGCCTGAAGAGCCCGCCGTTGCGGCGGGCTGCTTTTTATCAGAGCTTCGGCAGTTGGCCGATACGGCCCATCATTTCGGTGACGATTTGCAGGTCCAGCAGGAACTGGTCAACCGTCTTGAACTCGTTGTCGGTGTGCCCTGTGTACTTCACTTCCGGGCGCGCCAGGCCGAATTGCACGCCGTTGGGCAGTTCATGCACGGAGGTTGCGCCGGCCGAGGTGCCGAACTTGTGCTCCATACCCAGATTTTCACTGGCCACGGCCAGTAGGGCTTTCACCCATTCACCTTCCGGGTTGCGGTACATCGGCTCGGCCACCGAGTAGGTGAAGCCCACCTTGACCTTGGTTTTCTTGTCCCAGGCGCTCAATTTTTCGGCGATCTCGGCTTTGAGTTTTTCCGGTGACTTGCCCTTCGGCACGCGCAGGTTCACTGCCAGTTTGAAGGCCTTGTCATCCAGGCCGACAAAGGTCAACGAAGTAGTCAGCGGCCCCATGAAATCATCAGAGAAGCCCACACCCAACTTGCCGCCCAGGTAATCCAGGCCCCAGTTGTCGGACGCATAACGTGCAGCATCCGTGATGTGGTTGTGCTTGAGGGCGATCTTGCCATCGACGCTATGGATCAGCTCCAGCATGCGCGCCACCGGGTTGACCCCGGACTCCGGCTCGGACGAGTGTGCGGACACGCCGGTGACGGTCAGTTTGACGTCTTTGCCGTCGACCTTGGCGGCCACTTCAAAATCGCCACCGTTGTTCTTGGCGTATTCAGTACCGGCCTTCTGCAGGCTGGCGGCCAGCTCGGCAGGCTTGTCGCTCACGAACGTCGCCACCGAGGCTGACGGAATCTGGTTGGTCGCCATGCCGCCGGTCATCGAAATGATTTCCGCGCCTTTGCCTTCACCCTTGCGGCGCGGGAAGGTGGCCATCACCGTGCCGTAGCCTTTCTCGGCGATCACCACCGGGTAGCCGCCATCCAGCGCCAGGTTGTATTGCGGTGTCGGGTTCTTTTCGAAATAATACGGAATTGCGTCGCCGGAGGTTTCTTCGGTGGTGTCCACTAGCAGCTTGAAATTGCGTGCCAGCGGCAGTTTCTCTTCCTTGATCACCTTCATGGCATACATCGCCACTACGATGCCGTTCTTGTCATCCTCGGTGCCACGGCCGTACATGCGGTCACCGATCAGCGTGACCTTGAACGGGTCGAGCTTGGTGCCGTCTTTCAACACCCAGTTTTCCGGTGTCACTGGCACCACGTCGGCGTGTGCGTGGATACCCACCACTTCATCACCGCTGCCTTCCAGGGAAATTTCGTACACACGGTTGTCGATATTGCGGAAGGTCAGGTTAAAGGCCTTGGCCAGTGCCTCGATCTTGCCGGCGATCTTGATGAATTCCGGGTTCTTGTACTGCGGCAGGCCGTCCACGTTAAAGGTCGGGATTTCCACCAGTTCGCGCAGGGTTTCGGTGGCGGCCTTGCCATACTTCACTCGGGTGTAGATACCGAGCAGGCGATTGATCTCGTTCTGCTGATCCGCGCTCAAGGTTTTGTTATCAAGAAACGCACTGATCGCCGGGCCTACATCGCTGGTCTTGCCCAGATCGCCCTTGGCCAGGGCGCCGAGGAAACCACGGAAATCGGTGACGGACGTCTCGTCGAAATGCTTCAGAATCGCTGTGCTTTGGTCCGGGGTGATGTTGGCGAAAGCGGGGCTGGAGATGGCCGAAAGGCTCGCCGCGAACAGGGTGGCAGCCGCCAATTGCTTGAGTGGAAAGTGCATGAAGGGACGCATTCCTTTGCAGGTAGTGAGTAGGACGTTTCTGATCAATCTGTCAGAAACATTTCCACACACTACCACTACTCAGGTGCCTCTGGTCAATGCTGGCCAGGGTGGGGCTCGGGGTACTCCTCGGTCACGTTCAAGGCTCTAGCGTAGGGTCCGTCCCACAATTGCTCATGCAATGCCCCGACACGCCTGGCCATCGCTTCGCTGCGCATCACCACTTCCAGATTGCGCGAATTATCCAGATACCCGCCCAGCCAGTTGCTGGTGCCGATCCAGGCAACCTGTCCGTCGATCTCCATGGTCTTGCTGTGGATTACCCGCGCATACGGGATAAAACCTTGCTTGGCCTCGGGGAGGGTGACGATTTTGATTTGCACGTTGGGCAGCACCGCCAAGCTTTTGAGGTAGGGCAGTTCCAGCTTGTCGGTATTCCAGTTGGACACCATCAGCTTGATCGACACCCCACGTGCCGCCGCCGCACGGACGGCATTGTCGATCACCGCGTAGTACGGGCGGGTCTTGTCCGGTCCGTAGGACAGTGGTGCGTAGTCCAGCAGTTGCACGCGCACTTCGTGTTTCGCTTCGCTCAGTAAACGCGGCAGTTCCAGCTGTGAATCGCCTACGCCCGGTGGGTTGTAGCGTTGCGGGCTGGCGACCAGGTAGTTACCGGTGCGCGGTGGTGCGTTGCTCACGGCAGGCAGCGGCACCGGTTGGTTGTCGGCCAAGGCCTGCTGGGCTTTCCAGTCCTGTTCGAAGATCGCCTGCACCTGGCTCACCACGGTTGGGTCGGTGATACGCAGCCCGGTTTCGTGGATATGTTCCAGCGAGCGCCAATCGAAATTCTGGCTGCCGACAAACGCCTGCCTGCCATCCACCACCAGGTATTTGGCGTGGATGATCCCACCGCTCACGCGCGCGTAGGGCAGCACACGAAAGGTCAGGTTGGGGATCGCGCGCAGGCGTTCCAGGGTGGCCGTTTCCGACAATTTGATGCCTTTTTCTTCCAGCAAAAAGCGAATCTTCACACCGCGTTTGCCGGCGGCTTCCAGGCGTTCGATCACACGGTCCATCACGGAACCTGGGTGATCGGCGGCGTAGAACTGGCCAATGTCGATACTGTTTTTTGCGCCGTCAAACAGCTCGCTCCACACTGGGCCGGGCTGGCGCAAGTCGTCGGTGCCGAGGGCGGTATCCACCGGCACGGTATGCACCAATTCAAAACCCGGAATCGAAAAGTCCGCCTGGGCCAGCGGACTCATGAGCAAGCCTGCCAGGCCAGCGATGCGCAATTTCAAGGAAACGGACATAGGGATTCCCATCACAAAAGAAAGCGGGCGCATTGCGCGCCCGCTGTTGCGTTCAGGCCGTGCGGCTGTGCAGCGGCGTCGGCACCAGGTGCGGTACTTCACTCTGCACGCGGGCGCCGGTGGCGGCGCGGATCAGCAGGATTTTCAGCTGATCGTTGATGCGCTCCAGGCTGTCCTGGAAGAAGTTATGGAACACCACGCAGAACAGCGCGATGGCGATGCCCAGGCCGGTGGCGAACAAGGCCGTGCCGATACCACCGGAAATCTGCCCTGGGTCGGACACGCCCGCCGTGGCCAGCGCCTTGAAGGTGTCGATGATGCCGAGGATGGTGCCCAGCAAGCCCAACAGCGGCGCGGCGGTGGTGATCGTTTCGATGATCCACAGGCTGCGGGCCAGTGGTGCACGGGTGGTCAGGTACTGGGTTTCGATGACGTCATCCAGGTCCTTGCGCGAACCTTGTGAGGCTTTCTGCGCCAGCACCGGCAACACCATGCTCAGCGGCAGGCTGTCACGGCGGGTCAGGCTCTGCGGCAGGTCGCGTTCGCTGTGCACATTGGCGCCCAGTACCTCGGTCAGCGCGCGGGCTTGGCGGCGTACGTAGGCGAAGTAAATCCCGCGTTCGATGGTGATAAAGATCGCGATGGCCATCGCGGCATACATCACATAAAAGGTGATGTCGTGGAGCAGGTTCATGTCCATGTTCAGTTACCTCGCAATTAGAAGTTGGCTTCCAGGGAGACCGTCACGGTGCGTTCCAGGCCTACGATGTAGGCCGGGTCGCCGTCGCGGAAACCGCTGTAGCTGGCCGCGTTGGTCTTGGTGGTGTACACGCCGTCCAGGTACTTCTTGTCGAACAGGTTGTCGACGTTCAGGCGCAGGGTGGCGTCCTTGACCACCTTCTTGTCCACCGGCAGGTAGATACCCGCGCCGGCGTTGAACACGGTGCGCCCGGAGATGGCTTCGTCGTTGGTCAGGTCGCCGTAGAGCTTGCTGGTGTACTTGCCGCCGAAGGTGCCGTAGAAGCGGCCGTCGTCGTAGCCGATGTTGGCGGCCAGCATGTTTTTCGGCACGTTGGCGAACTGCTTGCCGCTGGTGGGCAACAGGATGGCTTTGCCGGCGTTGTACACGGTCAGGTCGTCTTGCTGCTCGGCCTTGGTGTAGGTGTAGGAGGTGTAGTAGTTGAAGTGATTGGGCAGCAGGCCGCTCCACTCCAGCTCCAGGCCGCTGTTGTTGACGGAGCCGGCGTTGATGTCGGCGAAGTCGCCGTTGATGTCGCGCGACGACACCTGGCGATCCTTGAACTGCATGTAGAACAAGGTGGCGGCCACGGTCATGTCTTCATCGGTGTAGCGCCAGCCCAACTCGTGGTTCCAGCTGGTTTCAGGCTTGGAGTCGATGGAGCCGACACCCTTGTCGTACAGCACATAGTTCTGCGGGATGCGCATGTTGCGCGACAGGCTGTAGAACAACTGATCGCGTTCATCCAGCTGGTATTTCAGGCCGGCGTTGGGCAGCAGTTTGTTGTAGGTCTGGTTACGTTTTTCCGGCTGCTCGGTGAGGCTGCCGTGGTTGGTGCCGTCACGCTTGACGTTCATGTAGGCCAGGCCGGCGATCAGGGTCCAGTCCGAGTTGATGTACCAGGTGTCCTGGGCCCAGACCTTTTGCGCCGGAGTGATGGTGAAGCGGTCGCGAGCCTGGATGGTGTTGCCGTTGGCATCGACCACCGCGTCGTTGGAATCCGGCCAGGTGTCGACCGGCTTGCCACTGGCCTTGAGCGGAATGAACGGCTGGGTCTGGCTTTGACGTGCGCGCTCGTACCAGTAGCCGACTTGCAGGCTGTGATCGCCCAGGTCCCAGTTCAGTTTGGTGGTGATGCCCGGACGCCAGGTCTGGGTGCGCGAAGGGCGGTAGTACACGCCGTTGTTCGGGGTGCCGTCGGCGTTGTATTGGGCACCGGTCGGCAGGTTGCCCAGGTCGAACACGCCGCCTTGATTGGAACCGCGGTTCAGCGCATAGCTGGACGAACCGACACCGCTGCCGTTACCCCAGTAGTAATACGGGATCACCGACAGCGCGAGGTTGTCCGCCAGTTTGAACTGGGTGTTGAGCACGGCGGTGAATGTCTGGAACGGGTTCTGCGCCAGGGCGTAGTAGCTGTTGTACTTGCCGTTGCTGCCCACGGTAGGCGTGGCCGGGTAGGGGTCGTACTTGCGGCCGTTCTGCTGGTACTGGGCCTTGGTCAGTTGGCTGTAGCTGTTGTTGTCCTGCTCGTGGTACTTGAGGATCAGGTTGGCGGTGTTGCCATCGCCGGCGTCGAAGAAGCTGTTCCACTCGACTTTGTCCGCGCGCACGGCGCCCGAACCGCGCCACATCTGGCCTTCGGTGTGGGACGCCGACAACCAGTTGCTCAGGCCATTGATCTCGCCGGTGTTGAGGCGGGCAAAGGTCTTGCGCGTGGCGTTGCTGCCCATCACCTGTTTGACGAACGCCCCGGTTTCCTTGGTCGGGCGAATGGTCACGATGCCGATGTTGCCGCCACTGGAACCGATGTGCGGGCCGTCGGCCTCCGAAGAGCCTTGGGTGACGAAGATCTGCTCGATGTTTTCCGGGTCGCCCAGCAGGTTGGAGTACAGCGCGTAGTTGCCGGAGTCGTTGATCGGCATGCCGTCCACCGACATCCCCACCTGGTCGGAGTTGAGCCCGCGCATGGTGAAGCGAAAGCCGGACAGGCCGGTGTTGTCTTCGCTGGAGATGTTCAAGCCCGGCGTGTACTTGAGCTTGTCCACGGCGTTGCCGGTGGCGGTCTGTTTATCCAGCGCTTCCTTGGTCACGGTGGAGCGGCCCTTGATGCTTTCTTCCTGCACCATGTAGCCGCCACCTGCCGTGGCCTTGCCCTGAACCCCAATCGTCCCGACGTCGCTGTTGCTGGTGTCGGCCATGACCATTCCATGGCCCATGCTTGCGGCAACGAGTGCCAGATGAATCCGTGTGAACCTCATCTCTGTCGTCCTGGTGTCGGGTGCTTATTGCACGCTGTAGTTGAAGGTGGCGGTGAAGCGCTGCTCATTGCGGCCCCCGAAGGCTTGCTCGGGGAACGGCTTGACTTGCTTGATACGACGCAAGCTGTTGGTGGCGGCCCGGTTGAGCAACATGCTCGACGCCTGGGTCTGCAAACCGGAGTCGAGAACCCGACCCTGGCGGTCTACCAGCAACCAGACCACCACTTCGCCGGTGGGGCGTTCGAGGGAGGCCTGGCGTCCGGTGGGGTACTGCTTGTAAGTGTCCAACTCGTTGCGCAAACCCTTGAGGTAGCCGCCTTCCAGGGCTTGGCCGTCGACTTTGGGTGGTGCGGGCGGCGCGGGTGTCGGCGCGGCCTGGGCCACGGGCGCCGGTGCCGGTTTGGCGGCGACCGGTGGTGGTGTCGGGGCGGGCGTTGGCTTGGCGACCACTGGCTTGGGCACAGGTTTTGGCTTGGGCTCAGGCTTGGGTTTCGGCAACGGTTTAGGTGGCGGCGGTGGTGGGGCCGGCTCGGCCTCTTCATCCTCGATCACCGGCGGTGGCGGTTCTTGTTCCACCACCGGCTCGGGGATCACTTCCGGCGCTGGCTCGACCAGCGCCAACTCGACCGCCGACTCGTCATACACCGGCTCGACCTTCAAGGTCTGGGACTGGATACCCAGTGCAATCAGCACCAGGGCGATCAGGGCCGGGACACTGCCCAGCAGCTGACGCGCACGAAACAAGACGTACATGATCAGGACTTACGCGTGGCAATGGACACGGAGGTAAAGCCACCCAGACGCAGGGTGTCCATCACCTCCACCAGGCGCGAAACCTCCACGCCTTTGTCGCTGTTCACGATGATGGTCGACTTGGTGTCAGGCTTTTCGGCCGCCTTCAGCGCCGGCACCAGCGCATCGACTGTGAGGTCCTTGCCATCCAGTTGCAGTTGGCCTTCCAGGCCCAGGGTGAGGATGAATTTGTTCTGTGGTTTGAGCTGCTGTGAACTGCTGGCGCTGGGCAGTTGCGTCTTCATGCCGAGGGCCGGAATCACGTTCAGGCTCACGAGTACGAAAAATACCAGGAGGAACATCATCACGTCGATCATCGGGATCAGTTCGATGTGCGCCTTGCGTTTTTTCGGTTCGTCCCAGGTTCTCATTCCGTTACCCCGTTATTGAATTAGGGGCGACACGCTAACAACCAAAAATGACCGATTGGTTAACTTTAATTGACGTTTTGAGGGCTCTAGGACAAGTATTTCAGGCGATTCTCAAGACATTTTTGTGACGTAACAGAATTGACATGCAGCCGGGGCATTCTCAGAAACTTTACATCGAGGGCCCCTGGAAATGAGCCGTGAACTGCCACAGATATCCACCCCGCGACTGTTAATGCGCGCACTGGAAAACCACCAGGCCGAGACGCTGTGTACCCTCGCCAACGGCCCGAAAATCGCCGACAACACGGCGAGTATTCCATCGCCCTACACCCTCGAAACAGCGCAGGATTTTATCGAGGGCATGCAGGCAAAATTTCGCTCTGATGGGTTGTTGAGCCTTGGGGTGCATGTACGCGATACCGGTGAATTGATCGGTATCGCCAGCCTGCGCATCAATGCGAAACATCACTATGGGCATCTTGGCGGCTGGGCGGCGGCGGACGCGCGCAACCTGGGTTATGCGACCGAAGCGGCCATCGCGCTGATGGACTACGGCTTTGCCGAACTGGGCCTGCATCGCGTGGGCAGCCAGTGTTTTAGTCGCAACAAAGAGTCGGCGCGAGTCATGGAGAAAATCGGCCTGCAGTACGAAGGCTGCATGCGCGGGGCATTTCTCAAGAACGGCGTGCATGAAGACATGCTGGTGTTCGCCACGGTGCGTGAGGAGTGGGAGTTTCGGCCGTGAGTGGCGAGGTAGATCATGGCCGACGCCGGGTGCTTGCCGGGCTGGCTGTCGCCACCACGTTTTCGATCCTCAGTCCGTTTGCGCGCAGTGCCGGCGTGGATTATCCGTTCACCCTCGGCGTGGCTTCCGGTGACCCGTTACCCGATGGGTTTGTGATCTGGACGCGCCTGGCGCCGTTGTTCAATGCCGTGGATGGCCGGGGTGGCTTGAGCCGTTCCGTGCCCGTGCGTTGGCGGGTCGCCAGCGATGCCGCGATGACCCGCGTGGTGCGCCAAGGCGAAGTCATGGCCAGCGAGCGCTGGGGGCATTCGGTGCATGTAGAAGTCGCGGGGCTCGAGGCGGGCAGACCGTACTGGTATCAGTTCGAAGGGCTGGGTGCGCAAAGCCCAGTGGGGCAGTCGCGCACAGCACCGGCCGTGCATGCCATGGCGTCGGCGCGTCTGGGGTTTGTCTCGTGTTCCCATTGGGAGCGCGGCTATTTCAGTGCCTATCGCCATTTGGCAGAGGAACAGCCCGACCTGGTGTTCTTTCTCGGCGACTACATCTACGACAGTTCCTACGCGGCGGATTCGGGCAAGATCATCCGCCCTCACGGCAGCGGTAATGCGGTGAGCCTGAGCGACTATCGCAACCGCTATGCCCTGTACAAAACCGATCCGGATCTACAGGCCTTGCACGCCGCTGCACCGAGCGTGGCGACCTGGGACGATCACGAAGTACAGAACGACTACGCCAACCGCTGGTCCCAGGACCCGAAGATTCCGGTCGGGCAATTCCTGCAGCAGCGTGCGGCAGCCTACCAGGCTTACTACGAGCATATGCCGCTGCGTGCCAGCAGCTTGCCGAAGGGGGCGGACATGCGCATTTATCGGCGCCTGGACTACGGCCGACTGGCCCGTTTCCACGTACTGGACGGCCGGCAATACCGTTCCGAACAACCGTGCATTCCGGCCAATGGCAGCCACCAGGGGCATATCGCCGATAACCTCTGCCACGACTTGCGCGACCCTGGCCGCACCATGCTTGGTTGGCAGCAAGAAGCCTGGCTGGACCAGGGGTTTGCCCAGTCGAAGGCGCAGTGGAACATCATCGCTCAGGACCTGCTGGTGGCGCCGCTGACCCAGCGTGACCTGACCAACCACAAGCCGGGGCGTTGGACCGACGGCTGGGATGGCTATATGGCAAATCGCAGACGGATGCTGGCGTCCATCGAGCGTAACCGGGTCAGCAACCCGGTGTTCTGGGGGGGGGATATCCATTCGTTCTGGGTGACGGACTTGCATGCCGATGGCAATAACCCGGACTCGCGGGTGGTGGCCACGGAATTTGTCGGTACGTCGGTGACCTCCGATGGGCCGCCCTTTGATGCGTTCAGCAAGCTGCTGCCGCTCAACCCGCATGTGAAGTTTTTCGATAGCCGTCAGCGGGGATATGTGTCGGTGGAGGTGGAGGAGGGCAAGATGCTCACGAACCTGCGGGTGATTACCGACCCCCGCGACCCGATGGCCACCGTGTCGACCCTCAAGTCGTTTGTGGTGGAACCGGGGCGGGCGGGGGCGAGTGAGGTTTAATCGAGTTCGTAGCGCACGGACAGCGCGCCCTTTTTCTCTGACAAGGCCAGGATGGTCACTTGGCCCAACTCGCTCAGTGCCTGTACATGAGTGCCGCCGCAGGCGTACGCGGGCAATTCGCCAAAGCCGACTTCGCGGGTGCCGTCTTCCAGGTTCATGTGCCGTGGGTAATCCGCAGCGATCCATTGGTTGACCTGTTGCTGGATCGCCTCGGCGTCCATGGCTTGCGCCGCTTCGCCACGGATGAAGGTGATCTTGCCTTCGCCGGGCCAGTGATGGGCCTTGATCGGCATCCAACCCAAGGTCTCGCCCACGTTGCCGATCAAGTGCCCGGCGGAATGCAGCCGGGTGTTCAACATACGGCGCTGTTCATCGACCCTTGCGGTGATCGGACCCGGTTCCAATGGCCGGTCGACGTAGTGCACCACGCGGTCGGCTTCCTGGGTGACGCGCAGCACAGTGGCTTCACCGAGCCAGCCGGTATCGAAAGGTTGCCCACCGCCCTGTGGGTGAAAAATCGTCGACTGCAGGATCACTGCAAATTGCTCCTCACGGGGTGTGCAGCTCAATACTTCCAGCTCGGCAGTCAGGTGATCGTGGGTAAAAAACAGGCGCTCGGTCATCATCTACATCCGCATCAGGGTTCTGCGAGCAGTATAAATAGTGCGTGGATAGGTGATAATCCGCTCAATTATCAATGGACCTGTGCACCATGAGCATCAATCTTCCTTTGCCGCTGCTGGGCGAAATGGCGATTTTCGTCAAAGTGGTGGAAACCGGCAGTTTCTCCGAAGCCGCCCGACAACTGGGGGCTTCGCCTTCCTCGGTGAGCCGCAGTATCTCGCGCCTGGAGAAGGCCCTGGCGACGCGCTTGCTGCAACGCACCACACGCAAATTGCGCTTGAGCGAAGGCGGGGAAGAGGTATTCAAGCGCTGCCAGGAGATGGTCAGCGCGGCGCGTTCGGTGATGGAGATCAGCGGCCAGTTCACCCATGAAGCCGAAGGGCTGGTGCGGGTCAGCGTACCCAAGGCGGTGGGGCGGTTTGTGGTGCACCCGCATATGCCGGAATTCCTGCGGCGTTACCCCAAGGTGGATGTGCAGTTGATCCTGGAGGATCGCCAAGTGGACATGATCGATGACAATGTCGACCTGAGTATCCGCATCACTGACAGCCCGCCACCGGGGTTGGTGGGCCGGCAGTTACTGCCCATCGAGCATCTGTTGTGTGCGACGCCGCAGTACTTGGCCGAACACGGGACGCCGGAGCATCCCCATGATCTGCTGGCGCACAGTTGCATCTACCTCGGGGAGACACCCGGAGACTCGCGCTGGAAATTCCGCCAGGCCGGCAAGGCGGTGACGGTAGCCGTGCGTGGGCGTTATGCCGCGAACCACACCGGGGTTCGGTTGGATGCGGTGTTGCAGCATGTGGGGATTGGCAGCTTGCCGTATTTTACGGCGCGCCATGCGTTGGAGGAGGGGCGGTTGGTGCAGGTGTTACCGGCGTGGGACTTCATTGCGTCCTACCATGGCGAGGCGTGGTTGCTGCATTCGCCCACGCGGTACTTGCCGCCGAAGTTGCGGGTGTTTATTGATTATCTGGTGGCGTGCATGGCGAAGGAGCCGACGTTGCGCCGACGGTAGGAATGCGGTCAAAACTGTGGGAGCGGGCTTGCTCGCGAATGCGGTCTGTCAGTTGATGAATACAGTGACTGACAGACCGCATTCGCGAGCAAGCCCGCTCCCACATTTAGTGCTGTGCAGGCCGGAAAAAAATCAGTGCTTGCTCTGGTCAACCGGCATGGACAGCAGCTGCTTTTCCTGGTTCCAGTCGAACGGTTCGTCGTTCTGTTCGGCTTCGAAGCGACGCTCTTCCAGGGCCTGGTACAGGTCCAGTTCTTCGTCGGGCATGAAGTGCAGGCAGTCACCGCCAAAGAACCAGAGCAGGTCGCGCGGCACCAAGTGGGCGATTTGCGGGTAGCGCAGGATGACCTGGCTCATCAGGTCCTGGCCCAGGTACTGGCTTTCGATCGGGTCGATCGGCAGCAGGGCGCGCAATTCGTCGAAACGCTCCAGGAACAGTGAATGGCTTTCCTCGGGCACCTGTTCGGCTTCGCCGACGGCAACCAGGATGCTGCGCAGGTGGTCGAGCAAGACGAGATGATCGGCAACGACGTTGGACACGAGATAAGTCCTCTAAAGCAAAAACGGGCGCGAGAGTATATGCCTCTCGCGCCCGTTTTTATATGACCGCTCGACTCAGCGGACTTTACCCTCAGCCTGGGTCAGCTCTTCCTTGCTGAAATCATCCACGTCGATCACCTTGCGCCGTGCCGCTTCGGCATCACGCAGGGTTTGTGCTTCGGCCGGTTGCAACACGCCTGCGTGCAGTGCCGCATCGATGGCGTGCTCGCCGGCAGTCGGTTTGACCTGGCCGCTCTTGAGCGCGGTGTGCAGTTTTTTCTGCAGCGGATGGCTGGCGCCAAGCAGGTCGTAGGCATGTTGCAAGGCGCCCACCGGATCTTCCGCCGATTGCGGGCGGTAGCAGCCGGCCAGCAACTCTTCCAGGGTCGGGTCACCCTTGGCGCGGCCGATCACCGCCGCCACCTCGGCATCCAGCTTGTCGGAAGGCCCGGTATGACGACGCCCGAATGGGAACACGATCACCCGCAGCAGGCAGCCCAGCACCTTGTTCGGGAAGTTGCTCAGCAGTTCATCCAGCGCACGCTCCGATTCACCAAGGCTTTCTTCCATGGCCCAGGCGAACAGCGGTTCCAGGTGGTCCGGCGAATCCAGGTCGTGGTAACGCTTGAGGGCGGCCGACGCCAGGTACATATGGCTCAGCACATCACCCAGGCGTGCCGACAGGCGTTCACGACGCTTCAGCTCGCCACCCAGCAGCATCATGCTCAGGTCGGCCAGCAGCGCGAACGCGGCAGCCTGGCGGTTGAGTGCGCGGAAGTAACCCTGGCTCAAACGGTTGCCCGGGGCCTTTTCGAAATGCCCCACGCCGAGGTTCAGCACCAAGGTGCTGGCGGCGTTGCTCACGGCGAAACCGATATGTTGCATCAGCAGCCCGTCAAACTCCTTCAACGCCTGGTCATGGTCTTCGCGACCGGCCAGGGCCATTTCCTTGAGCACGAATGGATGGCAACGAATCGCGCCCTGGCCGAAGATCATCAGGTTGCGCGACAGGATGTTCGCGCCTTCTACGGTGATGAAGATCGGCGCACCTTGCCAGTTGCGACCCAAGTAGTTGTTCGGGCCCATGATGATGCCCTTGCCGCCGTGCACGTCCATGGCATGGCTGATGCACTCGCGGCCACGCTCGGTGAGGTGGTACTTGAGAATGGCCGACAGTACCGAGGGTTTTTCCCCCAGGTCCACGGCGTTGGCGGTGAGCATGCGTGCGCTGTCCATCAGCCAGGCGTTGCCGCCGATACGCGCCAGGGCTTCCTGGATACCTTCGAATGCCGACAGCGGCACATTGAACTGCTCGCGCACCTGGGCGTATTGGCCGGTCACCAGGCTGGTGAACTTGGCCGCGCCAGTGCCCACCGCAGGCAGGGAGATCGAACGGCCCACGGAGAGGCAGTTCATCAACATCATCCAGCCCTTGCCGAGCATTTCCTGGCCGCCGATCAGAAACTCAAGCGGGATGAACACATCCTTGCCGGAGTTGGGGCCGTTCATGAAGGCGGCGCCCAGGGGCAGGTGGCGACGGCCGATTTCCACGCCGGGGGTGTCGGTGGGGATCAGCGCCAGGCTGATGCCCAGGTCTTCCTCTTCACCCAGCAGATGGTCCGGGTCATGTGCCTTGAAGGCCAAGCCGAGCAGGGTCGCGACCGGGCCGAGGGTGATGTAGCGTTTTTCCCAGTTCAGGCGCAGGCCAAGGGTTTCCTTGCCTTCCCATTCACCTTTGCAGATCACGCCGGTGTCGGGCATGGCGCCTGCGTCGGAGCCGGCCAGTGGGCCTGTCAATGCGAAGCAGGGGATGTCATCGCCACGGGCCAGGCGCGGCAGGTAGTGGTTGCGCTGTTCTTCGGTGCCGTAGTGCAGCAGCAGTTCGGCCGGGCCGAGGGAATTGGGCACCATCACGGTGGACGCCAGGTCACCGCTGCGGGTAGCGAGTTTCATCGCGACCTGGGAGTGGGCATAGGCAGAGAAGCCCTTGCCGCCATATTCCTTGGGAATGATCAGGGCGAAGAAGCCGTGGGTCTTGATGTGTTCCCAGGCGGCGGGCGGCAGGTCCATGGCCTGGCCGATTTCCCAGTCGCTGACCATGGCACAGAGTTCTTCAGTGGGGCCGTCGATAAACGCTTGTTCTTCTTCGGTCAGTTGCGCTTTGGGATAAGCCAGCAACTTGTCCCAGTCCGGGCGACCGCTGAACAGTTCGCCGTCCCACCAAACGGTACCGGCGTCGATCGCGTCGCGCTCGGTCTCGGACATCGGCGGCAGGACTTTCTGGAACCAACTGAACAGTGGCTTGGTGAAGTATTGGCGGCGCAGGTCGGGCAGCAGCAGGGGCGCGGCCACCACGGCGATCAGCACCCAGAAGACCAGCAGCAGCCAACCCGGTGCGTGGCTCCAGGCGCCCATCGCCAGCAGATAGACGGCGACCACGCCCAGGGCGGGCAGGGGCGCGACGCGGCGGTGTGCGAGGTAGGCAATGCCGACCACCAGAACCAGTATCCACAACAACAGCATATTCAATCCTCCGTGAAACCAGGGGCGAAACCACCAGGGAGCTTAGTCGGCATCCGAACAAGCGGGGTGATCAGGGTGTAACGAGATTTGGCCGATTCGTCGTTATCTCCCCGGCAGGCCTGTGGTTAGACTCCAGGCTTCCTTCGGAGATAAAGCTCATGGATACCTACCTGAGTCCCAGCCGCTTCATCGATAGTGACCACCCTGCGGTGGTGGAGTTCGCCGAAAAACACCGTGGAACCCGTGCGAACTTAAGTGACCAGGCAGTCAGCCTCTACTACGCCGTGCGTGAGGCGATTCGCTATAACCCCTACACCTTCAGCCGCGACCCAGACACATTAAGTGCCAGCTTCGCCTTGGCCAACGGCGAAAGCTATTGCGTGCCCAAGGCCACCTTGCTCGCCGCCTGTGCGCGCCACTGCGGCATTCCGGCGCGCATCGGCCTGGCGGATGTACGCAATCATTTGTCGACGCCGCGCCTGATCGCCTTGCTCAAGAGTGATGTGTTCGCCATGCACGGTTATACCGAGCTTTACCTCAACGATCGCTGGGTCAAGGCCACGCCTGCGTTCAACCAGCAATTGTGTGATGTATTCGATGTGCCGCCGCTGGACTTCGATGGCATCCACGACAGCGTTTTCCACGCGTTCAACCGCCAGGGCCGGCGTTCGATGGAATATGTGGTAGACCACGGGCAATTTCCTGACGTGCCCGAGGCCTTTTTCTTCACCCATATTCAGCGGTGTTACCCCCACCTGTTTGCCGAGGATTTGCCGCCGTTACTCGGCGACATGCAGAGCGATTTAAGCCGCGCGTGAACCGGCGTATGCTGCTGCGTTCATCAAGCCATGTTCATCAACGATAAGGCGCGGTCATGCTGAAAATCTGGGGTCGTAAAAATTCATCAAACGTCAGGAAGGCACTGTGGTGCGCCGAGGAACTCGGCCTGGACTATGAGGCAATTGATGCGGGCGGGGCTTTTGGTGTGGTCGACACGCCGCAATATCGGGCATTGAACCCCAACGGTCGGGTGCCGATGATCGAAGACGGCGATTTCGTGCTGTGGGAGTCCAATACCATCGTGCGCTACCTCTGCGCCAAGCAGGCGTCCAGTTGGTATCCGACAGAGGTGAAAGCCCGTGCCAACGCGGAAAAGTGGATGGACTGGACCACGTCGACTTTCGCCGAACCGTTCAAGATTGTGTTCTGGGGCGTGCTGCGCACCCCGGCGGAAAAACAGAACTGGGACAACATCCATGCCGGTCGCCAGGCCTGTATCGATGTGCTCAAAACCGTTGATGAAGCGCTGGCTACACAGCCGTATCTGTCGGGCAACGAGATCGGCATGGGCGATATCCCCCTGGGCAGCTTTATCTACGCCTGGTTCGAAATGCCCATCGAACGGCCTGCGATGCCCAATCTAGAGGCCTGGTATGCGCGCCTGCAACAACGTCCGGCCTACCGCAAAGCGGTCATGACTGCGTTGACTTAATACCCACTATTAATACGGGTGACTGTACTTGTGCGGCGCGGGCAAGCACCATGCTTGTCATGCGCCGCCGTTGAACTACCTGGGCTGCGCCCTCATCTACTCTTTCTATTCCCTTCTTTGGTGCGTATTCCGATATGAGTTCCGCTCTGTCCATCCGGCAGCTAACCAAAACCTACGGCAACGGTTTCCAGGCCCTGAGTGGTATCGATCTGGACGTCGCCGAAGGTGACTTCTTCGCCTTGCTCGGTCCTAACGGCGCCGGCAAATCCACCACCATCGGTATCCTCTCGACCCTGGTCAACAAGACCAGCGGCTCGGTGAATATCTTCGGCCACGACCTGGACAAATCCCCGGCGGCGCTCAAGCGCTCCATCGGCGTGGTGCCCCAGGAATTCAACTTCAACCAGTTTGAAAAGACCTTCGACATCGTCGTGACCCAGGCGGGCTATTACGGCATTCCGGCGAAAGTCGCCAAGGAACGCGCCGAGCAGTACTTGACCCAACTGGGCCTTTGGGACAAACGCGACGTGCCTTCGCGTTCGCTGTCCGGCGGCATGAAACGCCGCCTGATGATCGCCCGCGCACTGGTGCATGAGCCGCGCTTGCTGATCCTTGACGAGCCCACTGCCGGCGTGGATATCGAGCTGCGTCGCTCGATGTGGACCTTTCTCACCGAGCTGAACCAGAAGGGCATCACCATCATCCTCACAACCCATTACCTGGAAGAGGCTGAGCAGCTGTGCCGCAACATCGGCATCATCGACCACGGCACCATCGTCGAGAACACCAGCATGCGTAACCTGCTGGGTCAGTTGCATGTGGAAACCTTTTTGCTCGACCTGAAAAACAACCTGTCGGCGCCGCCGCAACTGCTCGGCTACCCGAGCCGCCTGGTGGACAGCCATACCCTGGAAGTGCAGGTGGACAAGGCCATGGGTATCACCGCGTTGTTCACGCAGTTGGCGACCCAGAACATCGAAGTGCTGAGTTTACGTAACAAAACCAATCGCCTTGAGGAGTTGTTCGTGTCCCTGGTGGAGAAAAATCTGGCGAAGGTGGCGGTATGAGTTCCGAACTGCAACCCAACCTCGTCGCGCTGCAAACCATCGTCTATCGCGAAGTGAAGCGTTTTACCCGGATCTGGCCGCAGACCCTGCTGCCGCCGGCAATCACCATGGTCCTGTACTTCGTGATCTTCGGTAACCTGATCGGCCGGCAGATCGGTGACATGGGTGGCTTCACCTACATGGAGTACATCGTGCCGGGCTTGATCATGATGTCGGTGATCACCAACTCCTACGGCAACGTGGTCTCCAGTTTCTTCGGCAGCAAATTCCAACGCTCCATCGAAGAACTGATGGTGTCGCCAGTGTCGCCCCACACCATCCTGATCGGCTACACCCTGGGCGGTGTGCTGCGTGGCTTGATGGTGGGCGTGATCGTGACCCTGCTGTCGCTGTTCTTCACCCACCTGCAGGTGCATCACCTGGGGGTGACCATTTTGGTAGTGGTGCTGACGGCGACGATCTTCTCGCTGCTGGGCTTCATCAACGCCGTATTTGCGCGCAACTTCGATGATATTTCGATCATCCCGACCTTCGTGCTGACGCCGCTGACCTACCTGGGCGGGGTGTTCTACTCCATTACCCTGCTGCCGCCGTTCTGGCAGACCGTGTCGCTGGCCAACCCGGTGCTGCACATGGTCAACGCCTTCCGCTACGGCATCCTGGGGGTGTCGGACATCAAGATCAGCGTGGCGATCACCTTCATGCTGGTGGCGACCGTGGTGCTGTACATCGGCTGTGCGAAGCTGCTGGTGAGTGGGCGCGGAATGCGCACGTAAGCGCTGACCTTAAACGCGGTCAAAATTGTGGGAGGGGGCTTGCCCCCGATGACGGTGGGTCAGTGAATACAGGTACTGGCTGACAATCCGCTATCGGGGGCAAGCCCCCTCCCACATTTATTTAGCCGTTAGGCTTTCAGAGCCAGATCAATCAGTTCATGCAGCTCTTCAACCGGCAACGGTGCGCTGGAAAACAGGCTGCGATACACCGTGGGTGCCGCGATCAGGTTCAGCAGGCGATCCAGGCTTGGCAACACGTCGACGCTGCCCTGATAGCGGTCAAGGACGACCTGTAACTGGCCCATCAAAATCTGGCTGCAATAGTCCCTGGGATGACTGCACTGCACGTCGCGCATCATGTTGCGGCCCAGGTCGGAGCTCATTTCATCCAGGTACTGTTCGCCCCAGGCGCGCAAGTCGCCGCGCAGACTGCCGGTGTTGGCCGGCTCGCTGTCCGGGCGCAGGCGCTCCAACGCCACATCGGCGAGCAGGGCGGCGAGGTCGCCCCAGCGCCGGTAAATGGTGGAGGGCGTGACGCCCGCACGCGCAGCAATCATCGGCACGGTCACGCTGGAGCGCTCATGGGCTTCCAGCAGTTCGCGCGCGGCGTTATGCACTGATTCTTGGACCCGGGCACTGCGGCCTCCCGGGCGAAGGCCTTCTTTAATCGCCATGCCTAAAACCTTAACACAAAGAATTTGCTTTAAGCGCTTTCCAGTAGCACACTCGGCAAAAGCAAAATATTAGCTTTAGCGGAGCGTGCCCATGTCCAATATTCCTTCACACCGTGCCAACCTGGCCTTCCTGGTGATTACGGTGTTGACCTTTCTCGCCGCGTCGAGCGCACCGACGCCGTTGTATCAGGTGTATCAGGACAACCTGCATTTTTCGGCGGCGATGCTGACGGTGATCTTCGGCGTGTATGCCGTGAGCTTGCTGGCGGCGTTGCTCACGGTCGGTTCGCTGTCGGATCACCTGGGGCGCAAGCCAGTAATCTTTACGGCATTGCTGCTGAACAGTATGGCGATGCTGCTGTTTATCAACGCCGACAGCACCGCTTACCTGATCGCCGCCCGCGCGCTGCAAGGTTTTGCGACCGGCATGGCAACGGCGGTGCTGAGCGCGACGCTGCTCGATACCGACCGCTTGCGTGGCCCCATGCTCAATAGCCTGGCGCCGCTGTTGGGCATGGCCAGTGGTGGCCTGGGCAGTGGCTTGTTGGTGGAGTACGCGCCTCGGCCAACCCAGCTGATTTATCTGACGATGCTCGCCTTGATGGTGGGCCAGGCGCTGTACGTGTGGCGCTTGCCGGAGACGGTCAGTCGGATTCCGGGTGCGTTGAAATCCCTGGCGCCGACCCTGCATGTACCCGAACAGGCACGCCGTGCCTTGTGGCTGGCGATGCCGCTGAATGTGGCGGTGTGGGCGCTCGGTGGGTTCTTTTCGTCCCTGGCACCTTCGCTGGTGCGGGCGGCAACCGGTTCGACCTCGCACTTGATCGGCGGTGGGCTGGTGGCCGTGGTTACCTTGAGCGGTGCGGTGATGATCTACAGCCTGCGGGATCGCCCGGCGGACAAGGTCATGTGCCTGTCGGCCGTGCTGTTGGCGGTGGGCGTGGCCTTGCTGCTGGTGGCGGTGCAGAGCGCCAGCCTGCCGCTGTTCTTTGCCGCCAGTGTGATCGCAGGCTTTGGTTTTGGCGGTGGGTTCATGGGCAGTGTCCGCAGCATCGTCGGGCTGGCGTTGCCCCATGAGCGGGCCGGATTGATGTCGGCTTTCTACGTGCTGAGCTACCTGGCGTTCTGCCTGCCGGCGCTGCTGGCGGGTAACTTGAGCCATGTGTATGGCCTGATCGTGACCACGGATGGCTACGGCGCGGTGCTGATCGTGCTGGCCCTGGGTGCCCTGGTCGGTCTGCTGATGCAGGATTCGGCGCGGGTCAGGGCGACGACGGGCGGCTGATGGGTAATAATCGGTGCCTCGTATCCGCCTGACCGAGAGGCAAGCATGAAGATCATCCGCAGCAAGGACTTCACCGGCAGCCGGGCCTGGGAGGCGCTGGATATCGCCAACATGAACGGCATCACCACGCGCCTGCACTGGACCGACCAGCCCTACCGCTGGCACGTCAATGACGGTGAAGAAGTGTTCGTGGTGCTCGACGGTCGGGTGCAGATGCATTATCGCGACAATGGCTTCGAACAGGTGGCGGAACTGGGCGTCGGCGACATCTTCTACGCCAGCGTCGGCACCGAGCACGTGGCTCACCCTCAGGGCCCGGCGCGCATTCTGGTGATCGAAAGCGAAGGCAGCGTTTGACGCTATATTTGTAAAACAGATAACAGATAGAGATATTACCCGTTATATAGATATTCGATCAGGTTCTATCATGTTCTCAACCTCATGCGAGGAAGAGGATTGCCATCATGACCTGCACGAATACCATCAGCTACAAACCCTTCAGTCACTTGACCCGTCCACGGGAAGTGATCCGCCAGTTCACCCCCAACTGGTTTGCCGCCACCATGGGTACCGGCGTGCTGGCGTTGGCCCTGGCGCAACTGCCGGTCAATTTGCCCGGCGTGCACGAGATTGCCGAAGTCTTGTGGTTTTTCACCATCGGCCTGTTTGTGCTGTTCAGCGTGTTGTACGCGGCCCGTTGGGTGATGTTTTTCCATGAGGCGCGGCGGATTTTCGGGCACTCCACGGTGTCGATGTTCTTCGGCACGATTCCCATGGGGCTCGCGACCATTCTCAATGGCCTGCTGTTGTTCGGCCTGCCGCGTTGGGGCAGCGACGTGATACCCCTGGCTGAAGCGCTGTGGTGGCTGGATGTCGCTATGGCCTTGGCCTGCGGCGTGTTGATCCCGTTCATGATGTTCACCCGCCAGGAACACAGCATCGACCAGATGACCGCCGTCTGGCTGCTGCCTGTGGTGGCCGCCGAAGTCGCTGCCGCCAGCGGTGGTTTGCTGGCACCGCACCTGGCGGACGCCCATTCGCAACTGGTGATGCTGGTGACCAGCTACGTGCTGTGGGCGTTTTCCCTGCCGGTGGCGTTCAGCATCCTCACTATCCTGATGCTGCGCATGGCCCTGCATAAACTGCCTCATGCCAATATGGCCGCGTCGAGCTGGCTGGCGTTGGGTCCCATTGGCACTGGGGCGCTGGGCATGCTGCTGCTGGGGGGCGATGCGCCGACGATTTTCGCGGCCAATGGCTTGCCGGGTGTCGGTGAAATGGCCAACGGTCTCGGCCTGGTAGCGGGCATTACGTTGTGGGGGTTCGGCCTGTGGTGGATGTTGATCGCGGTGTTGATCACCCTGCGTTACCTGCGCGCCGGCATCCCGTTCAACCTCGGCTGGTGGGGCTTTACCTTTCCACTGGGTGTGTACGCTCTGGCAACGCTTAAGCTGGCGAGCCTGTTGCACCTGGGGTTCTTCAGCTTTTTTGGTAGCGTGCTGGTGGTGGCATTGGCGGTGATGTGGCTGATTGTGGCCAAGCGCACCGTGCAGGGGGCCTATAAAGGTGAGCTTTTTGTTTCGCCTTGCATTGCAGGACTAGCGAATAAGTAAGCCGGATTAGGTAAAGTCGTGGCCTGAATGCTTTTACAAAAAAACAGGCCACGCAGGAACACGGACGATGAGCCACCCCTCGCAATTCACTTTGCTGCGCACACGGCGTTTCCTGCCGTTTTTCATCACCCAGTTGCTGGGCGCGTTCAATGACAACATCTTCAAGCAATCGCTGATCCTCGCCATTCTCTACAAGCTCACCATTGACGGTGACCGCTCCATTTGGGTCAACCTCTGCGCCTTGCTGTTTATCCTGCCGTTCTTCCTGTTTTCGGCCCTGGCCGGGCAGTTTGGCGAGAAATTCAACAAGGATGCGTTGATCCGCGCGATCAAGATCGGCGAGATCGTGATCATGGCCGTGGGCGCGACGGGCTTCCTCACCAACCACCTGGAGTTGATGCTGCTGGCGCTGTTTGCCATGGGCACCCATTCGGCACTGTTCGGGCCGGTGAAGTATTCGATCATGCCCCAGGCCCTACACGAAGATGAGCTGGTAGGCGGCAACGGCCTGGTGGAGATGGGCACGTTCCTGGCGATCCTGGCCGGGACCATTGGCGCCGGGATCATGATGTCGTCCACCCATTACGCGCCGGTGGTGTCCGTGGCGATCGTCGGCGTGGCGGTGCTGGGTTACCTGGCCAGCCGTAGCATTCCACGGGCGGCGGCGTCGACCCCTGGGTTGCGCCTGAACTGGAACATCTTCAGCGAATCCTGGGCCACCTTGCGTTTGGGCCTGGGGCAGACGCCTGCCGTTTCGCGTTCCATCGTCGGTAACTCCTGGTTCTGGTTTGTCGGCGCGATCTATCTGACGCAGATCCCGGCCTACGCCAAGGAATGGTTGTACGGCGACGAAACTGTGGTGACGCTGATCCTCACCGTGTTCTCGGTGGGTATCGCATTGGGCTCGATGCTCTGCGAAAAACTCTCCGGGCGTAAGGTGGAAATCGGCCTGGTGCCGTTCGGTTCATTCGGCCTGACGGTGTTCGGCCTGCTGCTGTGGTGGCACTCCGGCGGCTTCCCGCAGAACGTGCAGGCCAACGACTGGCTCGCCGTGCTCAGCTATGGCCAGGCGTGGTGGGTGCTGTTCGATATCCTTGGCCTGGGCGTGTTTGGCGGCTTTTATATCGTGCCGCTGTACGCATTGATCCAGTCGCGTACCGCCGAGAACGAGCGTGCACGGGTGATTGCGGCCAACAACATCCTCAACGCACTGTTCATGGTGGTCTCGGCCATCGTCTCGATCCTGCTGCTCAGTGTGGTCAAGCTGTCGATCCCCGAGTTGTTCCTGGTGGTGTCGCTGCTCAACATCGCGGTCAACACCTACATCTTCAAGATCGTCCCCGAGTTCACCATGCGTTTCATGATCTGGCTGCTCAGCCATTCCATGTACCGCGTGGAGCATCGCAACCTGGAGGCAATCCCGGACGAAGGCGCGGCGTTGCTGGTGTGCAACCACGTGTCGTTCGTCGATGCGCTGTTGATCGGCGGCGCGGTGCGTCGGCCGATTCGCTTTGTCACGTACTACAAGATCTACCGTTTGCCGGTGCTGAACTTTATCTTCCGTACCGCCGGGGCGATTCCGATTGCCGGGCGTCACGAAGATATCCAGATCTACGAAAAGGCCTTCACACGGATTGCGCAGTACCTGAAGGACGGCGAGTTGGTGTGCATTTTCCCCGAAGGCAAGCTGACCGCCGATGGCGAGATGAATGAGTTTCGTGGTGGCGTGACGCGGATTCTGGAAGAGACGGCGGTGCCGGTGATTCCGATGGCGTTGCAGGGGTTGTGGGGGAGTTTCTTCAGTCGGGATCCGAAGAAGGGCTTCTTCCATCGCATCTGGTCGCGGGTGGTGTTGGTGGCGGGTGAGCCGGTGGCGGGGCCGACGCCTGCGAGGTTGCAGGAGGTGGTAGGCGGGTTGCGGGGGAATGTCAGGTAGTTTTGGTTTTGGCGGTACCGGCCTCATCGGGGGCAAGCCCCCTCCCACACTTGGAATGCATTCCAATGTGGGAGGGGGCTTGCCCCCGATGAGGGTAGTGGCTCAGGTGCTGATTTTCAGGCCGATCAACCCGCAAATAATCAGCGCCACACTGGCCAATCGGAACAACGCCATGGACTCCCCAAACAGGATGATCCCGGCAATCACGGTGCCCACGGCGCCCACGCCGGTCCAGATGGCATAGGCCGTGCCCAGCGGCAGTTCCTTCATGGCCAGCCCCAGCAGGCCGAGGCTGACGGCCATGGCGGCAATCGTCAAAGCCGTGGGCAGCGGCTTGCTGAAACCGTCGGTGTACTTCAGGCCGACGGCCCAGCCAACTTCAAACAGACCTGCGAAAAACAGAATGATCCAGGACATGATGACCCCCTAACGTTAGGTGGGGTCGTCCCCGGATTAGGCGCTTGCAGCGTCGCGGGGTCGTCCCCGCGAAGCTCGGTAGAGTGCCGAAAAGTGCTCGGCTGATCAAGTTTGCGGGGTGTTCTCCAGCACGCGGCGGTCTTCCTTTTCGCTCATGCGGCGGAAGTAGGTCGACAGCAACGCCCCGGAAATATTGTGCCAGACGCTGAACAGCGCACTCGGCACCGCCGCCAACGGCGAAAAGTGCGCGCTGGCCAAGGCGGCGCCCAGCCCGGAGTTCTGCATGCCCACTTCCAGCGCCAGTGACTTGCGCTGTGCCAACGGCAACTTGAACACGCGGCCGGTGAAGTAACCCAGTAGGTAACCAAAGCTGTTATGCAGCATCACCACCGCCATGATCAACAGGCCCGACTCGGCAATCTTCGCCTGGCTCGCCGCCACCACCGCCGCGACGATGATCACGATGCTCACCACTGACACCAGTGGCAAAACATCCACCGCATGGCGAACCCGCTCACCGAGTACACGTTGCGCCAGTACGCCGAGCACGATCGGCAGCAGCACCACTTGCAGGATCGACCAGAACAGCTCCATGAACGACACCGGCAGCCAGGCCGACGCCAGCAGCCAGATCAGCGCCGGGGTGAGCAGCGGGGCGAGGAGGGTGGTGACAGCGGCGATGGCCACCGACAACGCCAGGTCGCCACGGGCCAACCAGGTCATCACGTTGGACGAGGTACCGCTTGGGCAGCAACCGACCAGGATCACACCGACGGCGATTTCCGGCGGCAGGTGGAAAGCCTGGCATAGCAACCAGGCCACGCCCGGCATGATCACAAAGTGCGCGACCACGCCCAGGGCCACACGCCAGGGGTGGCGAGCGACTTCGGCGAAGTCATCAATCTTGAGGGTCAGCCCCATGCCGAACATCACCAGGCCCAGCAACGGGACGATGGCGCTTTTCAGGCCGATGAACCAGTTGGGTTCGAGGAAGGCGACGACGGCGAAGATCAATACCCAGTAGGCGAAGGTATTGCCGACGAAGCGGCTCAAGGCGGCGAGTGCGCGCATGGGGATGTCCTTTGTTGTTGGATTCGATCAAATGTGGAAGGGGGCTTGCCCCCGATTGCAGTCTGTCAGTCAGAGGTGTTTTAACTGACAGAACGCTATCGGGGGCAAGCCCCCTCCCACATTTTATTCTTTGTATGGCTTAGATGCCCTGCGGGGTCTCTTCACCACCCAGTGCTTCAACCAGCGCCGGGATGAAATCCCCGAACGTCAGCATCATCAGGGTAAAGCTCGCATCCAGTTGACCCAGGGCCTCGTCGCCGCCGTCCTGTTCCGCCTGGTCTTGCAGCAGGTCTTCGAACTTCAGGCGCTTGACGGTCATTTTGTCGTCGAGCATGAAGGACAGCTTGTCCTGCCAGGCCAGGGACAGTTGGGTCACGACTTTGCCGGTGGTCAGGTGCAGTTGGATCTCTTCGCCGGTCAGGTCCTGGCGCTTGCAGCGCACGATGCCGCCGTCTTCGTGGGTGTCGCGCAGTTCGCATTCGTCGAGGACGAAGAAGTCATCGGCCGGCTTCTGGGTGGTGACCCAGTCGGTCATGATTGCGGTTGGCGCGGTTTTCACCGTGAGCGGGCGAACTGGCAGGGTGCCGATCACTTCACGCAGGGTCGACAGCAGGTCTTCAGCGCGTTTCGGGCTTGCCGAGTTGACCAGGATCAGGCCCTGTTTCGGCGCGATGGCGGCGAAGGTGGAGGAGCGACGGATAAAGGCGCGTGGCAGGAAGGCCTGGATGATTTCATCCTTGATCTGATCGCGTTCCTTTTTATAGACCTTGCGCATCTGCTCGGCCTCGATTTCTTCGACTTTCTCTTTCAGTGCGTCACGCACCACGCTGCCCGGCAGGATGCGTTCTTCCTTGCGCGCAGCGATCAGCAGGAAATCACCGCTGACGTGAACCAGGGGAGCGTCTTCACCTTTACCAAAAGGCGCGACGAAACCATAAGTGGTCAATTCCTGGCTCGCGCAAGGGCGCGCCAGTTTGGTGGCCATGGCCGCTTCCAACGCCTCGGCATCAACAGGCAGATCTTGGGTCAGGCGATAGATAAGCAGGTTCTTGAACCACATGGGGTGAGTCTCTCCTTTATACAAAGGGGGGCATTATTCTCTTGATAACGTCCCAGGCCAACCCTGCCTAAGCCATTGGAAGCTATCAAAAAAAAGATTTCAGAAAGTGCTTGCCAGACTTAAGGTCGCTCCGTAGAATGCGCGCCACACCGAAACGAAGGGTGATTAGCTCAGCTGGGAGAGCGTCTGCCTTACAAGCAGAATGTCGGCGGTTCGATCCCGTCATCACCCACCATTCGCTTCATGTGTTACGCGCAGCGGTAGTTCAGTCGGTTAGAATACCGGCCTGTCACGCCGGGGGTCGCGGGTTCGAGTCCCGTCCGCTGCGCCATATTCGGTAACCTGGAACACTGAAC
This sequence comes from Pseudomonas sp. C 49-2, assembly GCF_003970195.1. Taxonomy (NCBI): domain Bacteria; kingdom Pseudomonadati; phylum Pseudomonadota; class Gammaproteobacteria; order Pseudomonadales; family Pseudomonadaceae; genus Pseudomonas; species Pseudomonas sp. C 49-2. The sequence goes on from NZ_RXYG01000017.1 coordinate 40,901, forward strand.
GCCAGGTCACCACAGGAAGCCCGCTCAATGAGCGGGCTTTTTGCTATCTGGGGTTTGCAAAACCCAAAAAACGCCGCCGATCATTTCCGATGATCGGCGGCGTTTTTTATGGGGCAATCAGAAATCCCAGCGAGTGGTGACCATGAAGTTGCGCGGCTCACCGTAAGCGGCCGAGTTATAGAAGCCGATGTTGGTGTAGTAGTGCTTGTCGAAGATATTGTTGACGTTCAGCGTCGCCGACAGGTTTTTGCTGACCTGATACTTGGTCATCAGATCCACCAGCCAATAAGCATCCTGGGAAAACTCTTCATACCCACCCTTCGGTGAGTTGTAGATGTCCTGCCAACCCACGCTTTGCCAACGCACACCACCGCCGAGGGTCAGTTTGTCCAGGTTGCCCTTGAGTTTGTAGGTGGTGAACAGCTTGACCTGGTCTTCGGGTTCGAAGGTGGAAATCTTCACGTCCTTGTCGTCGCGCACCACCTTGTGGGTGTAGCCGGCCTGGAGTTGCCAGCCGGGGGCAATCTCGCCGGACATCTCCAGTTCATAACCCTTGGTGACGGCCTTGCTGCTTTTATAGGCGTAGTTGTTCGGGATCGGTGTCTGGTTATTGTATTCGTCGTCGGAGAGTGCACGATTGGACTCGCGGATTTCAAAGTACGCCGCGCTGGCGTTCAGCCGTCCGTCGAGGAAGTCGGCTTTCACGCCCAGTTCCCAGTTCTGGCCTTCATCCGGTTCCAGCAACTTGTTGTCGCGATCGCGGTTGTAGTTTTCCTGCGGCATGAAGATATCGGTGTAGCTGGCGTAGACCGCGTACGTGTCGTTGAGGTCGTAGACGGCGCCGATGTACGGGACGAAACGCCCGGACTCGCGGTAGTTGGGGTTGTAGCCCGTGACCTGATAATTGACCACGCGACCGCCCAGCAGCAGCTTGAGGTCATCGGCGAGGTTCAGTCGCGTGGTCACGTAGGCACCGGTCTGGCGCACGGTGTCATCGGTAAGCGATTGCGCCTTGCCCCAGTCCGGTATCGTGGCGTGGCCATGCCAGTTATTGAAGTCGACGATATTGGGGGAGAGGTTCCAGTAGCCTTTGCCTTTCCATTCCGAGGCGCTGATCGAGCCGCCCAGCACCAGTTCATGCTCGCGACCGCCGAGGCTGAACGGGCCGCTGACGTACAGGTCGGCGGAATCGCTGACGGTTTCCCCGGTGTACTTGCCCGAGGTGAGTTGCGCGGTGCCATCCGGCTGCGGTTGGTCGCCCTGGATCGAGCCCATCAGCGCGTGATAGCCGTTGATCTTGTGATCCAGTTGCAGCTTGGTGACCCAGCCATTGCCCAGGTCGTGTTCGAGCATGGCGAATACGGTGCGGGTGTACTGCTCCCAACTGCTCCAGTCCGCGGCGTTGTTGAACGAGCGCTTGACACTGTTGCGGTCGCCCTTGGAGTTGATCAGCGGGAAACTGCCCGACCACGATGAGCCCTTCGGCAAGGTGTCCTGGTAATCGCCGCCTACGGTCAGCAGCGTATCGGGTGACAGGTCGAACTCCATGATGCCGTAGTACGTCGGGCTCTTGCGCGAGTAGTGGTCCATGAACGAATGCTTGTCCTGATAGGCCGCCACGGCGCGGCCACGCACGTTGCCGCTTTCGGTCATGGGGCCGCTGACATCCAGCTCGCTGCGGTAGTTGTCCCACGAACCGGCGCCGAGGGTCGCGTGGCCCTGGAAGTCTGCGGTGGGTTTCTTGCGCACCAGGTTGATCGTCGCGCCCAGCGAGCCTGCGCCTGTGAGCAGGCCGGTGGCGCCCTTGAGCACTTCGACACGGTCATAGATCGCCATGTCGCTCAGCGTGTTGCCCGCCGAGTAAGCGACGTTGCGTGCGGTCGAGGGGATGCCGTCGTATTGGAAGTTATTGATGGAAAAACCCCGGGCGTAGTAGTTGGTACGCTCGGTGTCGAAGGCCGAAACGGTGATGCCGGGCGTGTGGCGCATCACGTCGTCGACGTTGTTCAGGCCGAAGTCATCCATGTGCTGACGGGTGACAACGCTCACGGACTGCGGGGTTTCCTTGGGCGTCAGCACCAGGCGCGTGGAGGTCGCGATAGTGCCGGGTGTGTAGGAACCGGTGCCTTCGGTGACGTTGCCCAGCTGGTTGGCGGTGACGGCGGTCGGGCTCAGTTCCATGGTGCCGTTGCCGGCGATGGGGGCGGATTGCAGGGCGTATCCCTGGACGCCTTTCACGGCGCGGTAGCCGCTGCCTTCCAGCAACCTGTCAAACCCGTCCTGAATCCCGTAATTGCCTTTCAAGCCCGGGCCTTTGAGGCCCTCCAGTTCGTGGGACTGGAACACGATGGCCACACCGGCCTGCTGGGCGAAGCGGTTGAGCGAACTGCCCAGCGGTCCGACGGGGATGTCATAGGACTGGGCGGCGACGCTGACGGCGTCCGCCTGGGCCAGGCCGATGTTCAAGGTGCCGGCAGTGAACAGGGCCAAGGAAAGCGGTGCACTTTTCAGTAGCCGAAAGCGTCCGCGGGGGTAGGAAGGGGTGTGCATGGTGAAGGCAGTCCTTTATGTGTCGAATTACCTTCCTTGACGGGCAACCTCGAAAAAACCGGAAGCAAATGCGAATAATTATTTATTGGATGCTGGCTCGGGGCCAACCACGATCAGCCATGGAGTGTAGGACTGCACCCGGATCGGCAGCGTTTGCGCGAGTAATTGCAAAGCCTGGTCGCTGTCGTCCAGGGGGATCACGGCAGACACGCGCAGGCTTTGCAGTGCGGCGCGATCAAACTGCACGCGGCCGCTGCGGTGCCGGGCGATTTCGTCGAGCACGTCGGGCAAGGGTTGGTTCTCCACCACCAATTGATGGCGGCGCCAGGCTTCGTTGATGCTGCTCGGCTCAACAGTGCCGGCCAGGCGCACTTGGTTCGCGTGCATCAGGGCTCGCGACCCTGCCTCGACTTCCAGTGTCTGCTGGCCGTTCGCGCTTTGTGCCGCCACGCGAGAGTGGAGCATGCTCAGCACCGTGACATCACCTTCGCGCTTGACCACAAACCGTGTGCCCAGTGCACGCAGGGTGCCTTGGGGCGTCTGCACGACAAACGGCCGGGTGCTGTCGTGGGCGACTTCCACCAGGATTTCACCTTGCAACAGTTCGATACGGCGCTGCTGGCTATCAAAGTGCAAGTTCGCTGCGCTGATGCCATTGAGGGTCAGTGTTGAACCGTCCGCCAGTTGCAGGGTTTGCCATTGGCTCGGGCCATTTCGTACATCGGCCATCCACTGCCGCGGATAGGGGCTGATCAACAAGGCCGCTGCTGGGATCGCCAGGCTGCACGCCAATACCAGCGCGCGCAGGGCGTGCTTGCGGCGACGGGTTTTCGGCTGAGCAAAGGCCGCATTCAATGCGGCGCGGGCAGGGGCTTTTTTACCGCGCAGGGCCTGCATGCGCGAAACCATGGTTTCCATGCGTGCGGCGGCTGCAGCGTGATGCGGGCCTTGTTGCTTCCAGCGCTCGAACGCCTGCTGCTGGGCCTCGTCCCATTCGCCGTCGTGCAGGCGCAGCATCCATTCGGCGGCTTGTTCTTCGACGTCCGACATGCTCGATCAGGTGTCCATGCTGTGGCTGCAATGCATAAGCGCCTGGATCAGGTACTTGCGCACGGTGCGTTCCGACAACTTGAGCTGCCGGGCGATCTGTTGCTGGGTCATGTCTTCGAGGTAATACAGCACGAAGGCCTGGCGCGAGTATTCGTGCATGCCTTCCAGGATAAAGGCGATCTGTTCGAGGGCTTCGAGGGTGGTGTGGATTTGCTCCGGGGATTGGAACCCTTCGAGCGTGTCCACCGTCAGCGCCAATTCCTGCAGGTAAGCCTGTTCAATCTGCTTGCGCCGCGCCTGGTCAATGAGCAAGCGCCGGGCGGTGGTGCTCAGGTACGCGCGGGGTTCGCGAATGCCGGCGACGGATTCACGCGCGTTCAAGATGCGTGCAAATGTGTCCTGCGCCAGGTCGGCGGCATTCTGTCGACAGCCCAGCTTGCGTCTTAGCCAAGTGAGCAGCCAGCCATGATGCTCGCTGTAGAGCTGGGTAATTTCCCGTTGGAAGGGCGGTTCACCCGCAGACATAGGCGTGGCTCAGGTGTTATTGAGAATGGTTTTTAATTGTGCGGCCAAGGGGCGGGTAAACGCAATAGACTCGCGTTTGAAGGCGTAGAAGCCCGTTTTTGCTGGGTTTTGTCGTACCTGAGAAAATATTTCAAATAAATTGCATTTAAATCAAGACATTGCGGATTTTTGGTGTATGATGCCGCCCACACCGAAACGAAGGGTGATTAGCTCAGCTGGGAGAGCGTCTGCCTTACAAGCAGAATGTCGGCGGTTCGATCCCGTCATCACCCACCATTCGTTTTACGTGTTACGCGCAGCGGTAGTTCAGTCGGTTAGAATACCGGCCTGTCACGCCGGGGGTCGCGGGTTCGAGTCCCGTCCGCTGCGCCATATTCGGTAACCTGGAACACTGAACGCCAGGTCACCACAAGAAGCCCGCTCATTGAGCGGGCTTTTTTTCGTCTGCGATTTCTTCTTCTTATGCCCTGCCAGTGTGCACTGCTTATTCGTCCTGAACTGTACGGGTGCGCCATGACGTGAGGGAATACCCCCATGCTCATTGGTTGATTGCGCCGTCGGACGCTTAAACGTTTATCTATAGCCACGCGAAGACTTCCAGGCGAGTGACCGGCAGCAGGATGCTGCGGGGGCTCGCTCTCCAACATAAAAATAGTCTGCAAGGGGAATGGCTCTCTATGAAATATCCACTGCGTCCGTTGGTGTTCTGGCCAACGTTCCTGATCCTGCTGGCGGCGGTGATCGCCAGCTACGTCGACCTGAATGCGTTCCTTGCGGTCAGCAAACAGCTCAACAACCTGATCCTGAAAAACTTCTCATGGCTGTTCAGTGCCGGCTCGTTCGCCATGGTGGTGCTGACCGCTGTCGTCTACTTCTCTGCACTGGGCAAGGTGCGTATCGGCGGTGAAGATGCCCAGCCTCTGCTGAGCAAATGGCGCTGGTTCATGGTGGCGCTGTGCACCACCCTGGCGGTGGGCGTGCTGTTCTGGACCACCGCCGAACCGCTTTACCACCTGTACGGCCCACCCACCAGCCTGCCGATCGAGGCGGGCAGTTCGGCGGCGAAGAGCTTTGCCATGTCGACGATGTTCCTGCACTGGACCATCACGCCTTACGCCATCTACCTGGTGCCCTCGTTGGTGTTTGCGTTGGTGTTCTACAACCGTCGCAGCAATTTCTCCATCGGCGCCATGCTTGAACCGTTGCTGGGCGAAGCGCGGGTCCGGCGCTATGCCGGGCTGATCGACACCCTGGCGATGTTCGCCTTGGTGGCCGGCATGGCCTCGTCCCTGGGCACCGGCGCGTTGACCCTGGCCGGCGGCCTGGCCCAGTACATCGGCGGTGAAACCACGCCGTTTCGCCTGGCCATCATCATTGCGATCATCGTCATCACCTTTGTCGCCTCGGCCGCCAGCGGTCTACAGAAAGGCATTGTGATGCTGTCCTCGTTCAACACCTGGATCATGCTGGCCCTGGGGCTGTTTGTGCTGCTGTGCGGGCCGACCCTGTACATGTTCAGCCTCGGCGTCGAGTCCTTGGGCGTGTACCTCGACACCTTCTTCAGCCGCAGCCTGTTCACCGGCGCCGCCAGTGGCGACACCTGGCCGCACAGTTGGACAGTGTTCTACTGGTCGGTGTGGTTTGCCTGGGCGCCGGTCAGCGCGTTGTTCCTCGGCAAGATCGGCCGCGGCTACACGGTGCGTGAATTCATCCATATCAACATGCTCTACCCGGCGTTGTTCACGGCGTTGTGGATCTGCATCTTCTCCGGCACCAGCCTGTACTTCGATGCGCTGGGCGACGGCAGCCTCAACCGTGTGCTGAACGAGCAGGGCGTGGAACACGTGCTGTACCAGATGTTCCAGCAACTGCCGGCCAGCGGCGTGATGATCGCGTTCTTGCTGTTCGTCGCGTTCATCTCTTTTGTCACTGCCGCGGACTCCAGCACCGACGTTATCGCCAACCTGTGCAGCAAAGGCGTGACGGCCGATTCTGACCTGGACGGCAACCCGCTGCTGAAGATTGTCTGGGGCCTGATCATCGGCTCGGTATCGTGGGTGATGGTCGCGTTTGTCGGCATCGACGGGGTGAAGATGCTCTCCAACCTCGGCGGTCTGCCCGGCATGATCCTGGTGTTGCTGGCCAGTACCTCGCTGATCTTCTGGTTGAAAAATCCCGCATTGCTGGATGTGAAACGCCTTCAGCGGACCCCCGAGACGGAACTGCGCGGCGCCAGCCCGGTGCCGGATTTCGCCCGCTGATCGATTGAATCGCTGTAGGAGTTACTGATGGAAATCGTCACTGAATTTGCTTACACCGTGCGCGAAATCGAGCACTGCCTGATCCCCTTGAAGGACGGCACTCAACTGGCCGCCCGCATCTGGTTGCCGGAAGGCGCCGATTTGCAGACCTTCCCGGCAATCCTGGAGTACCTGCCGTACCGCAAACGCGATGGCACCGCCGTACGCGATGCGCTGACCCACCCGTGGATGGCAGGGCAGGGCTATGTGTGTGTGCGGGTGGACATGCGTGGCAACGGCGAATCCCAGGGCCTGATGGCCGATGAATACCTGCTGCAGGAACAGGAAGACGCCCTCGAAGTGATCGACTGGCTGTGCCGGCAACCCTGGTGCGACGGCAATGTCGGCATGATGGGGATTTCCTGGGGCGGCTTTAACGGCCTGCAAGTCGCGGCACGCCAGCCCGAGGCGTTGAAAGCAATCATCACCTTGTGCTCCACCGATGACCGCTTTGCCGACGACATCCATTACAAGGGTGGCAACCTGTTGATGGAGAATTTCGGCTGGGCCGCCACCATGCTCAACTTCAGCGCAGCAGTGCCGGATCCTTTGCTGGTGGGCGACGACTGGAAAGACCTCTGGCACCAACGCCTGGAAGCCATGCCGCTGCTGGCCGAAACCTGGCTGCAGCACCAGACCCGCGATGACTATTGGCGCCACGGCTCGGTATGCGAGGACTATTCGAAGATCAAGGCGGCCGTGTATGCCGTGGGCGGCTGGGGCGATGCCTACCGCAACACCGTTTCGCGCCTGATGGAAAATCTGCCGGGCCCGAAGAAAGCCATGATCGGTCCGTGGATCCACAAGTACCCGCATTTTGCCGTGCCCAACCCGGCCATCGGCTTCCTGCAAGAGGCCAAACGCTGGTGGGATCACTGGCTCAAGGGCATCGATAACGGGGTAATGGATGACGCAGCCTGCACCTTTTACCTACAGGATATTCTGTCGCCGAAGGGCAGTTATGCCGAGCGGCCAGGGATCTGGGTGCAGACCTCGGGTTGGCCGGATCCGCAGGTGCAATGGACGGATTTCAGCCTGGGCGATCAAGGCCTGAGCGCGGGTTCACAGCCCTTGGCGGCGGCGCGCAGCCTTTGTTCGCCGCTGACCACCGGCCTGCACCAGGGCGAGTACTGCGCCATCTGGTTTGGCCCCGATGGTCCGACGGATCAACGTCGTGATGATGCCCATTCGTTGTGCTTCGACTCCGAGCCGCTGACCGAGCCGCTGGCGTTGCTCGGCGATGCACGTCTCACGTTACGCCTGGCAAGCGACACTTCCTGTGGTCAATTGGTCGCCCGGCTGAATGCGATAGCGCCGGACGGGCAAGTCACCCAGATCAGCTACGGTGTGCTTAATCTCACATTACGTGAGGATTTTTCCCAGGTAACGCCGGTAGTCCCCGGTGAACCCATGAACGTGCAGTTAAACCTCGACCACATCGGCATGCGCCTGCCCGCCGGCTACCGTTTGCGTCTGGCGCTCAGCACGGCGAGTTTCCCGCTGCTGTGGCCGAGCCGTGAATTGACCACCCTGACGTTGCTACCCACCCTGCAAAGCCTGCAACTGCCGATATTCAAAGGCGAGGGGGTGGACTGCCCGTTCGAAGCGCCGCAGTCGGCTACGCCGGTAGCGATGGAGGTCCTACGCGCCGCTGCGCCGAAACGCACCTTGATCGAAGACGTCGGCAGTGGTGAAGTCTGCGTGAAAATCGAAGATGACTTGGGGTCGGTGCGTTTTACCGACCATGGCCTGTCGGTGGACCAACGTTGCACCGAGCAATACCGCACCTTGCCCTGGGATCCGCTGTCGACGCAGGCTGACATTGAATGGCACTACCGAGTCGGCCGCGACGAGTGGGCCGTGGAGGTGGAAAGCCATTTGAGCGTGCACGCCGACGCCGAGTGGTTCTACATCGAAGCGGAGCAGACCGCCTGGGAAAATGGGCAGCTTGAGCACCGCCGGCAATGGAGTAAACGCGTGGCCAGGGTCGCACTCTGAGCAGGCAACTGGCAGGATGCTCGCCAACGTGATCTCTGCGGGCCTGGGGTAACCTGGGCCCGTTATTGCCAATGGACTTGCTCATGTCGCGCCGAAACGTCGATCTTCCTCCCCTCAATTGCTTGCAGACCTTCGAAGCGGCCGCCCGTCATTTGAGCTTTACCCAGGCGGCCCACGAACTGAATTTGACCCAAAGTGCGGTCAGCCGGCAGGTCAAACGTCTCGAAGAAGACCTGGCCCGTCCACTGTTTTATCGGCTGGCCCAGGGTTTGAGCCTGACACCCGCTGGGGTGCGTTATTTCCGTACCGTCCAACGCCTGTTGCGCGAGCTTGATCGCGAGTCCGCCGAGTTGCGCAGGCGTGGTGCCGATCGCCAGTTGACCCTGGCCAGCACGCCCACCATCAGTTCCATCTGGCTGGCCGGTCTGTTGCCGCAGTTCCAGCACGACCACCCGGACCTGGATATCCGCATCCTGTGCAGCGAAAGCCCCAGCCACCTGGATGTCAGCGAATATGACCTGGGCCTGTTCTATCACCTGGATGAATTGGCCGCGCCCCACGGCCTGGAACTGTCGCCGGTGTTCGACAGCGAGCAGGTCATCACCGTGTGCAGCCCTGGTTACCTTGAGCGTCACGGCCCGATTCGCGACCTGCACCACTTGCTGCACGCTCACACCTTGTTGATCGTCGAGGACCACCACCACGACTGGTTGACCTGGGCCGACTGGTTCACTGATGCCGGCGCCGACTACTACACCCCGCGTCATGCCTTGCGGACCAACAGCTATCAACTGTTGATGCAATCGGCGGTGATGGGGCATGGCGTCGCTTTGGGCTGGAAGCGCTTGCTGGAAAGCGACTTGGAGTCCGGCCGTCTGCAAATGGCCTTGCCCCACAGCATGCACAGTCGCGGTCGCCTGCACCTGATGCAACCGCACCACCGCAACCCGCCGGCGGCGGTGCGTAGTTTTCGTCAGTGGTTGCAGGCTCGAACGGCAGAGGCAGGACAGGTCGGATAAGGGTCAGTGCTGGCCGGTTTTTTTCTTTTTGGTCTGGCGTGTCGCCAGGTGTTCGAAGCAAAAAGAAGCGGTGCCGAACACGGCGATCAAGGTCAGTACGATCATGCCGAGGGTTGAGCTTTCCACGATGACTTCCTACGGGTGTTGGGGTAGGTGCTCAAGGTAGAGGCGAGGTGAAAACGGCTCAATAGACCCGACGCAATCCTTACGCCGTCGGGTCCATTGTTACGCATTCTTTACGGGGCGTTGCGGCTGTGGCGGTAGTCGCTGACCGCCTCATACACGGCCTTGCGCAAGCGGTTGATACCGCCGATGGGGCGGTGCTCCGCTACACCAAACCAAGGGTTGAACGACTGGTTGTCGCACGCCAGGTTCTGCTCGGGGGTGTCGAAATCCTGCGCGGGGATGCGTACCTTGGCCACGGTTTCATAGGGCGCATCGCTCTCCTTCCATTCGATGCTGGTGTCTTCGATCGGCATGAATTTTTGTGGGTTCTGCCGCTGGATCTGCAGCACGAAACACGCAGGCTTGCGGTCGGTGGACAGCTGCTGGCTCAGGGCGCTGCGCAGGAAGTTTGGCAGGTCCTGGTTTTGCTTGGGCAACACATACTCCGGGCAACTTTGCGGGTCGGGCGCGACACGGAACTTGGCGTTGGCCGCACCGAATTTGTAGGGCGACACTGAAAAGTACGTGGTTTGCGTCGGGCTGGCCGGTGCGGGCGCCAGGGTCGCCAGGGCGATAAACAGATGTCGCACCTGCCAGGTCCGTGGGTCGACCTTGGGGAAGAACGCCAGGACTTTCTTGCCGTCCGCTTGCGCGCCGATGTTCTGCGCGTACTCCGCCACATCGCTGACAAAGAAGTTCGGGTGGCTGAACATCACGAAGTCCTGTTCCGTGCGCGCCTGTTGGTCGGCCAGCAGTTGCTTGCCTGGCACATCCAGCAGCTTGAGCGCCATGCCCCGCGCATCACGGATGCTGTCGAACTGCGGGTAGGCGTTGCCGTTGGACAGTCGCATCATCGCCTGCCAGGTCTTGCCTGGCTCGGTGAATACGCCCTGGCGCAGCGCCGGGTCGAGGTCGGCCAACACGCTGACCTCGGCCTTCACGCAACCATGGGCTTTGGCATGGGCATCGCGCAGGTAGCGCGTGCCTTCACGGTGCTGGTCAACGATGCGCACCGCCGTCTGGATGATGCCTTGGGTCATCGCCGCCTCACCGGACGGAATTTGCTCGTTCGGTGACACCGGGCCGCTGTGCTGCCAGGCGTACCAGGCACTGGCGCCCAGCCAGCCGAGCAGGCCGAGGCCTACCAGCCAGAGCAGGGTTTTGCCGAGGAACGCGCCGATGCGCAGCCACAGGCGGGCGAGCAGGGAAGGTCGGTCGTAGGGGGATCGAATCATCATGGCAGTTGTTGCTCCAGCGGGCCGCCCAGCACTTTGAGGTATTCCAGCAGCGCCCAGCGTTCCTGCGGCAGCAGACCACGGCCGATTACGCCGTTGCCACGCTGGCCAGCGCGGAATTCGTGGCCGCTGTTGTGGTTGCCGGTGATTTTGGTATCGAACACAAAGGCATTCTTGAACGCACCGGTCTCGAAGCCGAGGTGGCGCGGGTCGTAGTTGAACGTGCCTTTATAGAAGGTGGTGCTGCGCTCGTCCTGGGGCGAGAGCAACTGGTAGATCGTCGGTACCGAACCGTTATGCAGGAACGGCGGCGTCGCCCAAACGCCTGCCAATGGCCGCGCCTTGTAGGCACGCAACTCGCGCACACCGATGGGCAGGCCGTAACCGTCCAGGCGCGGGCGCTCGGCCGGGGTCACGCCAGCGGCGCGGTAGGCATGTTCTTCGACGAAGGCGGTGACGTAGGCGAGGCCCTTGGCCACGGACATCTTTTTCAGGTCCAGTGGCTCGGTCGGCGTCGGGTGCAGCTCGACGTTGAGCTTGGCCAGTTCCGCCAGGTCCCATTGCAACGCGCTGAGGTCGTAGCGCTGGTCGGCGATGTTGCTGGCGGTGCCAGGGTCGGTGCCGATGTAGTCCACAGGCAGCATCTTCAGTTGTTGCACCGGGCGGCCGCCTTCCTGGGTGATGCTGGGCACATGGCAGCCGGCGCAGTTTTCGGCGAACAGTGCACGGCCTTGGGCGGCGAGCGGCTTGTCGATGCTGCCGAACAGGTCCTCGGGCCAGGTCGGTGGCTTGAGGCGTTGCAGGGTTTCTTCGATCAGGTTGAGGTCGCGCACCCTTACGCTGGACGGGTAACGCGCATCGCCCTGAAGCGGCTGGCCGGCGGCGTCGAAAAAAGTAAGCGTCGCACCGACACCCAGGGCTTCACCGATATTGCGTGCCATGGGTTGCTGGGCCGAACCGTTCCACTGCACCCAATCGAACGTCCAGATATCCCACAGCTGCGGGTAGTCCACCGGTGCGTTGGCGACGCGATAGTTGTCCGCAGAAATGGCATCGCCAAAGCTGGCATTGGCGATACGGCCAAAGGCGTCCGTGCGGCCGGGGCCTTCTTCGGTGGGGTAGAGGCCGCGGTGGGTATCGTTCCAGGCCACCTTGAGGAACTTGTTCAGCGACTGCTTGAAGTCCTGGCGCAATTGCTTGTGCTCGGCGTCGTAGCGATCCCCCAGCACCTGCCGGGCGAAACGCTCGAACTTCCACGGGTTGTAATAGGTGGCGGCGAGGCTGGCGACCAGGGCCTGGCCAAAACTGCCGCCGCGCAAGGTTGGCACGCTGGACGGCAATACGTGCTGGGCGGAACCGCCATCGATACGCAGGGCCTGGTTTTTGTAACGCAGTTCGCCAGTGTGGCAGGCGGCGCAGGTGATATCCAGGTATTCGGCGTTGCTGTCGGCGTTTTTATGCCGGGCGAAACCCACTGGCAGGTTGCCGGGGTTTTGTGCGGTGGGCACTTGTTTGGGGTCGACCAGGAAACCGAAGCGCGCCAGATACGCCGGCGTAGCAAAACGCTGCTCGGAAAACGGCAATTCGAGGGCGGTGAACCAGTCGTAGTGCAGGCCTTTTACCTGGGTGCCCTGGGGCGTGAAGTAATAGGTCTGGCGGTCGGTGGCACTCCATTGGTCCTGGTAGTGCACCTGCTCCACGGGCACGTAGTCCGGCAACTTGGGGTTGACGGTGTAATAGAGCACCACGGCCAGGACGATGCCCAGCAGAGTGAGTATCAGGAGTAAAACACGGGAAAAAATGCGCAAGATAACTATCCTTGTCGAGTTGTCGCGATGTTATGCCACTACGCCACAGGTGCGGCAAGTGGCCATGAGCCTGGTACTAGGCGGTCCCACGATCCTTCGCGGGGTCCCATCATGAATGAAAATGCTTTTAAACACGTGAACTTATCAGAAGTTTCCTGCTCACATGCCGGTAGCCATTGGTCGTGGCCGCCTGATAAGCTCGCGACTTTATTCGAATGCCCTTTTGGCGCATGAACAAGGAAATAGCATGAAACAGCATCGGTTGGCGGCGGCGGTGGCCCTGGTTAGCCTGGTACTTGCGGGTTGTGATTCGCAGACCAGCGTAGAGCTGAAAACCCCGGCGCAGAAAGCTTCCTACGGCATCGGCCTGAACATGGGCAAGAGCCTTGCCCAAGAAGGCATGGATGACCTGGACTCCAAAGCAGTAGCCCAAGGCATCGAAGACGCCGTCGGCAAGAAAGAGCAGAAGCTCAAAGACGACGAGCTGGTTGAAGCGTTTGCCGCACTGCAGAAGCGTGCTGAAGAACGCATGACCAAAATGAGCGAAGAGTCGGCAGCCGCCGGCAAGAAATTCCTCGAAGACAACGCCAAGAAAGACGGCGTAGTCACCACCGCTTCCGGTCTGCAGTACAAGATCACCAAGAAAGCCGACGGCGCCCAGCCTAAGCCGACTGACGTGGTGACTGTGCACTACACCGGCAAACTCACCAACGGCACTACCTTTGACAGTTCCGTGGATCGCGGTAGCCCGATTGACCTGCCTGTCAGCGGCGTGATCCCAGGTTGGGTCGAAGGCCTGCAACTGATGCACGTCGGCGAGAAGGTCGAGCTGTACATTCCTTCCGACCTGGCCTACGGCGCACAAAGCCCAAGCCCAGCGATCCCAGCCAACTCCGTGCTGGTGTTCGACCTGGAACTGTTGGCCATCAAGGACCCAGCCAAGGCTGACGCTCCTGCTGCACCGGCTGCCAAGAAGTAACAGGCGCCTGAACACACAACGCCCCGTCTCGACGGGGCGTTGTTGTTTCTGGGAGGTGCACATTTCTAAATGTGGGAGCTGGCTTGCCTGCGATAGCGGTGGATCAGCCAGCCCCTCTATGACTAAAACGCCGCAATCGCAGGCAAGCCAGCTCCCACATTGAAGCCAGTGCAGATCCAAACGAACGTCTGTGGCAGGTAGCAGTCTGATATAAGACTCGAGTACGGGTAGCCGCACATCAATGCCAAGTCAATGAAATCTTGGGTTTTTTTTATGTGCGCAAAAAACGCCCGATCTGACTGCAAGCCTTGTACTACGTGGCTTTCAGGCCAGAAAATAGGCTCTGTTCACAAGGTTATCCACAATTTGTGTGGATAACCTTTTATGTCGCCTGGAACTGGAGTGACCGATGAGACCACCCTTCAATTTCACCCGTTTCCTGCCCATGGCTGCACGCCTCCTGGGGCGTGGGCGCTTGCCGACGCTGCTGTTCGCCGTCGCTGCCAAGGGCTCCAGCCAAGGTAATCGCCTGGGCAAGCTCAAGGATGACCTCAAGTTGCTCCAGGCCTTGTGCCTGGCTTACTGGCGCGGCGAGTACCGGGCGATCAGTCCCAAGGCACTGATCTCGGTGGTGGCAGGCTTAATGTACTTCCTTAGCCCGATTGATGCGATCCCGGACTTTATCCCCATGTTTGGCATGCTGGACGACATTGCCGTGCTGGCATGGGTCATGAAGACCCTGGACGGCGAACTGAGCGCTTTCCGCGCCTGGCGCGACGCCCAGCGTCCGGAAAAGCTTGCCGTGGTTGAGCGCCTGCCTGCGACGCCCGCGCTGTTGGCCAAGGAAAGCCCGCAAAAAAACGGATGATGTGACTATCCCCCTGCGACCTTTATGGCTGTTAGGATTACACTCCTAAGGAAAGAGCTTACTCAGTAAGTGTTGTTATCCTACGGGGCGGTCATGGATATTCAGATAATTTCACGTAATGGCGAACCCGAATACGCGGTGTTGCCATGGGACCAGTACCAGGCGCTGCTAAAAGCTGCCGGTCAGCAACAACCAACGCCACCTCCTCTCTCATCGACTGCCCAAGCTGCCCCTGATCAGGACCTGCGCCCGCTCGCAGCCCTGCGCGGCTTGCGCGAAGCCAAAGGCCTGGCTATCGAGACCCTGGCCCGCACCGTGGGTATCAGCCCCTCGTATCTTGGATTGATTGAAAGTGGTGAACGCCAGCCGGATGCCGCGATCCGCCGCAGCCTGGCCTGGGAATTGGGCGTTGCAGGTTGGAGGGATGAATCTTGAGCCTACGTATCAGCCGTCAACACTGGGATGGGTTACTCAACGAACTGGACCAGGCGCGCCGCCAGCGCCATCTGCTGACCTACCGCGCGCTGCTGGAGCGCCTGCAATTCCCTACACCGGCCATGCAAACCCTGGCCGCCGCCCTGGAACACCTGGCGGCGCTGGACGCCAAGGCCGAGCAGCCGCTGCGCAGCTCGCTGGTGATCAGCCAGGGCGCCAGTCGCCTGCCGCGTACCGGTTTCTTTGAATGTGTCGAGCGCTTGGGCCGCTTCAGCGGGCCGTCCGACGGTGTGGCCGCGGCCTCCTGGCACGCCTCCGAAGTGGTGCGGGTGTTTGAATACGAATACCCGGAATCCGCAGAGGCCTAAAGCGCTTGGGGCAGCGCGTCCATGCTGTCGATCACATGGATGCTATAGCCGGCCATGTCCTTGGCATGGTGCTTGGCCTGCGAGGCCAGCTCCGCCAACTGGCTGGCATCGAGTTGTCCACAGGCCTGTGGATACAAATGCACCACGCCGATGGACAGTGACAGCAGCGCAAACTCCTGGCGCACGCCCTGGCGGTTGAGCGCCACGAAACAGCCTGCTTCAAGGTGTTCGGCACGGTAGAAGCGCCGGCATTGGGTGTGGAAGTCATCCAGCAGCTGATTAAGGCGTTTGCGCCAATCCTGCGGGCCCAGCACCAGCAAAAAATCATCACCGCCAATATGCCCGACAAAGTCGCGGCTAGGGTCGACACGGTCGTTCAAGCACTGCGCCAGGCACAACAACACCTCATCCCCACGCCCATAGCCGTAGATATCGTTGAACGGCTTGAAACTGTCGATATCCACGTAGCAGATCACCGATTCACGCTGTTGCTGCAACAGGCGCGTCAGGCACTGCTGGATCGGCACATTGCCCGGTAGCAGGGTCAGCGGGTTGGCGTAGCGCGCTTGTTGGATCTTCAATTCGGTGATCAGCTTGAGCACATCGATCACCCGGCCCAGGCCCAGATAATCGCCATTGAGCGTGATGATGAAGTCTTCTTCGATGCGTTGCCGCGCGCGGCTGGTGAGCAAACGGCTGACTTGTTGCAGGGACTGGCTCAGCTCCACTGCCAGAAAGTCGGTGCTCATCAAGCGACTGATGGGCTTGCGCGCAAACAGGTCGGTGGCGAAAGGTTTCAGCAGCGCATCCGACAGTGAATGCCGGTGAACGATACCGATCGGGTGCCCACGCCCATCCAGCACCGCCAGGGAATTGAGGTTGGCCTGGCGCCGGAACGCTTCCAGCACCTGGGCGGTGGCGGTGTCCTGATCCACCGCAGGCTGTTCGCTGAGTAAGGCGCTCAGGTCGCTGCCTTCGTCGTTCAGCGCCACGTTGGCGCTGTCGGGCTTGGGCAGCATCAGGCGCGCTTCCTGCGGCGGCTGCTCCTGCGGGCGGCAGAGCAGGTAACCTTGGACCAGGTCCACGCCCATCTCCGTCAGTACGGCCAACTCTTCAGGCAACTCGATTCCTTCGGCAATCACTTGGGCACGCGACGCCTTGGCGATTTGCAGGATGGAGCCGACAAATTCCCGTTTGAGCGCGTCCTGATGGATGCCGTCGATGAAGTGTCGGTCGATCTTCACATAATCCGGGCGCAACTCCGACCATAGGCGCAGGCTGGAATAACCGGCGCCCAAGTCATCCAGGGCAATTGAGAATCCCATGTTGCGGTAGTGGTGCAGGGCCGTTTGCAGCAGGTCGATATCGTTGGTGGGGGTTTGCTCAGTGAGTTCGATCACCACTTGGCTGGGTGGGATGCCGAAGTCACGCAGCAATTGCAGGGTACGCCCCGGTTGATGCGCGGTTTCCATCAGGGACTGTGGTGAGACGTTGAGGAACAGCTTGCCCGGCAGCTTCTGTTCACTGAAACGTCGGCACGCGCTTTCGCGGCAGGCGATCTCCAGCTCACTGAGTCGCCCGGCCTGGCTGGCCACCGAGAAGAGGGCGATGGGGGAGTGCAACGGGCTGTTGGAAGGACCACGACTGAGGGCTTCATAGCCGAGAATGCGCCGTTCAGACAGGCTGATGATCGGTTGGAACAGGCTGTGCAAACTGCCTTGAGCCAGGATAACGCCCAATGCATTCAGCTGTTCGGTCATGGTCATGGCGATCTCGATCGAAAAAAAAGGACCGCAGGCTGGAAACCTGCGGTCCTTCATTTCACGACAGAATGATGTCTATATGATGACACTCTGCTGAGCGATCACATTAAATCGCCATCATTTATTGCTTGGCCACCTGCTTAGTGATCTTCAGGTAGTCCAGCAGGATCCGGCCCGTCTCGGCCAGGTAGGCGTCGTCTTCCGGCTTGGTTTTATCCGCTTCGGTCGGCAACGCATCTTCGTCTTCTTTCTTCAGCTCCTTGAGTGGATCTTCACCCTTGGCCTTGCGGCGGATGTTTTCCAGTGCAAGTTGCTTGTTTTCGATGTCGGTGTGCTGCGCGCGGCGGTCCACTTCGTTGAGGCTGACGGTTTTTTCTTCCATCAGCTTCTTGGCCAGGGCCAGCTTGTCGCGGATGAACACGAACTCGGCATCCTTGGCGGAGCGGGTGTCGTGGTCAGCCTTCAACTGCGCCAGGAATGGCTTGAACGGATCCGAAGCGGGCTTGATCGCCGGGCGGATGGTGTCCCACGGCATGGCTTCCGGCAGGGCGCTTTCGCCGATTTCCTTGGTGTCGATGATCGACGGGAAATCGATGTCCGGCAGTACGCCCTGGTGCTGGGTGCTCTGCCCGGAAACCCGGTAGAACTTGGCCAGCGTCAGTTTCAGTTCGCCATGGTTCAGCGGCTGGATGGTCTGCACGGTGCCTTTGCCGAAGGTCTGGCCGCCGATGATCAGGGCGCGGTGGTAGTCCTGCATGGCGCCGGCGAAAATCTCCGAAGCCGAGGCCGAGAGGCGGTTGACCAGCAGCGCCATCGGGCCTTTGTAGAAGGCGCCCGGGTTCTCGTCTTCCAGCACATCCACACGGCCGTCAGCGTTGCGCACCAACACGGTCGGGCCCTTGTCGATGAACAGGCTGGTCAGCTCCGTGGCCTCCTGCAGGGAACCGCCGCCGTTGTTGCGCAGGTCGATCACTACGCCGTCGACTTTTTCCTTCTGCAGTTCTGTCAGGATTTTCTTAACGTCGCGGGTGGTGGACTTGTAGTCCGGATCGCCCGCGCGGAACGCCTTGAAGTCCAGGTAGAAGGCCGGGATTTCAATCACGCCCAGCTTGTAGTCCTTGCCATCCTGCTTGAGGTTGAGGACTTTCTTCTGCACGGCCTGGTCTTCGAGCTTCACCGCTTCACGGGTGATGGACACGATCTTGCTGGTCTGGTCGTTCGGTGCATTGGTGTGCGGAATCACTTCCAGGCGCACCACGCTGCCTTTCGGCCCACGGATCAGCTTGACCACTTCGTCCAGGCGCCAGCCGACCACGTCGACCATTTCTTTGTCGGCCTGGGCAACACCGATGATCTTGTCGGCCGGAGCCACTTGCTTGGTCTTGTCTGCCGGACCTGCCGGCACCAGGCGCACGATCTTGACCTGGTCATTGTCGCTTTGCAGGACGGCACCGATGCCCTCCAGCGACAGACTCATGTTGATATCAAAGTTTTCCGCGTTATCTGGCGACAGATAATTGGTGTGCGGATCGTAGGACATCGCGAAGGTGTTGATGTAGGCCTGGAAGATATCTTCGGCACGGGTCTGGTCCAGACGTGCCAGTTGATTCTTGTAGCGCTTGGTCAACAGCTCCTGGATGGCCTTAGGCTCTTTGCCGGCGATCTTCAGGCGCAGCACCTCGTCCTTGACGCGTTTGCGCCACAGGTCATCGAGGGCGGCGGTGCTGGTCAGCCAAGGCGCGTCCTTACGGTCGACCAGCAGGCTTTCCTTCTGGGTGAAGTCGAGCTTGTCGACGCCTTTGCCCAGCTCACCCAGGGCGAAGTCCAGACGCGCTTTGACGCGGTCCAGGTAACGCTTGTAGATGGTGAAGCCGGGTTGCAGGTCGCCGCTCTTGAGGAAGTCGTCGAACTGCGTCTTCCACTTGTCGAACTCGGCGATATCACTGGCCAGGAAGTAGCTGCGCGACGGGTCCAGCAGCTTGAGGTAGCTGTCATAGATGATCACCGAGCGCGCGTCGTCCAGCGGCGGCTTGCTGTAGTGATGGCGCTTGAGCAGTTCGACGACGTTAAGGCTGGCAATCACCTCATCGCGATCCGGCTGAAGGTTGTCCCAGCTGTTGGCTGCGAACGTATTGGTCGATGTCGACGCGAAGCCGAGACCAATGAAAAGAGCGAGGGCGGTGCTGGGGAACAAATGCTTCATGCTGATTCGACGCGGGGGCAATTGATAACGCATATTAGGCCGTCTTTGAGGGAGCCGGTTCCATATGGTCCGGTCGCATAATGCAAAAAGCCCGGCGATACAGCTACGGGCTCAGTCCAGACTCACTATGGAGGCACTGTGAAAGCATTGCAAGGCGTTGACGGTCATGTGGAGTGGTTGGAAGAACCCAGTCCTACCTGCGATGTAGGGCAAGTTCGCATTCGCGTGGCGGCAGCGGGCCTGAATCGCGCCGATTTATTACAGCGCGCCGGGCTTTATCCGCCGCCGCCGGGCGCGAGCCAGGTGTTGGGCCTAGAGTGTTCCGGGGTGATCAGCGAAGTGGGGTCGGGCTCATCCTGGCAGGTTGGCGACCGTGTCTGCGCGCTGTTGGCCGGCGGTGGCATGGCTGAAGAAGTGGTGGTGGATGCGCGTCATGTATTGCCGGTGCCAGAAGGTTTGTCGCTGATCGAAGCGGCGGCATTGCCTGAGGTGTACAGCACCGCGTGGCTCAATCTGTTCCAACTGGCCGGTCTCAGGCCTGGCGAAAAGGTGTTGCTGCATGCCGGCGCCAGTGGTGTGGGCTCGGCGGCGATCCAGCTGTGCAAGGCGTTCGGCAGCCCGTGCTGGGTCAGCGTCGGCTCGGCGGAGCGCCTGGCCTATTGCGAAGAACTCGGCGCCCAGGGCGGCGTGGTGCGCACCGATGGCCTCGAAGGGTTGCGGGATTTCGGGCCGTTTGATGTGATCCTCGACCCGGTCGGTGGCAACTATGCGGCGCTGGACCTGAAGCTGCTGGCCCTGGACGGCCGCTGGGTATTGATCGGCTTGATGGGCGGCCGTGAGGCTCAGTTGGACTTGGCGCAGGTACTGGGCAAGCGTATCCAGTTGTTGGGCTCGACCCTGCGCAGCCGCAGTGATCAGTTCAAGGCCGACCTGTTCAGTGACTTGAGCCAGCATGTGTGGCCGTTGTTTGTTGAAGGGCGGCTGAGCCCGCAACTGGCCAAGACCTTCCCGATCAAGGATGCCGAGGCGGCGTTTGCCGAGCTGGCGACCAACCAGATTTCCGGGAAGTTGGTGTTGGTGATCGACGAATCTTTGGCCTGAATTGCAACGCGATCAAAACGGTAGGAGCCGGCTTGCCGGCGATGGCGGTGTATCGATGAAGAATGTTTCATCTGACACACCGCCATCGCCGGCAAGCCGGCTCCTACAGGGAGCGGTGTGTCAGGTCCAATCGTGGATTGGCCAGCCAGCTTTTTCGGCGTGCTCGCGCAATACCGGGTCCGGGTTCACCACCTGCGGATGATCCACCTTCAACAGCAACGGCAAATCATTGCGCGAATCCGAATAGAAATACGCGTCCTCCAGCGTTTCACCTTCCTTTTCCAACCATTCCAGCAACCGAGTGATCTTGCCCTCGCGATAGGTCAGCACACCCACGGTGCGTCCGCTGTACACGCCATGGCTGACATCCAATTCAATCCCCAGCACTTCATCAATCCCGATCCGCGCCGCAATCGGCGTGACCAGGTGCGTGCCCGACGCCGAGATCACCAGGATCCGATCACCCTTCGCACGGTGCCGAGCGATGGTCTTGGTGGCGTCGCTGTAGATCAGCGGCTCGATCACGTCCTCGACCCACGGCTCCACCAGATGCTCGATTTCCTCCGGCGTGCGGCCAATCATCGGCTCCAGGCTGAAGTCCATGAAGTCTTCCATCTTCAGTTTGCCCTGGCTGTAGGCGTCCATCAGTTCGTGGTTCTTGCGCATGAACGATTCAGGGTCGACCCAGCCCAGGCGGCCCATCTGCTCGCTCCACAGGGTGGCGCAGTCGCCGTGGATGAGGGTGTCGTCCAGATCAAAAATTACCAATGCCATCCGTCATGCTCTCTCAAATGAAACGTTGCATCAGGCTACTTCACACAGGGCGCTTGGGTCGATGGAAAGTGCCAGGCGTTGTCCGTCCGGGTGCAGGTCGTCGGCCGAGCGGTTGAGCACATCCACCACCAGCTCCACGCCGCGCGCCTCGATGCGATAGCGAATCACGTTGCCCAGCAGGCTGTGGCTGCGCACCAGGGCGTCCAGTTCGCCGTCGCGGCTCAGTTCGATGGCCTCCGGGCGAATGG
This sequence comes from Pseudomonas sp. C 49-2, assembly GCF_003970195.1. NCBI lineage: Bacteria > Pseudomonadati > Pseudomonadota > Gammaproteobacteria > Pseudomonadales > Pseudomonadaceae > Pseudomonas > Pseudomonas sp. C 49-2. The sequence goes on from NZ_RXYG01000017.1 coordinate 62,290, forward strand.
CGATGCGGCTGTTGATCGGGCGTTGCAGCAACTGGGTGGCCTTGTCGGCGTCCAGCAGGTTGTAGTTGCCGATGAAACCGGCGGCGAACACATCGACAGGCGCGGTATAGAGGGTTTCGGCATCGCCGCTCTGCACGATCTTGCCCTGGTTCATCAGGAAGATCCGGTCGGACATGGTCAGGGCTTCTTCCTGGTCATGGGTCACGAAGATGGTGGTCAGCCCCAATTCGCGCTGGATCTGGCGGATCTGTTCACGCAGGTGCTTGCGAATGCGTGCATCCAGCGCCGACAGCGGCTCATCCAGCAGCAGTAGGCGCGGGCGGGTGACCAGGGAGCGGCCGAGGGCGACGCGCTGGCACTGGCCGCCGGACATCTGGTGCGGGTAACGACCGGCCAGGTCCTTGAGTTCCACCAGTTGCAGCACTTCCTGCACGCGCTTGTGGCTGTCGTCGGCATTGACCTTCTGCATGCGCAGGCCGAAGGCGACGTTCTGCTCCACGGTCATGTTGGGGAACAGTGCATAGCTCTGGAACACCATGCCGATGTGACGTTTCTGCGGGCTCAGCGGGACTATGTCTTGCCCATCCAGCAGGATTTTCCCACTGTCCACCGAGGTCAGGCCGGCGATGCAGCGCAGCAGCGTGGATTTGCCGCAACCGGACGGACCGAGCAGGGTGACGAACTCACCCTTGGCGATCTCGCAGTTGATGTCACTGAACACCGGAGTGCCGGCGTAGCCTTTTTGCAGGTGTTGGACGCTGACGAAGCTCATTGGCTTTTGTCCTTGTTCAAGATATTGGCGGCCCAGGTCAGCACCAGCACAAAGAAGAAATAGGAAATCACGACGGCACTGGTGAAATGGCCGCTGCTGTTGCGCATGTTGTTCAGGTAGACCTGCAGGGTTTCGTAGCGGGTACCCACCAGAATGTTGGCGAACACGAACTCACCGAACAGGAACGAGAACGACAGCAGCAACGCCACCATCAAGCCTTTGCGCAGGTTCGGCAGCACCACCAGGATCGCCGCTTGCCAGGTGCTGGCGCCGAGCAGTTGCGACGCGTCCATCAGGTCGCGCAGGTTGATCGCCTGCAGGTTGTTGGTGATCGCCCGGTACATGAACGGCAGCGCCACGGTGAAGTAGCAACCGATCAGAATCCACGGTGTGCCGACCATCGCCATCGGCCCGGAGCCATACAGTTGCAGCAGGCCCACTGACGACACCACCGGTGGTACCGCGAAGGGCAGCAGGATCAGGATGTTCATCAGCGCATCGAGCTTGGGGAAGTGGTAATGCACCACAAACAGCAGCGGCAAAATCAGCACCACCGACAGGATCAGCGCGCCGACGCACACCAGCAACGATTGCCCGAAGGCCATCAGGAAGCGCGGGTCGCTCCACAGCTGCACGTACCATTTCACCGTGAAGCCGGCGGGCAGGATGGTCGCCGACCAACTGCTGGCAATGGAGTAGACAAAGGTGCCTATCAACGGCAGTACCAGGATTGCAAACAGCAGCCACACCACCACCCGATGGTAGAGGGAGGCCGGGCCGGCTTCAGCGCGAGACATGGTAGCTCCTCTTGAGCAGCAGTTGATGGACCACGGTGACCACGGTCATCAGCGCCACCAGCACCACGGCCAGGGCGCTGGCCAAGTTCGGGTCGAGGGACACATCACCGGAGACCAGCCCGGCGATACGGATCGGCAGCACGTTGAAGTTACCGGTGGTCAAGGCGTACACCGTGGCGTAGGCGCCCAAGGCGTTGGCCAACAGAATCACGAACGTACCGAGCAGGGCCGGGGTGAGCACGGGCAGGCCGATATGCCGCCAGAACTGCCAGCCATTCGCGCCGAGCAGTGCAGCCGACTCACGCCAGTCTTCGCGCAACGCATCGAAGGCCGGGTACAGCAGCAACACGCCCAGGGGAATCTGGAAGTAGGTATAGAGGATGATCAAGCCGGTCTTCGAATACAGATTGAAGTCCTGAATGATCCCCGCCTGCTTGAGCATGATCGTGATGCTGCCGTTGAAGCCCAGCAAAATGATGAACGCGAAGGCCAAGGGCACACCGGAAAAGTTGCTGGTCATGTTGGCGAAGGCGGTGACGAAATTGCGCAGCGGCGAATCCACCCGGCGCAACGAGTAGCTGCCCAGCGTGGCGATGATGATGCCGAAGATGCTGGAGTAGAAGCTGATTTCCAAACTGAACTGAATGGCTTGCAGGTAGAACTTCGAGCTGAAGATGCGTACGAAGTTTTCCACGCCCCAACCGGCTTCTTCAGTTTGCAGGCTGTTGATCAGCACCCACACCAGCGGGGCAATTTCAAACACGATAAAGAACAGCGCGAAGGGCACCAGGCACAGCAGCGCCAACCATTTGCCACGGATCATTTCAACAGCTCCCGGCAGACAGGTTTGTCGTGGGGCACGCCCAGCAACTCGCAGACGGTGCCGCAGAGGTCGGTCTGTTTCGGTGTGGCGTTGGGGTCGAGGCTGAAGGCATTGCCGAGAACGAACAGCGGCACTTCTCGCTCTTCCGGCAACAGGCCGTTATGGGAACGGTCGTTGTTCATACCGTGGTCGGCGGTCACCAGCACTTGGTAACCGGCGTCGAGCCAGACTTGCAGGTAGTCGGCCAGGATAATGTCGGCCGAGCGTGCGCTGTTGCGGTATTGCGGGGTGTCGAGGCCGTGCTTGTGGCCGGCGTCGTCGATGTTCATCGGGTGCACCACCAGGAAGTTCGGCGCGTGTTTGAGACGCAGGCTCTCGGCGTCGGCAAACAGGTGGGAATCCGGGTAATGGTCATTCCAGTAGAAATGCCCGTGCTGGATCGCCAGTGACTTGTCGTCGGTATGACGGTCGCGGGCGGCGAGGAAGGGCGTACGGTTGTACAACTCGCTGACCCAATGGTAAGCCGCCGCTGCCGTGGTCAGCCCGGCGTCGGTGGCGTAATGGAAAATGCTGCGCTGGTGGGACAGGCGCGAGACGTTGTTGTGCACGATGCCGCTCTGGATTGGAGGCACGCCGGTGAGGATGCATTCATACAGCGGGCGGGACAGGGCGGGCAGTTCACATTCCAGTTTGTAGAGGGCTGCGCGTCCTGCGCCGACGTAGGCCTGCAAGTGCCCCATGGCGTGTCGGGCAACCTCGAAGTTCAGGCCGTCGAGCACGACAAGGATGACAGTGTGCTTCATGGGGGCTGGGGCTCCGCGACAGTAGGTTTGACTCAATTTTTCTGACTTAACTGGGTCAAAATGTGGGAGCTGGCTTGCCTGCGATAGCGGTCTGACATTCACCATCTATGTCGACTGATACACCGCTATCGCAGGCAAGCCAGCTCCCACACTGACTGCATTTCAGACCTTTACTTCATCTCTACGATGACCTGCTCGTTCCACAACTGAGGCAGCTTCTTGGACGTGGCTTCCCAGGCATCCGCATCCTTGATCGGCTGCGGGTTGGCCTTGGTGTACTGCTCGCCCGGGATCAGGTTCTTGGCGATGTCGGCCGGCAGTTTCAGGTCGGTTTCAGCGCGAATCGGGCGCGCATTGCCTTTCGCCAGGTTGAGCTGGCCGGCGTCGCTGAAGATGTATTCGCGGGTCAGCTTGGCGGCGTTCGGGTGCTTGGCGTATTTGTTGATGATGGTGGTGTAGCCGGATTTCACCGAGCCGTCCGATGGGATCAACACCACGTAGTCATCCGGGTTGGCCATCTTGGCCTTGTAGCTCAGGCCGTTGAAGTCCCAGACCACGCCCACTTCGACTTCGCCTTTTTCCATGGTGGCGATGGTCGGGTTGGACAGCGAGAGACGACCTTGCTGAGCGATCTTGGTGAAGAACAGCAGGCCTGGGGCGATGTTCTTTTCGTCGCCTTTATTGGCAATGGCCGCTGCCAGTACACCGTTGGCTGCTTGTGCCGCGGTGCTCACGTCGCCGATGGAGACCTTGTACTTGCCGTTCTGCAGGTCCGCCCAACTGGTTGGCACTTCAGAACCGTGCAGCAGCTTCTTGTTGACGATAAACGCGATGGTGCCGGTGTAGGCCAAGGCCCAATGACCGTCTTTGTCTTTAGCCCAATCCGGAACCTGGGCCCAGGTGGACGGTTTGTACGGTTGGGTGACTTCCTGCTTCACCGCGATCGGACCGAACGCTGCGCCCACGTCGCCGATGTCGGCGCTGGCGTTGTCTTTCTCAGCCTTGAACTTGGCGATTTCCTGGGCCGAGCTCATGTCGGTGTCGATGTGCTTGAGGCCGTAGGTCTTGGCCAGGTCTTCCCAGGTGCCTTTCCAGTTGGCCCAGTCATCGGGCATGCCGACGCTGTTTACAGCGCCTTCTGCCTTTGCGGCAGCTTCCAGGGTTTTTAGATCGGTATCAGCGGCCATGGCGGCGGTGCACATGGCAATGGTCGAGCCTAACAGTGATGCCAGGAAAAGCTGTTTCATCCGAAGCTCCTTTGGGCGTTTTCAACGCGGCGGTTTTTTCTGCTGTGTTGTTGGTCTAGGTCAGAGCAATACCTGAGCCAATCTAGACGCGATGGATGACAGTTTCATGTCGATGTCGTTTTCAAAGCGTAGATGTCGCTAAGTTCAGGATGAGCGTAGACCATGTCCAAGTGCCCGCATTGATTGGACTTGGCCGATGTATTGCAGGGTGTGCTGCGGGGGATCGACGGGGACTGTCATCTGTCGGTCATCTGCAATGCCTAGGCTGGCATGCAACCGTAACAGCCCAAATACAGCGCGGTTTATGCACCCGAACGGTGCTGGTCTAGTCCAGATAGGTAACGTTGATGCGTGATGAGGCAATCAAGGCGGTGACATCCATTGGCCTGGCGCTGCAAGAGCAGATCGACCACGGTTTGTTGCCGCCTGCCAGCAAACTACCCGCCGAACGCAAGCTCAGCGAGTTGTTTGGTACCACCCGGATTACCGTGCGGGAAGCCTTGTTACAACTGGAAGCCCAAGGCCAGATCTATCGCGAGGAGCGGCGCGGCTGGTTTGTTTCGCCGCCACGGCTGGCCTACAACCTGATGCAACGCAGCCACTTTCACGCGATGGTCAGCGACCAGGGGCGCGTGGCGTCCACCGAAGTGATTTCGGCGCGCTTGCAGCCGGCGTCGGCGGCGGTGTGTGCGTGGTTGCAGTTGCCGGCGCTGTCCAGTGTGATCCAGATCTGCCGGGGCCGGCGGATCGATGGGCGCTTGGTGCTGTATGTGGAGCACTACCTGAACCCGCAGTATTTTCCCGGGATCCTGGCGTGTGATTTGAATCAGTCGATGACTGAGCTGTATGCGCGCAAATACGATTTGCACTACGGGCGCGTGCGCTTTGAAATCGTGCCGACCTCACTGCCAGTGGAAGCCGCCGCCGCGTTGCGCGTGTCGGTGGGCAGCCCGGGCTTACGGATCGCCCGGGTCAATTATGACCAGCACCAGCGGTTGATCGATTGCGACCTGGAGTTCTGGCGGCATGATGCCATTCATGTCGGTGTGGATGTGGTCTGATTTGTGGTGAGCGGGCTTGCCCCGCGCTGGGTGGCGAAGCCGCCCTAATAAAGCCACCGCATTTTTTCAGGTACAACGCGGTTTGAGGTGTTAGGGCTGCTTCGCAGCCCAGCGCAGGGCAAGCCTGCTCACCACAGCAAGCCTCTCCAGACAGGTTGAGTCAGTCAGATAGCAGGTGTGAGTGCCTTGATCACCTGATCCACATTGGTTTCCAGCTCTGTCACCGGCTCGGCACCGTCCACATTCAACACCAACAGCTTCGACCCCCCGGCGCTCACCGCCGCCTTGACCGCCTCACTCGGCTGCCGATGATGCAGCACCACCGCCACCTCGTTGCCCTTCAACTCGGCACTCAGTTTCTGCAACGCCTCAGGCGTCCAATCCGCGTCGGGCCGTGCATCGGTGCTGAGCACTTCCAGATTCAAACTGCTGACCAAGTACGCGAAGTGATCACTCAAGCTGACCACGCTCAGGTTATCCGCCTTGGCCAGTCGTGCTTCGCTGTCGGCGGTGAGCTTGAGCAGGCGCTGTTTGAGGGCGGCGAGGTTGGCGTCGATCTTCGGCTTGGCGGTGGGGGCGAGGCGGCTCAGGTCGGCGGCCAGCACATCGGCCATGCGTCCCATGTTGTTGCTCGATTGCCACGGCTGGCTGTTCAAACCATCGGTGACGCCCGGCTGCACCGCGATGCCAGGCAGACCGCCGTCCACCGGGCGTGCAGCATCGACTTCGACGATGCGGATATTGCTGCGCCGCGCCACCGGGTACAGCGGGTCGTCGGCCCACAGCGAACGCAGGCCGATGGCGGCGTCGGCATCCAGCGCCAACCTATTCAGGGCGGGGGCGCCACGGCCGGTGAAGTAGGACACTTGTCGCGAACCGGGCAGATTGGCCGGCGCGGCGCGTTCAAGCTGCACGTCGGTGCCTTTGAGCAGCACTTCAGCCAGGCCGTAGGTGATCGGCAACGAGGCCAACACTTTGACCGGCTTTGCCGCGTGGGCAGCCGGTTTGGCCGCTTCAACCGCCATCAACGGCGTGGTGAAGAAACAAGCGATGGCCAGGGCCAGGGGAGAAAGAACGGAGCGCATTATCCAAGATTCCCTTTAAGGCTGGGCACCGTGCCGCGCGCGATGGCGGCCAGGGCGAAGGCGATACCGGCGACCAGGATGATCGCGGCGCCGGACGGCACGGGCAGGTCGAAGATGATCGGCAGCAGGATTCCGCACAGGGTGCTGATGGTGGCAATCGCGACGGAGATCCAGAAGAAGCCCTTGAGCGACTGGCTCAACAGACGCGCCGCAGCGGCGGGAATCACCAGCAGCGCACCCACCAGGATCGCGCCGATGACCTTGACCGCCGCGACGGTGATCAGCGTCACCAGAATCACGAACAGGTAGTCCAGGGTCTTCACCGCTACACCGCGTACCGCCGCCAATTGCGGGTTGAAGCTGGCCAACATGATGCGGTTGTACAACGGCAGTGCCAGGGCCATCACCAACGAGCCGACCACCGCCAGCACCAGCAGGTCGTTGCCGTTGACCGTCAATACCGAGCCGAACAGTACGTTCTCGAGGATATGCACGTTGATCTTGCCGGCCAGGATCAGCAACAGGCTCGCACCCAGCGCCAGGGACACCGACAGGAACACGCCGATCAAGGTATCCGGCGCCAGGCCGGTGCGGTTGCGCAGGTAGTTGAGCAGGATGCCGAACAGCAGGCAGTAGCCGAACAGCGCGCCATACGGGCCGGTGTAGGGTTCACCGAGCAGGATGCCCACCGCCACGCCGGTCAGCGCCGCGTGGCCGACCGCTTCGGAGAAAAACGCGAAGCGCTTGACCACCACCAGCGTGCCCAGGCCGCCCAGTACCGGGCCGATCAGCAGACCGGCGAGCAGGGCGTTGACCACAAAACCGTAGGCCAGCGCCTCCGGCAGATAACCGGCAGAGGCCCAGCCCTGGACCATCAAGCGAAAGGCTTCATAACTCATTGCGCCGGGCTCCGAGGGTGGGTAGAGAACAGGGTCAGCAGGCGATCCGGGGTCAACGCCTCTTTGGGCGTGGCGTCGAACAGCACGCGGCGGTTGAGGCCGGTGACGCGGTCGGCCAGGCGGCCCACAGCTTCCAGGTCATGTTCGATCCATAGCACGGTGATTCCCGCCAGGCGCCAGTCATTCAGCAGGCGCTCAAACACCTGGATACCGGCTTCATCAAGCGCCGACATCGGTTCATCCAGCACCAGCAGCTGCGGCGCCGGGATCAGTCCCTGGGCCAGCAACACGCGCTGGCGCTCACCGCCGGACAGCGCGCCCATGCGCCGCTTGCGTTTGTCTTGCATGCCGACGCGCTCCAGCGCATCGCCAATCGCGCCGGCGTAATGCTTGGACAGGCCCAGAAACGCCGGACGCCGTTGGCACATGGCCGCCATGAAATCATCCACGGTCATCGGCAAGCCCCGGTCGAACTCCAGGGCCTGGGGCACATAGCCAATGGTGCCGGGCGTGGCCGGCCAGTGCAGGCTCAACCGTCCCTGATGAGGTGTCTGGCCCAGCAGTGTCTTGATCAGCGAGCTTTTGCCGCCGCCGTTGGGGCCGACCAGCGCATGAATGCTGCCCGGCTGTACCTGGAAGCTCACGTCATCAAGGATCACGGTGCGACCGAGCGTCAGCGCAATCTGGTCGAACTCAAGTGTCGGGCCGACGCTGACTGCACTCAGTTGTTCCGCCGCCGTCATGACCCGGACTCCTGAATGGCTCGCACCACCGTGTTGAGGTTGCCGGTCATCTCGACTTCGTACTTCTCGGCGCTGTATTCGCCGTAGGAAATATGCGACAGCGGGTACAGTTTGACCCCGGACTCACGTTGGATGGTGTCGACGTAGGTGGACGGGAAATCCATCTCCGAGAAGATCACCTTCACGTCCAGGGCGCGCAGTTCATCGATGGTCTTCTTCAACTGACTCGGGCTTGGCTCGATGCCGTGGGCCGGTTCGACCACAGCGGTGACTTCCAGGCCGAACTCGCGCAGCAGGTAGTCATAGGCCGCGTGCACGGTGGCCACGCGCAGGTCCGGGTTGGGCGCGCTGGTCAACTTGGCGAGGGCATCAGCGCGCATCTGGCGCAGGCGCTTGCCGTAGGCGCGAGCGTTCTGGGTGTAGGTCTTGGCGTTGTCCGGGTCGAGCTTGCCCAATTCGCGGGCGATGTTGTTGACCTGGGCAATCGACGCACTGATCGACAGGAAGGTATGCGGGTTGACCACCTTGCCCGCGCCGCGCGCGGCGTTACCGGTGGCCGCCAGCAGCGGTACGTTGGCGTTGGCCTCGATCACCGGGATGTCCGGGCGTTCGCTGGTGGCGATCATGCGGTCGGCAAAATCATCATGGCCGACGCCGTTGAGCACAATCACGTCCAGGGAGCCGATGCGCTTGATGTCTTCGGCGCGTGGCTCGTAGGCATGTGGGTTGAAACCGGCCGGAATCAGCGGCACCACTTCGGCCTTGTCGCCGACGATATTCGCCACGTAGCTGTAATAAGGGTGCAGGGTGATACCGATACGCAGGCGTTTGGCAGCCTCGGCGTTAGCCAATGGAGCGAGCATCAGGCTGAACAGGCCAACCAGCAACAGGCGCAACAGGGGAGATGAAATAGACATGGGCAATCGGTCTTCTCGTTCAGTGACGGTGCTGGCGGGTGACGCCGGCATCGAATTGCGCAACCACTTGCTGCCAGCCGGCCGCAATCAGCGCCTGGTCAGTGAGGTCGGAAGGGGCGGCGAGGTTGGCCTGGCGATTGAGCCAGATATCCGGTTCGGTACCGTGCACGCGCATCAGCAGCGAGCCGGCGGTGGCCGGTGCCTGGCTCAAGCCCAGGTAGGCCGAGGGCTCAAGCAATCGCCAGCGATGATCGCCACGGCTGACCGAACTGGCATCCTGGGCAAAGGGCGCGAAGCCTTCTTCGGCCAGTTGCGCCGGGCTGGGCAGCGCGCTTTGCTCCTGCTGCAACAGCTGGATCTCATCCAGGGTCACCCGCAGGTCGGCGTAGATGCCTTGCTCGGCGGCGCTCAGGTCGCGGCGCGCATCCAATTGGTGGCTGGGCACGGCCGCCACTTCCTGGGATTCACCGTGCAGTGCGATCACCGAGCCTGCTACCGCGAGGATGATCAGGCACAACAGCAGCACGTAGAGGGTTTCATGACCAGCGCCGGCGGGGCGTACAACCTGTGTGGTCGTCATTGCGGCTGGATATCCGCTTGGTCGATTTCCACCACGTGGCCGGGGCCTGCATCAAACAGCACGTAGAACTCGGCGGACGGTTTCTTGAAGGTCAGGGTCGAGTCCTCACCCAGCTTGCCGGGCACCAGGATGGTTTCGTCATAGCCGATCACATCGAGGGTCACGCCGGGTGCGCCGCTGCCGTCGGAGAAGCCGCCTTTGCACTGGATCTGCTCGCCGGGGATTTCCTTGCACTCACACATCGGGTTGTGGGCCAGGGCGACGGTACTGAAACCGGCGCACATCAGCAGGACGCCACAGGCGCGGGTCATGCGCATCAAAGTCATGGTTTAACTCCTTGCTGGTTCAGCCAGGCAATAGTGGCAGGCGAGGCCTGGCTCAACGGGATGGAACCCTGGTGCATCGTGCCGTCCCAGCCTTCCATGGTGACCCACAGTTCGGCGTCGGCGGGTGTGCGTTCCGGGATCGGCAGGCCAGCGCCCATGCGGTATGGCGTGCCAAAGAAGATCACCCCGGCGGCGCGCAGGCTGCGCGGCTTGCCGATGCGCAGGTAGGTGGCCTTGACCTGTTCGGCACAGGTGTCGCACAGGGCGGCATTGAAGAACTTCATTGGCCCGGCTGGGTCGGGGCGCGGGCCTTCATTGCGGAACTCCGCCAGGGTCAGGCTCCAGGGCCCGACCTGCACCTCACCGGCCACTCGCTCGCCGATGCCGGTGTCGCCACGAAACAGCGCCGCGTCAGCGAAGTACTTGGGCATGAAGCCCAGGGGGATCAGCAACAGCAGCACATTGATGTGGAAGCGCCATTTCAGCCAGAAGGCCCGCAGCGCCGAAGGTTTAGCAGCAGCGACCTTGCTCATGGGGTGACCTCCGAGGTTTCAGCCTGCCTGGTGGGGGCGGCCACCGGCTTGTGTTGGGTCTTGGCTTCACGCTTGAGGGCATTGAGGGTGGCCAGGGCGGTGCGCTTGGTCCAGATCAGCAGGCCGCTCAACACCATCATGCTCATGATCAGGCCAAAGAATGCCCAGATCAGCTTGATCCAGATCCCACCAAAGTCGCCGGTGTGCAGCGGGCGCATGGATTCGGTGACGAACTCCAGCTTCGAGCGGTCGGACAGCAAGTGCGCCGCCGCGACTTCGCCGTCATAGGGGTTGATCTGCGCGGTCTGGAACATCAGCGGATACCAGCCGCGCCCGCCGATCTGCAGGTGGCTATAGGCATTGAGCGGCAGGCTGATGAAGCTCGCCTCCAGGCCAGGAATGCGCTGTGTGGCGATCTTGATCGCCTCGTCCACAGGAATCATGGGAGCCGGCACGCCGGGTGCCGACATCGGCACTTTTTCCCGTGCAATCACCGGGATGACCGGCTCGGTGGAAATCGAGATCTGGTTGTCCCCCAAGATCGCCCGGATCAGGAACCAGATGCCGGTGACGGAGATCACCGCGATGAACCAGATCGACCAGATACCGCTCAAGCGGTGGAAGTCGCCCCAGAAGATCCGCGCACCATGGCGAATACGCAGGGTAGGGCGCAGGAATCCTTTCCAGAAACGCTTGTACACCACCAGCCCGGTGACCAACGACGCCAGCAACGGAATACCCAGTGCCGAGACCAGATACCAGCCCCAGCTGTAGCCATTGGTGAACGGCACTAGCCACCAGCCGTGCAGGGCACGGGTAAAGGCCTGGAAGTTGAACGACGGGCTGATGCCCTGGATCGCGCCGGTGTACGGATTGACATAGACCTCGACGGAGCGCCCGTCGGGGTAGCTGAGGTCGACGCTGAGGGCGAAATGGGATTCGTCGGGGCGGCTGATCGACTGGACGAACACCTGGGGTTCTTCGCGTTTGATCGCGGCGATCACCTGATCATAGCTCAGCGGTTCGGCGTCGTCCGTCGGCTTGCTCGCGCGGATATCCGGGTTGGCCAGCCAGACGATCTCCTGGCTGACCACCGCCAGGGTGCCGGTGACGCAGACGATCAGTACAAAGAACCAGATGGGCAAGGCCAACCAGCTATGCACGAGAAACCAGAGTTTGGAGCGTGACTTCTTCGACATGTGAATGAGGGTCTTGATCGGAGGGGGGCAGTGAAGGCCCGGAAAAGGCCAGTCGTAGCTTTTGCTGACGCGACAGGCTGTATCTAAGTTAAGACGGATGAGAACGAGAAATCCCTAACCCGGATATGAAAGAAAATGTTTCAGGTTCACATTCAGGCCGATTAAACGCCTTGATCGAACACGAAACATGTTCCAAGCCATCACCCAAGCGGCATTGATGGGGCCCGGGCGCTGCGTAGGATGGGCTCATACCGTTGAGTGAGCCTAAGAAATGACTGCCAGAACCCTCTACGACAAACACATCGACTCCCACACGGTGTGCCCCCTGGATGACCAGGGCCATGTCCTGCTCTATATAGACCGCCAGGTGATCAACGAATACACCAGTCCCCAGGCCTTCAGCGGCTTGCGCGAGGCTGGGCGCACGGTGTGGCGTCCGGGCACGGCGTTGGCCGTGGTCGACCATGTGAACCCCACCACGCCCCAGCGTATCGCGGCGATGCCGGATGCAGGCGGCGCGCGCCAAGTGTCGTACCTGGCGGAGAACTGCCGGGACTTCGGCATCGAGCTGCTGGACATCCTCGACAAGCGCCAAGGCATCGAGCACGTGATCGCCCCGGAACAGGGTTTTATCCTGCCCGGCATGGTGATTGCCGCCGGAGACAGCCACACCACCACCTACGGCGCCCTCGGGGCCTTTGGTTTTGGCATCGGCACCTCGGAAATCGAACACCTGCTGGCTTCCCAGACCCTGGTCTACAAACGTCTGAAAACTATGCGCGTGACCGTAGACGGTGACCTGGCGCCGGGTTTGACCTCAAAAGACGTGATCATGGCGCTGATCGGCAAGATCGGCGCGTCCGGCGCAACGGGCTACGCCATCGAATTTCGCGGCTCCACCATCGACGCGCTGAGCGTCGAGGCGCGCATGACCATCTGCAACATGGCGGTGGAAGCCGGTGCGCGGGGGGCGTTCATGGCGCCGGACGAAAAAGTCTTCGCCTACCTCAAGGGCAAACCACGCGCACCTCAAGGCGAGCTGTGGGAAAAAGCACTGTTGGAGTGGCGAAAACTCCACACCGATGACGACGCGGTGTTCGACCGGGAGGTGCAACTCGACGCCACCACCCTGGAGCCCATGGTCACTTGGGGCACCAGCCCCGACCAGGCCGCGCCCATCGGCGCCCGCGTGCCCGACCCGCAGGACGTCAGCGACCTGATCCTGCGCCAGGACATGCGCCGTGCCCTCAACTATATGGGCCTGGAAGCCGGCATGCCGCTGAGCGAGATTGTCATCAGCCACGCCTTCATCGGCTCTTGCACCAACGCCCGTATCGAAGACCTGCGCGACGCCGCCAGCGTGGTACGTGGCAAACACGTGGCCGGCCACGTCCGCGCGATGATCGTGCCCGGCTCCACCGAAGTCCGTGACCAGGCCGAGGCCGAAGGGCTGGCGGCGATTTTCATCGACGCTGGCTTTGAATGGCGCCAGTCGGGCTGCTCGATGTGCCTGGCCATGAACGACGACGTGCTGGCCCCCGGCGACCGCTGCGCCTCCAGCACCAACCGCAACTTCGAAGGTCGCCAGGGCGCGGGCGCACGCACCCACCTGATGAGCCCGGCGATGGTCGCCGCCGCTGCCATTAGCGGCCACCTGACTGATATCCGCCACTTTGGAGCGCGCCCATGAGCCTGCAACCCTTCACCCTGGTCACCGGCAAGGCCGCGCCGATGCTGGCGGCCAACATCGACACCGACGTGATCATGCCCAAGCAATTCCTCAAGGGCATCGACCGTAGCGGCCTGGACCGCGGGCTGTTCTTCGACTTGCGCTGCTTGCCGTCCGGCGAGCCCAACCCCGACTTCGTGCTGAACCAGCCGGCCTGGCAGGGCGCGAGTTTCATGGTGGTAGGGCCGAATTTCGGCTGCGGTTCCAGCCGTGAACATGCGGTATGGGGCTTGAAGCAAATGGGCATCCGCGCGTTGATCGGTAGCAGCTTTGCCGGGATTTTCTATGACAACTGCCAGCGCAACGGGGTGTTGTTGATTACCCTGGACGAGGCGGTGCTGCAGACGTTGGGCAAGACCGTCAGCCAGGCAGACCAGGCGCAGATCAGCGTGGACCTTGAAGCCCAGGCGATTCGCTTGGCGGATGGCCAGGTGATTCCGTTCCAGATCGATACCCTGCGCAAAACCGCGTTGCTACTTGGCCTGGACGCCATTGGCACTACCTTGCAACGTAGTGAAGAGATCAGGGCCTTCGAACGCCAGCACCTGCAAGCCAACTCCTGGCTCAGCTGACACACAGCAGGACAAAGTGTGGGAGGGGGCTTGCAACGTCAGATCGACAACCCTTTGAAATGCTCCTGCAAAAACTCCACGCAGGCGCGCAGCTTCCCGGAATACGCCAACCGTGTCGGGTACACCGCCCACACGTTGGCGCTCTGGGTATACCCGTGCAGCACCTGCACCAGCTTGCCTTGTTCCAATAAAGGTTTCACATCCCACATCGAGCGCAGCAGCACCCCGCGCCCATCCAACGCCCACTGCAACACAATCTCGCCATTGTTCGACGACAACGGCCCGCGCACGCGTACGCTTTCCTGGGCGCCGTTGTGTTCCAGGTTCCAGATGCCAAACGCGTTATCGCGCTCCTTGAGCACCAGGCAGTCGTGCTGCTCCAGGTCACTCAACTGTTGCGGTGTTCCGCGGCGCTGCAGATAGGCCGGCGCTGCGCACAGTACGCGGCGGTTGCTCACCAGTCGGCGGCCAATGTGCTGGCCAGGAATGTCGTCGCCCACGCGGATCTCCAAATCGAAGCCTTCGCTGACGATGTCCACCACGCGGTCGAACAGGTCCAGGCGGATTTCCAGGTCCGGATACTGTTCCGCCAGCAGCGACAGGGCCGGCGCCACATGGTTGCGGCCGAAACCAAAGCTGCTGCACAGGTGCAGACGGCCACGGGGGCTGTCGTGGGCGTCGGAGAGTTCATCGGAAAGTTGCTGGAAGTCTTCCAGGATACGCACAGCCCAGCGCTGCACCCGCTCGCCGTCTTCAGTCAGGGCGATGCGCCGGCTGGTGCGGTGCAACAGGCGGGTGGCCAGGGTGGTTTCGAGGATCTGGATGCGCTTGCTGACATAGGCCGGCGACAACCCGAGTTCGTCGGCAGCCGCCGCAAAGCCGGCCTTGCGGATCACGGTCAGGAACACCCGCAGGTCTTCGGGTAGGGGCACGGTATCTTTCTTATTCGTCATCAGAAACAGGGCTGGCGGCATGAGCCGCCAGAATAGCACCGGATCGGTGTGCCTTCCGGCACACCCGGCCTTCTTCGGTTACTCGGCAGCGATCTTCGCTTGGGTGGCCGCGCGGGCATGTCGTCCGTGCTTGAGCGCGATAGGCGCCATTTTTTCGCGGTCCAGTTCACCTTCCCAGGCTGCCACCACCAGCGCGGCCACGGCGTTGCCGATGATATTGGTCAGCGAGCGGCATTCAGCCATGAAGCGGTCCACGCCGAGGATCAACACCATCGCTGCCACCGGCACGGTCGGCACCACCGCCAAACTTGCCGCCAATGCGACAAACCCCGCGCCGACCACCGCCCCGGCGCCCTTGGACGTCAGCATGGCCACCGCCAGCAGCGTCAACTGCTGTTCCAGCGGCAAGTGGATATTGGTGGCCTGGGCCAGGAACAACACCGCCAGGGTCATATAGATGTTGGTGCCGTCCAGATTGAAGGTGTAGCCGGTCGGCACCACGATGCCCAC
Organism: Pseudomonas sp. C 49-2; assembly: GCF_003970195.1. Taxonomy (NCBI): domain Bacteria; kingdom Pseudomonadati; phylum Pseudomonadota; class Gammaproteobacteria; order Pseudomonadales; family Pseudomonadaceae; genus Pseudomonas; species Pseudomonas sp. C 49-2. The sequence continues at coordinate 77,839 of NZ_RXYG01000017.1, forward strand.
TACGCCCTTGGAGGCGCCCAGGCTTTCGAGTTTCTGGATCAATTGCGGCAGCGCCGATTCCGACGAACTGGTGCCCAATACGATCAGCAGCTCCGACTTGATGTAGCCCATCAGCTTGAAAATGCTGAACCCGGCGTAGCGGGCGATGCTGCCCAGCACCACGGCAATGAAGAAAAACGCGGTGATATAGAAGGTGCCCACCAGTTTCAACAGCGGCAGCAACGAACCGACGCCGTATTTGCCGATGGTGAACGCAATCGCGCCAAAGGCCCCGATCGGCGCGACCCGGCTGATGATGCCGACGATGCGGAAAAACACTTCGCTGGCCTGGTTGATTACACCCACCAACGGCCGGCCCTTTTCACCGACCATCACCAGGCCGACGCCAAACAGCACGGAAACGAACAGCACCGGCAGGATTTCACCCTTGGAGAACGCATCGAAAAACGTTGCGGGGATCACGTGCAACAGGAACCCGACGATGCCTTCTCCATGTTCGGCCTGGCCGACAAAACCGGCGATGGCCGAGCTGTCGAGGGTCTTCACGTCAATATTGAAGCCGACGCCAGGATGCAGCAGGTGCGCGGCGAGAATGCCGATCAACAGGGCAATGGTCGAGACGACTTCGAAGTACAGCAGCGCCTTGCCGCCGACGCGGCCGACCTGTTTTACGTCGTGCATGCTGGTGATGCCGGACACCACCGTGCAGAAGATGATCGGGCCGATGATCATCTTGATCAGCTTGATGAAACCGTCGCCCAAGGGCTTGAGGTCGATGCCGATCTGCGGCCATTGATGGCCGATCAACACGCCTAGCGCGATCGCGATGAGCACCTGGATATACAGGGTTCCCAGCAGTTTTCTGATTGTCATTGTTATTATCTCGCAGTCTTTTTTGGGCAAGCAGACCCCGTCGCAGGCGTTGGCGCGCCTGCGTGGGGGGGTGAATCAGGGGGTCAGCGAAGGAAGGTCAGGACTTCGCCCAGCAACAATTCGGGAGCCTCTTCGGCAATGTAATGGCCAGCCGGCAGGGCCTTGCCGCGCACGTCGGTGGCGACTTTCTGCCATTCCTTGAGCGGCTCGAAACAGCGGCCGACGGTGCCTTCGGCGCCCCACATCACCAGCAACGGCAGGTTCAGGTGTTTGCCGGCGTCGATATCCGCCTGGTCGTGCTCAAGGTCGATACCGGCGGCAGCCCGGTAGTCTTCGCAGATGCCGGTGGCGGCGCCCGGCAGTTTCAGGCAGCGCAGGTATTCAGCAAAGGCCTCGTCGGTGAACGGCTTGAGCCCGGCACTGCGACTGCCCATCACGCTGCGCAGGTACAGCTCCGGGTTGCCCTCGATCAAGGATTCCGGCAACGGTGCCGGGCGGATCAGGAAGAACCAGTGCCAGTAGGCGCGGGCGAAGGCTTCGTCGGTTTGCGCATACATTGACAGGGTGGGGGCGATGTCCAGCAGCACCATGCGTTGCACGGCGGTCGGGTGGTCCAGGGCCAGGCGATGGGCCACGCGGGCACCACGGTCATGGGCCAGCACCGAGAACTGCTCAAAGCCCAGGGCTTTCATGAGTTCAACGCCGTCCCGGGCCATTTCGCGTTTTGAGTAGTTGGTGTGGTGGTCATTGGCCGGCGGCTTGCTGCTGTCGCCATAACCGCGCAGGTCGGCCGCGACCACGGTGAAGTGCTCGGCCAGTTGCTCGGCGATTTTGTGCCAGATGACGTGGGTTTGCGGGTGCCCGTGCAGCAGGAGCAGACCGGGACCTGTACCGCCTTTGCGGTAGCTGATGTCCACGCCGTTGACGTGGCAGCTGTCTTTTTGGAATCCGGCGAACATGGAATGACTCCTTGTGATGAGTGCCTGCATCCTGGAATCACGCGGCGTTCGGGGCAAGGGCGAAAACGTGGAGGGGTTGTTCATGAAGTGTGTAGGAGCCGGCGGGCCGGCTCCCGTCGATCAGCTTTGCTTGAACATATCCTCGGCGCGCTGGCGAATCTGCGCTTCGGTCAGGTCTTCCTTGTGGGTGGCCAGGAACCATACGTGGCCGAATGGATCCTTCAGCGTGCCGGAGCGATCGCCGTAGAACTGGTCCTTGGGTTCGGAGATCGGTGTGCCACCGGCTGCGATGGCTTGTTTGTATTGCGCATCGACGTCATTGACATACACATGTAAACCGACGCTGGTGTGGCCATCACGCGGGCTGCCAAACGCGCTTTCATCGCAGGGTGAACCCAGCATGATCGGCGAGTCACCGATGCGCAGTTCGGCGTGGCCGACTCTACCGTCGGGCATGTCCAGGCGCATGGCTTCGATGGCGCCAAAGGCTTTCTTGTAGAACTCGATGGCTTCGGCAGCTTTTTCGACGCCCAGGTAGGGCGTGACGCTGTGGAAACCCTCGGGAATGGGTTTAACGCTCATTTCGTTCTCCTTGGGTTGTTGTGGTTGTGGAGGCACGGCCTTTTCACTATAGGCCACGTATGGCGTGGCCTGCAGGCAACCGACGAGGTGTCTGCCAGGCAACAGCGAACAGGCAGATTGCTGCGCCATAAGCGGGCCGGGGCGTGTTTGACCGGCAAACTGCCGGTTTCCGGGCCCGGCACAGAAGCTGCAATACCTCTGGCAAACCATTCGCCCGAGAGCGTTGTATGTCTGTACTGCCTGTGTCTGCCGATTACCCGATCCACACGCCCCATGCCGCATTGATCCGCGATGCAGCCGAGGCGATTGCCGTCGCCCACCGCGTCGCCGCCGTCCTCTTGGAACAGGACGCCGAGCGCGACCGCACTCGCCAGGTGCCCGCCGAGGTGGTGGACCTGTATTCCAACAGCGGCCTGTGGGGCATCAGTGTGCCGCGCGCGTTCGGCGGGGCGCAGGTGTCTTACGCGGTGCTGGCCCAGGTGATCGCAATTATTTCGGCGGCCGACCCGTCATTGGGGCAGATCCCGCAGAACCACTACTGCCTGCTGGAAGATATCCGCCTGCAAGGTACGCCCGAGCAACAGGCACACTTCTTTGGCCTGGCGTTGCAAGGTCACCGGTTTGCGAATGCGCTGTCGGAAACCGGCGGCAAGCACGTGCAGGACATCCAGGCCACTATTCGCCGCGAAGGCGACGGCTATGTGATCAACGGGCGCAAGGGCTATTGCACCGGCTCGCTGTACGCCCATTGGCTGGTGGTGCTGGCGCTGGATGAACAGCAAAATGCCCAGTTGGCCTTTGTGCCGCGTGGCACCGAAGGGCTGGTGGTGGTTGACGATTGGGACAGCATGGGCCAACGCACCACTTCCAGCGGGACGGTACTCGCGCAGGATCTGCGGGTGCCGGCATTCAATCTGTTTCCTACGCACAAATCCTACGATTCCCCAACGTTGGCCGGGCCTTTCGCACAACTGACCACTGCCGCCATCGACGCTGGCATTGCCCGCGCCGCGCTGCGTGACACGGTGCAGTTCGTGCAGCAATTTGCCCGGCCATGGATCGACGCCGGGGTGGAAAAAGCCAGTGAGGATCCACTAACCATCATTCAGGTCGGTGCCCTGGATATTCGCCTGGAAGCCGCCGAAGCCTTGCTCGACCGCGCCGGTTTTGCCCTGGACGCCGCGCGTCCGGCCCCAGATGAAGACAACGTCGCCCACGCGTCTCTGGCCGTCGCCCGCGCCAAAGTGCTGACCACTGAAATCGCGATTGAAGCCAGCAACAAACTGTTCGAACTGGGTGGCACCCGTTCTACCTTGAAGAAGCACAACTTCGACCGCCACTGGCGCAACGCGCGGGTCCACACCTTGCACGACCCGGTGCGCTGGAAGTACCACGTGGTGGGCAATTGGTTGCTCAACGGTGCCAAGCCCCCGCGCCATGACTGGTCGTGATCCATGGCCGAACTGTTCAAGAACATCTACTGGGCCGACATCGGCCAGGCCTGCCTGGAAACCCTGAGCATGCTCGTGGCTGCGCTGGGTTTTACCGTGCTGCTGGGGTTGCCCCTGGGCGTGCTGCTGTTTCTCACCGGCAAGCGCCAGTTGCACGAGGCGCTGGTGGTGTATCGGTTGTTGTCGGTGGTGGTCAATGTGCTGCGTTCGCTGCCGTTCATCATCCTGCTGATCGTGTTGATCCCGCTGACTACCTTGCTGGTGGGCACCTCCCTCGGCGTGCCGGGCACCATCCCGCCGCTGGTGGTGGGCTGTACGCCGTTCTTTGCGCGGCTGGTGGAAACCGCGCTGCGCGAGGTGGATCGCGGCGTGGTCGAGGCCACCCAGTCCATGGGCGCCAGCACCTGGCAGGTGATCCGCCACACCCTGTTGCCGGAGGCCCGAGGCGGGCTGCTGGCCGCAGTGACCGTGACCGCGATTGTGCTGGTGGACTACACCGCCATGGCCGGCGTGATCGGTGGCGGTGGTTTGGGTGACTTGGCGATTCGCTATGGCTACCAGCGTTTTCAGACCGACGTAATGGTGGTCACCGTGGTGCTGCTGTTGGTGCTGGTGCAGGCGCTGCAGATGACCGGTGACCGTTTGGTGGCGCGTTACAGCCGCCGTTGATTCCTATAACAACTGCCTTCGGAGCATGTATGAAAAAGTCCCTGGCCATTTTGGCCGCTGTCCTGTCGTTGAATGCCGTTGCCAATGAAAAGCTGGTGGTCGGTGCGACCCCAGTGCCCCATGCGGAAATCCTCGAGTTCGTCAAACCGGTGCTGGCCAAGGAGGGCGTGGACTTGCAGATCAAAGTCTTCACCGACTTCATCCAGCCCAATCAACAACTGTCGTTGAAGAACATCGACGCCAACTATTACCAATACCGCCCGTTCCTCGATGATTACAACAAAACCCGTCACACCGACCTGGTGCCGGTGGTGGGCGTGCATATCGAACCCTTTGGTGCGTATTCGACCAAGATCAAAAACATCGCGGAGCTGAAGGACGGTGCCACGGTGTCGATCCCCAACGACCCGGTCAACACTGGCCGCGCCCTGGTGCTGCTGGATGAAGCGGGCCTGATCAAGCTCAAAGACCCGAGCAACACCCTGAGCACGCCGCGCGATATTGCGGATAACCCCAAGCACTTGAAGATTCGCGAACTGGAAGGCGCCTTGCTGGCCCGTTCGGTGAGCCAGGTGGATTTGGCGTTTGTGTTTGCCAACTACGCCCTGGAAGCGGGGATCGATACCAACAGCGCGTTGATCGTGGAGAAGGGCAAGTCGCTGTACGTCGAGTACCTGGTGGCGCGGCCGGATAACATCAACGACCCGCGCATCCAGAAACTGGCCAAGGCGTTGAATTCCGATGAGGTGCGCCAGTTCATCCTGACCCGTTACAAAGGCCAGATTGCCCCTGGGTTCTGAGTCCAACACCGATCAACTGTGGGAGCTGGCTTGCCTGCGAAAGCGGTGGGTCAGCTTGCACATCTGCTACTGATACACCGCTTTCGCAGGCAAGCCAGCTCCCACATTGATTGGATTGTCACTTCAGGATTTGGGGGTGGGCTCCAACAACTGTGCACCTGGCCCGCACTCGCCGAGCTTGTCATCCTGATTACGCAACGGGCACGCCTCCATCGACAGGCACCCGCACCCAATACAGCCATTGAGCTTGTCCCGCAGCAGCATCAGTTTATTGATGCGCTCATCCAGGTCTTCCCGCCACAGTGCGGACAAACGATCCCAATCCTGCGCCGTGGGCGTACGCCCATCCGGCAAGGCCTGCAACGCCTCGCCGATCGTTGCCAGTGGTATGCCCAAACGCTGGGCGATCTTGATCACCACCACGCGCCGCAGCGCATCCCGCGGATAGCGCCGCTGGTTGCCGGCATTGCGATTGCTCTTGATCAGCCCCTTGGTTTCATAGAAATGCAGGGCTGTGACCGCCACACCGCTGCGGGCGGCCAGTTGGCCGACGGTAAGCTCTTTGTTGAGCATGAAAAAACTCCCAGACAACGCTTGACCTTGACTTAACTAGAGGTTTTACCCTGCGTGGCATCGAATCGCAAGATTCTGCCTACAGAGGAAGGGGAGTGTTCATGCAGGTATCAGAGAAAAATCGCAGCTTCACTCAATTGATTGAATTTCAGATCGAGCCCCAGCAGCAAGTCGCCCTGGTGGCGGCCTTGACCACCCAAAGCGAACGCCTGGCCCAGGGCCACGGCGGCTTTATCAATGCAAGTGTGCAGGTCAGTGATGACGGACGGCGGGTGCTCAACTACCTGCAATGGCGCTCGCGTGAAGACGGCGAGGCGGCTTTCCAGTGCTTTGAGCATGGCGAGGAAGATTTCTGGACGCTGATCCGCGCCCATCAGGCCACGGCGGTGACCTTCGGTTCGTTCCAGGTGCTGCGCAGTTTCGAGCGCAGCCATGACAACGCGTTGCACTGCCGCCTAAATGGATAAATGCAGCATGCGCTCGCCTTGCACGTTTTCACCGGGTCGGCGCTTGTTCACTGCCAGCTCGCCGATCTTGATCAGGCGCGTACGTGTGACGTTGCGGCTCAAGCCCAACAGGTTGGCGGTGTGTACCTGGTTGTAATGGCTGAAACGATAGGCGGCACGTAGCAGGGCGTCCTCGACCTTTTCGTGCAGGGCGCCGGCCTGTTCCTCGAACAGCTTCTGGAAGGCGCGCGCGAGCAAGGCTTCGGCGCTGTTGTCGGTGCCGTGCTGGCTGTCGTCCTGGCGTTCGATGCGCATGTTCGACAGGCGCAGGTCGTCCCGTTCGATCACGCCGTTACGGCAGATCAACAAGGTATGGTGAATCACGTTCTCCAGCTCGCGGATGTTGCCGGGCCAGCTGTAGGTCTTGAGTTTGTGCTCGGCCTCACGACTGATCGTGATCGGGCCGTAGCCCAGGCGCTGGCTGTAGGCTTCGATGAAGTGCCGGGTCAGCGGCAGGATATCGCCGGGGCGCTCGCGCAACGGGCTGAGTTCCAGGCTGACCACGTCGAGGCGATAATAGAGGTCTTCACGGAAATGCCCGGCATTGATGGCCTTTTCCAGTTGCACGTTGGTCGCGGCCAATACGCGCACATCAATCGGAATGCTCTTACGCGAACCCAGGCGTACGACTTCACGCTCTTGTAGCACGCGCAGCAGCTTCACTTGGATTGCCATCGGCAAATCGCCGATCTCATCCAGGAACAGGGTGCCGCCGTCTGCCTCTTCAAACCAACCGGCCTTGGCACTGAGGGCGCCGGTAAAGGCGCCTTTTTCATGGCCGAACAGCTCGGCTTCCACCAGGGATTCGGAGAACGCCCCGCAGTTCACCGCCACAAACGGTCGGTTGCGCCGCGCGCTGAGGTTATGGATGTGGCGCGCCACCAGCTCTTTACCAGTGCCGGTCTCGCCGATGATCAGCACGCTGGCTTCGCTCGGCGCCACTTGCTGGATATGGTCGAGCAACGCCTGGGATTTCGGGTCTTCGAAGACCTGGGCCGTGGCGCGGATCGACGTCGCGAGTGCGGGCGAGGGCGGTAGGGTCAACAGCTGCATGGGCACCTCTCTTAGGAATAGAACGTAGGAATTGGCAGGGATTGGTTCAACGCCCAATCCCCCAGTTCGTGAAGTTTGTAGTCCACCGGATCGTGCAGGGTCTGCGTACGCAGGTTGCGCCAGTGGCGGTCCAGCCGTAGCGAGGCGTGGGTGGAGCGCGCGCCAGTGACTTCGAACAACCGACTGCACAAGTCCAGCCCCTGACGGGTGGCGGCGACTTTGGCGGTGGCGATGGCAATGGCTAGCTGGCCGCGCTCGGTTTCGCTGAGGTTCGGGCCCTTGGCCCAGGCTTGGTCGAGCAACTCTGCGGCGTGCTCCACCAGCAGGCGGATACCTTCCAGGGCAACCCAGAACTCACCGTAGTGATGCAGCACGTAAGGGTCTTGGCGCACGTCTTCAGCCGAGGACTTATGCCAGGCGCGGGTTTCGGTCAGGGTGTAGTTGCGCGCTTCTTCGAAGGCGCCTTCGGCAATGCCGAGAAACATATGTGTGAAGGTCAACTGGGCGATCAGCGGGCGCAGGCAGGCAAAGGGCGTACTCAGTGGGCCGGGATCGAGCAGCAATTCGGATTCTTCGACGCGCACCCGTTCGAAGCTGGCGCTGCCGCTGTCGGTCTGGCGCTGACCGATATTGTTCCAGTCGTTGTGCAAGGTGATGCCGCTGCGCCCGCTCGGGATTGCGGCGATCAGCAGCTTGCCGCCGGCGGTTTCGTCCACCGCCGAGGCGATCAGCATTTCCGAGTCGCTGGCGCCGGAGCAGAAGCTCTTTTTGCCGGAGAACTCGCGCCAGCCGCCGAAGTCCTTGACCACCGTGCGGGTGTCCAGCGGGTTGAGGGCGTTGCCCCAGAACCAGTTTTTGCGCGCGGTCTGTTCGAACCAGGGTTGCCATTGGTCCGGGCGCGCAAACAGGCGCACGGTGGCAAGCATCAGGTGGTGGAAGCCGAAGACATGGGCGATGGAACTGTCGACCTTGGCGAATTCGCGCACGATGCCCAGGGTTTCGCTCCAGCGTGCGCCGAGGCCGCCGTATTGGGTGGGGATGCTCAGAGCCAGCAGGCCGCTGTGGCGCAGGGCGTCACGTTCGGCTTTGGGCGTGCCGCCGCGCTCGTCGCGCTCGACGGCGGTGAGGGCGAATTCGGCGGCCAGCAGTTTGGCGGTCTGCAAGGGGGAGGGCAGGACGCTGTGGGGTTTGGCTGTCACGGGGTTTCCTCTATTTTCCTTGTAGGAGCAGGCTTGCCCTGCGCTGGGCTGCGAAGCAGCCCCCCTTGCGTCGGCGGCGAACCCGTCGGGGGACAAGCCCCACTCACCACAACAAGCCGGCTCCTACAGAAGAGCAGCGGTTCAGGCCTTTGTCGTTGGCAGTACATCGTTGGCAATCATTTCGCCAAACGGGCCCGTGAGGTTGGTGACGCCACGTCCGGCCAGGCTGGCGTAGGGTTCCGGTAGCAGCGGGAACACCAGTTCGGCGAAGCGATACGCCTCTTCCAGGTGCGGATAGCCGGAGAAGATGAAACTCTCGATCCCCAAGTCCGCGTATTCCTTGATGCGCTCGGCGACTTGTTGCGGGTTGCCCACCAACGCCGTGCCGGCACCGCCGCGCACCAGGCCGACGCCGGCCCACAGGTTGGGGGCGATTTCCAGGTTGTCGCGGCGCCCGTCGTGCAGGGCGGCCATGCGCCGCTGACCTTCGGAGTCAAAACGCGAGAAGGATTTTTGCGCGGCGGCGATGGTTTCGTCGCTGATGTGTTCGATCAGTTTGTCGGCGGCTTTCCAGGCGTCCTCTTCGGTTTCGCGCACGATCACATGCAGGCGAATGCCGAATTTCACCGTGCGCCCTTGGCGTGCGGCGCGCTCACGCACGTCCGCGAGTTTTTCTGCGACGGCGGCAGGCGGTTCGCCCCAGGTCAGGTAGACGTCGACCTGCTCGGCGGCAAGGTCGTGGGCGGCGTCGGAGGATCCGCCAAAATACAGCGGTGGATAAGGCTTCTGCACCGGTGGGTAAAGCGCCTTGGCGTTCTGCACGCGCAGGTGTTTGCCTTCGAAATCTACCGATTCGCCCTGCAACACACGACGCCAGATCTGTAGGAATTCATCGGAGACTTCGTAACGTTCACTGTGGTCGAGGAAACTGCCGTCGCCACGGTTTTCATCCGGGTCGCCGCCGGTCACCACGTTGATCAGCAAGCGGCCGTTGGACAGGCGATCCAAGGTTGCCGCCATGCGGGCAGAAACAGTCGGCGAGATGATGCCCGGACGAATCGCCACCAGGTAACGCAGGCGTTCGGTCAGCGGCACCAGCGCCGAGGCGATGACCCAGGAGTCTTCGCACGAACGCCCGGTGGGAATCAGCACGCCGTAGTAGCCGAGATTGTCAGCGGCCTGAGCGACTTGTTTCAGATAATTGAGGGTGACCGGCCGCGCACCTTGGGTGGTGCCCAGGTAATGCCCGTCGCCGTGTGTGGGTAGAAACCAGAAAACATCCATGACCAATCCTTAAGCGATTTTCAGCAGAGAGAGGGAGTGCGCTGCAAACAAAGGCGCTGCACGTTCTGCCGCCAGTTGAATACGGGCTTTTAATAGTTCACTGGTTATTTGGTAGTCGGTGAAGTCGGCTTCGGTGGCGTACACACCGATCGGCAAGGTCAACGCCTGGAAAAAGCTGAACAGCGGACGCAATTGGTGATCGAGCACCAGCGCATGGCGTTCGCTGCCGCCGGTGGCGGCAAGCAGTATCGGCGTGTTGATCAGGGCGTTGAGGCCGATCAAGTCGAACAGATGCTTGAGCAGGCCGGGGTAGGAGCCGCGATACACCGGCGCGGCGACGATCAGCAGGTCGGCCTGTTCGATGGCCAACAGTTGGGATTCGACGTCTGCCGGCAGTTCGTCACGGGACAGCGCACCTCCCAGAGGCCGGGCAATGTCGCCCAATTCGATCAGGGTGGTCTGGATCGGCAGCAACGTGGCCAGTTCGGCGAGCACCGCTTGGGTCAGCACCAGGGTGCGTGACGGGCGCCAGGTTCCACCGGAGAGGGCAACGACATTCAGGGGACGGGTCATGAACAGTTCCTTTTTCAACAGGGGTGCAGAACGGGTGGGTGCAACCTGTTGAGCAAGAGCTATACCAACGGGCGCGAGCCTTGATTGGCGTGGGTTGCAGGCTTGCTGCCGATAAGTGTCGCTGTTGTCTGGTTGGTGATTTGTTGATTGGCTGTTGCGCTGGCAACAGTTGCGTGGGCAACAGTGCCAATGCGGCGTAGCACCCGTTATAGAGGGTTGTATTTATTCCGTAAATGAACGTATTTCCATATTTATAGATCATAAAGAAATATGAAGGTCCTGCTATTGGAGGTGTCTTGGCGGTTGATAGCGACTATCAAGGCAGGTGATTTTTCACCGTGCGGGGCCGGGAGTAGCCTGTGTTCATTGACTCGAAACCTCCTTTGCAGGGCCGCCGCCATGAACCGATTTCTCGCTGTTTCCTTATTGATTGTCAGCTCAGTCCTCGCCGGATGTGCGACCCATCCTTCGCCAGAATTGCGCCCCTACACGGCGGAAGAAACCAAGCAGTTGGCCCTGGAAGCATTGAGTCGTCGTGGTTTGTCGTTTGATGAATACCAACAACAGCGCGCCGCGTTGACCGGCCAGCCACAGACGCCTTTCGGCTTTGATCGCCAGGGCGAAATGAATGCCGAACGCAGCGTGACCCTGCATGGTCGTCCCAGTTGAGCCCGCGCCTGACGGCAAAAAGCCCGAGGATTCCCCTAAGGAACCTCGGGCTTTTTGTTTGCCATGGTGCGACTTCAGCCTGTTAAGCTGAATTTCAGGAGCGTTCCTACGCACATTTACATAAAGTGGTCCTTCTTTAATGGCATTCGATCGGTTAAACCTGACGACCTCTGTTCCGGTCCGTGCCCCTGAGACGCTGCTCTCGGGAACCTGCTCTGCGAGTTTTTAACGTCATGAATAAACGTCCGCTGTATTTCGACTACGCCGCCACCACCCCGGTGGATGAGCGGGTCATCCAGGTAATGGTCGAGTGTCTGGGCTTCAATGCCAATTTCGGTAACCCCGCGTCCAGTTCCCATGCGTTCGGCCAGGCGGCCCGGCATACGGTCGAGCAGGCGCGTCGCCAGGTGGCCGAATTGGTCGGTGCCAACCCCGAGCAAATCGTCTGGACCTCCGGCGCCACCGAATCCAACAACCTTGCAATCAAGGGCGTGGCCCAGGCACGAGGCGTGGCGGGTGGGCATATCATCACCAGCCAGATCGAACACAAGGCCACGTTGGATACCGCCCGGCAACTGCAGGAAGCCGGCGTGGCCGTCACGTACCTAGTGCCGGATGCTGATGGGCTGATCAGTGCCGATGCCGTCAGCGAAGCCTTGCGTGAAGACACGTTCCTGGTCTCGCTGATGCTGGTGAACAACGAACTGGGCACCCTCAACGACATCCCCGCCATCGGCGCGCGAGTGCGTGAACACGGCGCGTTGTTGCATGTGGATGCGGCGCAGGGCGCGGGCAAGGTGGTAATCGATCTGGCGCAATGGCCAGTGGACCTGATGTCGTTTTCGGCCCACAAGTTGTATGGCCCCAAAGGGATCGGCGCGTTGTACGTCGGCCCACGGGCGCAGCAGAAGGTGTTGGCGCAGATTCACGGCGGCGGTCATGAAGGCGGCCTGCGCTCCGGCACTCTGGCGACCCATCAGATTGCCGGCATGGGCACCGCGTTTGCCCTGGCGGCGGCGTCGTTTACTGAAGAAAAGGCGGTAATCGTCGCCTTGCGTCAGCGCTTGCTGGATCAATTGGAAGCGGTGGCCGGCGTGCGCCTCAATGGCAGCGCGACGCAGCGTATTCCACATACCCTGAGCCTCACGTTTGGCGAAGGCGAATTCAACGCCGCTGCGTTGAGTGCGGGGATCGCGTTTTCCGCGACCTCGGCCTGTAATTCGGCGAGCAATGCGCCGTCCCACGTGCTCCTGGCGTTGGGCCATGATGCACGCAGCGCCGGCCGCACCATTCGCTTGAGCCTCGGCCGGTTTACCACCGAGCAGGATATCGACCAGGCGGTGCAATTGATCAAGGCGGCCCTGGCCAGTGCACCGGCGTTCTGGGCGGTCTGATTCATTTATCGCAATACATAATAATTATTCGTGGTTAGCAGGAGACACAATGAGTACGCAGCCTTTGACCCATGGAACGGTTCCCCAGCGCCTGGCGCACACCCGTGAACTGATGAACCGCGAGGGCATTCACGCCCTGCTGGTGCCGTCGGCCGACCCGCACTTGTCCGAGTACCTGCCGGGTTATTGGCAGGGGCGGCAATGGTTGTCGGGGTTTCATGGTTCGGTGGGGACGCTGATTGTCACTGCGGATTTCGCCGGCGTGTGGGCCGATAGCCGTTACTGGGAACAAGCGACCAAGGAACTCAAGGGCAGCGGCATCGAATTGGTGAAACTGCAGCCGGGCCAACCCGGACCGCTGGAGTGGCTGGCCGAGCAGACGCCGGAAGGTGGCGTCGTCGCGGTGGATGGTGCAGTGATGGCCGTGGCCTCGGCGCGTACCTTGGGCGGCAAGTTGGCAGAGCGCGGTGCACAACTGCGTACTGATATCGACCTGTTGGATGAAGTCTGGAAAGACCGTCCGACACTGCCGAACCAGCCGATCTATCAACACCTGCCGCCTCAGGCCACCGTCAGCCGTGGTGAGAAACTCGCCTCGCTGCGTGCGGCCTTGAAAGAGAAGGGCGCCGACTGGCACTTCATCGCGACCCTGGACGACATCGCCTGGCTGTTCAATCTGCGTGGAGGGGATGTTTCGTTCAACCCAGTGTTTGTGTCCTTTGCGTTGATCAATCAACAGCAGGCCACGTTGTTCGTGGCGCTGAGCAAAGTCGATGCCGAGCTGCGGGCGGTGCTGGAACAGGATGGCGTGACGCTGCGCGACTACAGCGAAGTGGCGGATGCCTTGCGTAGGGTGCCGGCGGGCGCCAGTTTGCAGGTCGACCCGGCTCGCGTTACCGCTGGCTTGCTGGAAAACCTCGATACCGGTGTCAAGCTGATCGAAGGTCTCAACCCAACGACACTTGCCAAGTCGCGCAAGAGCCTGGCCGACGCGGAACATATCCGCCAAGCCATGGAGCAGGATGGCGCGGCGCTGTGCGAATTCTTCGCCTGGCTGGACAGTGCGCTGGGTCGCGAACGTATCACCGAACTGACCATCGATGAACACCTGACTGCTGCGCGCACCCGTCGCCCCGGTTATGTGTCGCTGAGTTTCAACACCATCGCCGCCTATAACGCCAACGGTGCGATGCCGCATTACCACGCCACGGAAGAAGAGCACGCAGTGATCGAAGGCGATGGCCTGCTGCTGATCGATTCGGGCGGCCAGTACCTCGGCGGCACCACGGATATCACGCGGATGGTGCCAATCGGTGCGCCGAGTGAGGAGCAGAAGCGCGACTGCACCCGTGTGCTCAAGGGCGTGATTGCCTTGTCCCGTGCGCATTTCCCGAAAGGCATCCTGTCACCGCTGCTGGACGCCATTGCTCGCGCGCCGATCTGGGCCGAAGGCGTGGACTACGGCCACGGTACCGGGCACGGCGTAGGCTATTTCCTCAATGTGCATGAAGGTCCGCAAGTGATTGCCTATCAGGCGGCCACTGCGCCGCAAACGGCGATGCAGCCGGGGATGATCACTTCCATCGAACCGGGCACTTACCGCCCGGGACGCTGGGGCGTGCGTATCGAGAACCTGGTGCTGAACCGCGAAGCCGGCAAGACTGAGTTCGGCGAGTTCCTCAAGTTTGAAACCCTGACTTTGTGCCCGATCGACACGCGCTGCCTGGAACCGTCGCTGCTGACGGCAGACGAGCGTGAGTGGTTCAACGCTTACCATGCCGAGGTACGTGAGCGTTTGAGTCCATTGCTCGACGGTGCCGCGCTTGAATGGTTGCAGGTGCGCACTGCGGCTATTTGACCGCCTGCAGTTCCGGGGCCTGGGCCAAAGCGTCGGCCATATAGTCGACGAATGCCTTGACCCGGGCCGACTGGCGGCGATTGGGTGCTGACACCGCATGGATCGGCAGTGGTTGCGGGGTGTAGTCCTGCAATAACGCAATCGCGCGGCCGGCTTTCAAATCGTCATGGAACAACCACAGGGGCGACAGCGCAATGCCAAGCCCCGTCAACACCATCTCCCGCACCGCTTCGGAGTTGTTGCTCTGGGCGTTGCCGGTGATGCGCACGCTGTGTCGCGTGCCATTCTTTTCGTAAACCCACTGGTTCTGGCTGCTGAGCAGGTTGAACAGCAGGCAGTTGTGCTGGCTGAGATCCTGCGGGGTTTTCGGTGTGGGATGTTTGGCCAGGTAGGCCGGGCTGGCCAGGGTGACGCGGTGGGTAGTGCCGATCTGCCTGGCGATCAAGCCGCTGTCGCGCAGTTCACCGATTCGCAGGGTTACGTCCAAGCCTTCGCTGACCATGTCCTGCAGGTGATCGTTGAGTTGCAGGTCTACTTGTACGTCAGGGTATTTCTGCAGGAAATCGCTCAAGCGTGCAGCAATCTGCAGGCGCCCGAAACTCACCGACGAACCCACGCGCAATGGACCGGCGATCGCCTCTTTGCCGGTCTGGAAACTGTGTTCGGCGGCGTCCACGGCGGCGAGGATTTCACGACAATGGCTGTAGTACCGCTGACCTTCGTCGGTCAGGGACAGTTGGCGTGTACTGCGGGCAATCAGCTTGCCACCCAGTTCGGTTTCCAAGGCACGCAGGACTTTGCTGATGGTGGGTTGGGTAGTTTGCATTTCCCGAGCGACGGCGGAAAAGCTGCCGCGTTCGATCACTCGAACGAAAATCGCCATTGCGTTGAGTTTATCCATTGGGGGTTCCAATTCATGCCTATTAAGCATAGGCACTATAGTCTTTTGGTGTCTTATCAGCATGAATTGGCTGGCGGATCATTGATTTCATTCTTCGATGACGCGAGATCGCCAACATGACTGATATGCACGCTTTGATTGTGGATGCCGTGGACGCGCCGTTCCGGCTGACGACAATTCCCAAACCGGTAGCAGGCGTTGGCCAAGTCCTGGTCCGAATCAGCGCCAGTGGCCTTAACCCTTTGGACGGGAAAATCCGCGCAGGCCAGGCTGCCCACGCCCGGCAGCCATTACCGGCAGTGCTCGGCATGGATTTGGCAGGCACCGTGGAAGCGATAGGTCCTGACGTCGGTGATTGGCATGTGGGCGATGATGTCTATGGGTTGGCGACCGGCATTGGTGGCGCACAGGGCTCGTTGGCCGAGTACGCGGCCGTCGATGTCCGCTTGCTGGCGAAGAAACCTGAGGTGTTGAGCATGCGTGAAGCGGCGGTATTGCCGCTGGTGCTGATCACTGCGTGGGAGGGCTTGGTGGACCGGGCGCATGTAGGCTCCGGGCACAAAGTACTGATACAAGGCGGCGCGGGGGGTGTAGGGCATGTCGCAGTGCAGTTGGCGATTGCTCGCGGAGCGCAGGTGTATGCCACGGGTTCCGCCAGGCATCGCTCAGTAATCGAGGGGCTGGGTGCGACGTTTATCGACTATCAGCAGCAGACGGTCGAAGAGTACGTCGCGCAGCACACCGCGGGCGAAGGCTTCGACATTGTGTATGACACTGTCGGCGGCGAAACGCTGGATGCATCCTTTCGAGCCGCCAAGACCTATCACGGTCATGTGGTGAGTTGCCTGGGATGGGGGCAACACAGCCTGGCCCCACTGTCGTTTCGTGGGGCGACCTACTCGGGTGTGTTCACCTTGCTGCCGTTGCTGACCGGTAAGGGGCGTGAGCATCACGGGCAGATTCTTGCCGAGGCAGCGCGCTTGATCGATGCCGGTAAGCTCAAGCCGATCCTGGATGGGCGTGCATTCAATTTGCACAGTGCGAACGCCGCCTACGATGTGCTCGCAAGCGGCGCGCAAGGGCGCTTGGCGATTGAGATTTAAGTCAGGGCTTCACGCACAAAATCCAGACGGTCCTGACCGAAGAACAGCTGGTTGCCGACAAATAGGCTGGGCGCACCGAACACACCGCGTTGAACGGCCTGTTCGGTGTTGTCCTTGAGGGTGGCCTTTACCGTCTCGTCATTGGCCAAGGCCAGAACCTCTTCGGGATTAAAACCGTGTTCGGTAAGCACGGCGGCAACAACGGCAGGGTCTCCCAAGTGACGGCCATCTACCCAGAGGGCAAGGAACAGGCAATCCACAAAGTCATCGAAACGCTCGGGTTGGCGCAATTGAATACCGGTGACCGCTCGCATCAACAGCAGGGTGTTGATGGGAAAGTGCGGGTTGAACTTGAGCGGTACGTTGTAGCGGCGGGCATAGCGCGCCAGGTCATCAAACATGTAGCGACCTTTGGCGGGCACGGTGATGGGAGAGGCGTTGCCCGTGGCCTTGAACACGCCGCCCAATAACATGGGCTTATAAATCAGCTGCGTACCGGTTGAAGCGCACAGTGCGGGTAACTGGGTGTAAGCCAGGTAGGTGGCGGGGCTGCCGAGGTCAAAGAAGAATTCCAGGGTTTTACGCATGGTCGATGCTCGCTGCTTATTATTGTGGGGTCGTGCTTACCAGGGTTCATTCCAGGGACGCAGGTCCAGTTCAAATGTCCAGGCGTCGCGTGGCTGGCTGTGCAGGTACCAATAATTCTCGGCGATGTGCTCGGGGTTGAGGATACCGTCCTGGTCCTTGAGCGCGTATTTCTGCGGGAAATTGTCACGAATGAAGTCGGTGTCGATGGCGCCATCGACCACCACATGGGCGACGTGGATGTTCTTGGGCCCCAGTTCCCGCGCCATGCTTTGCGCGAGTGCCCGGATACCGTGCTTGGCGCCAGCGAAGGCGGCAAACCCTGCCGCGCCACGCAATCCTGCGGTGGCACCCGTGAACAGAATGGTGCCTCGATTACGCGTGACCATACGCTTGGCCACTTCGCGTGCATTCAGGAACCCGGAGAAGCAAGCCATCTCCCATATCTTGAAATACTTGCGCGCGGTTTCTTCCAAGATGCTGCACGGCACGTTGGCGCCGATGTTGAACACGAAGGCCTCAATTGGACCCAGCTCGGTTTCGATCTGTTCGATCAGCGCAATGACGTCTTCTTCTTTACGGGCATCGCAGGCAAAGCCATGGGCTTCACCGCCTGTCGCGTGGATGCTGTCTACCAGCGGCTGCAATTTATCGGCGCTGCGGCGGGTGACACACGCCACGTAGCCTTCGCGGGCAAAACGTTTGGCAATGGCGCCACCCGTTGCGTCTCCGGCGCCCACTACCAATACGATTTTCTTGTTGTGCGTCATGGGAACTCTCTTGGCTCGATGGTCGAGCAGGAGTTTAGACGCAGCGGCGAGAAGGGCTGGGTTTGTAGCTGGAATTTAATGAGAGCAGTCAGGGGGTGACTGCTCAAGCGACTACTTGCAGATGACGATCATGCTGCGGCTGGTGTAGCCAGCAGGGTTAAGGCCGAAGGGGTAGTCCCCTGGTTCCTCGGAATTGTCGCCGGACTTTGCGATAACCCGGTAGCCCTTGGCGCCGCAAGAGTTGGTTGCGCTGGTGTAGCACTGGTCCCAGGAAGAAGACAGGCCGGAACAGTTGATATGCAGCCCTTTTTTGCCACGTTTCACTTCTGTCTTGGTGGTCGCGGCACAACCGGTAATCGCCATGACCATTAACAGTATCAAAATTCGCTTCATTCCTATCCTTAATAGCCGGCCCGCAATACTACAGGCTGGCTTTACTCGCTCTCGGGTGTAGCGTTCGCGCTGTCCTTGTCGAAATTCTCCATGAATGACATTCGTTTACGGCTTAAACATGGCCTAAATGAGTGGTAAATACCAGAGCTAGATTCAAACAGCCTTCAATCCGCTGGTACCAGCGGCTTTGACTCGCTGCGCATCGTCACAGTAGCGCCTACGGAGGCCAGGATGATGCACGTGATCGCCAGCCACTGTGCGAGTGACAGGTGTTCGTGAAGGAACAACAGGCCGGAGAGGGCGCCGAACGCCGGTTCGATGCTCATGAGTGTGCCGAAAGTTCGGGCGGGGAGGCGCGTCAGTGCAACCATCTCCAGAGTGTAGGGGAGGGCGGTGGACAGAATGGCGACTCCGATGGCGAGCGGGATCAGGGCAGGCGTCAGCAATGCGCTGCCTGCATGGACGATACCGATAGGGGCAACAAACAAGGCCGCGATCATTACGCCAAGGGCGGCGGTCTGTACGCCGTTGTCATTACCGGCTTTCTGACCATACAGAATGTAGAGCGCCCAGCAGACCCCTGCACCCAGGGCGTAACCCGCACCCAGTAAATCGATACCGCTGCTCGCTTCGCCCATCGGGATAAGTAAGAGCAAGCCGACGATCGCCAGGGCAATCCAGAGGAAGTCGACCGCGCGCCGAGAGGCATAGATCGCAACGGCAAGCGGGCCGGTGAATTCCAGGGCGACCGCAATCCCAAGAGGTACGCTGCGCAAGGACATATAGAAGAGGAAGTTCATGCCGCCCAATGCCATTCCGTAGACGATCACCGTCCGCAGGGACTTTGCCGTCAACTTGGCGCGCCATGGGCGTAATAGAAGCAGCATGATCACGCTGGCGAAAATCAGGCGCAGTGCCGTGGTGCCTTGTGCGCCGACGATAGGGAACATGCTCTTGGCCAGCGAGGCGCCGGACTGGATGGAGGCCATGGCGATCAGCAGCAGGCCGACGGGGAACAATGTCGAGGCCAGGCTGCGGGGGGAGGTGGTCATTTGGGAGTGTTCGTCCGAAGTCATATTAAGAGAAACGTCGGCGCTATGATGCTTAACTGTTTGAGGTTGGGCAATATATTGCTCAATTATCCTTATCGAGAGGCTAAAAGAGGCGGATTTAGCGGTTTTCAGCCCCGTTGATAGAAAAAACAAATTAAGGGTTGACGGCAGATTTTAGAAGTCTATAATTCGCCCCACTTCCGGCGCAGTCGAAACGGAAAATTCCTTGGTAAACAATGAGTTATGTAAGTTTCGGCAGTAGGTTGCTTCAGTTCATCGAAGCCAAAAGGAAGTTGAAAAAGAGGTGTTGACAGCAGCGTGTAACGCTGTAGAATTCGCCTCCCGCTGACGAGAGATCGGAAGCGCAAGTGGTTGAAGTTGTTGAAGAAATCTTCGAAAGCTTCTGAAAA
>NZ_RXYG01000018.1:0-88589 GCF_003970195.1 Pseudomonas sp. C 49-2
ACGGGAATACAGCTACAACGCATACGGAAAAATCACCTCCGAGCGCGATGAACTCGGCCACGTCACGCGCTACGAATACGCCGACGGCCTGCACCTGATCAGCCGGCGCATCAACGCTGATGGCACTCAGGTCAAATACCGTTACGACAGTGTGCGGTTATTGCTCACCGAGATCGAAAACGAGGTGGGCGAAACCTACCGACTCCAGTATCACGCCAATGGCCTGATCCAACAGGAAACCGGCTTTGACGGCCAGCGCACAGCTTACCTCTACGACCTCAACGGCAACCTGCAAGAAAAGACCGAACACGGTGACGACGGCAGTCAGTTAGTTACCCGTTACGAGCGCGACTATGCCGGGCGACTCGTAAGAAAAACCCTGCCCGACGGCAACCTGGTCGATTACGCCTACGACCGTCAGGGCAATCTCTTAAGCGTCGAAGATGGCCACTGGGCGTTGGCCTACGAGTACGACAGCCAAAACCGCCTCACCGCCGAACACCAAGGCTGGGGCACGCTGCGCTATGGCTACGACGCCTGCGGACAACTGAACAACCTACGCCTGCCGGACAACAACCGGGTGGCGTTCAACCACGCCAAAGGCGGCCAACTCGAAAAAGTCGAGGTCAATGGGCAAACGCTCACCACTCATCTATTCGATACAGGTCGAGAACACCAAAGAGGCCAAGGAAAGCTGCTCAGCAGTTATCAGTACGACGACCAGGGACGCCTGTTCAACCACGGCCTGTGCGACATCGAAGGTGCTATTTACCGACGCCAGTACCACTACGACACATCCGGCAACCTCACCCGCCTGCTCGACACCCGTAAAGGTGAACACCACTACCACTACGACCCGCTAAACCGCCTCACCCGCGCCGACCACTCCCAACACGTGCAGGAACGCTTTGGCCACGACCCGGCTGGTAACGTTCTCATGCAAGACCGCCCGGGCCCGGACATCGTGGCCGGCAATCGCCTGATGATCCAAGGCGACCATCATTACGACTATGACGCCTTCGGCAACCTTATCCGCGAACGACGCGGCAAAGGCCATCAACTCGTCACCGAATACCGCTACGACTGCCAACACCGCCTGATCGGCATCAAAAAACCCAACGGCCAGACCGCCAGCTATCGCTACGACCCGTTTGGCCGCCGTATCAGCAAAACTGTTGATGGCAGCACCATCGAGTTCTTCTGGCAAGGCGACAAACTCATTGCCGAACACCACGCGGAGTGCCACCGCAGCTACCTTTACGAACCGGACAGCTTCCGTCCGCTGGCGCTGCTGGAAGGCTTCGGTCCGAAGAACACAAAGCCCTACCACTATCAACTCGACCATCTCGGCACTCCACAGGAACTCACCGCTTCCGATGGCGAAATCGTCTGGTCCGCCCATTACCGCGCTTATGGCGAAATCACCCGTCTAGAAATCGCAAAGGTCGACAATCCGCTGCGCTTCCAAGGTCAGTACTTCGACCCGGAGAGCGGACTGCACTACAACCGTCATCGCTACTACAATCCGGATATTGGCCGCTACCTGACGCCAGACCCGGTGATGCTGGCGGGGGGGATCAACGCGTACCAATATGTGCCGAATCCTACGGGATGGATTGACCCACTAGGGTTGAATGCCAACTGCCCACCTAAAGGTACGAAAAGCCCAGAATGTGGCACACCTAAAGAGCCGTCTGCGCCGGAAGTATCAAGGAATGGAGCGTTCAAACAAGCCAAGGCCGATGCGGGAATACCGCGTGCACAACACCCAGATGCCGTACTCGATCCCAGATTAGGGACAATGAGGCAATATTCACAGGTATCAATGAAAGATCAGCAGAAAAACGAAATTCTGGATGCCCGAGGAAGGCCTGTGATGACTCGAGAGTACGAATTCACCCGGGCGGACGGTTCAAAGGTTCTAATTCAAGATCATGGAGCTGGTCACAAGTTTTCAGCACCTGACGGAAAGGGTGATCAAACCGCGCATTTCAATCTTCGACCGAAAAACAGGCCGAGAAATGGAAAATTAGATGGCGCTAGAGACCATTATTATTTCAAGGATAAAAAATGAAATATTGGAACGAGCTAGAAAACACGATTTTCTTCAACAAGGTATTCACTTACCCGGTAGAAATAGGCGAAATAACGCTTTTTTCCGTGACCATTGACAATGACCGACCCAATATCGGTTTAGGTTTCGACATTTCTGAAATTCCTGACGCCCCCCCGGAAAAGTGGATTAAAAAGGGATTTAACACATGCAGAATAGGCCTGGATTGCGGCGGATTGAGCGATGTCAAAATCAAAAACATTCCGACTAGAGAAACGCTAAAAGTCGTGATAACTAAACACGAAACCTATTATGAGTTGCGAGCTACTTCCAAGTCTTCGGCAATCGAGTTAAAAGCCAAATATATTTCTCTCTGCGGTCCAGCCGTATACATTAACGCCCCAGACTCAGCTTGTGGCTAGGTACGCCAAAGCTGTTAAACGGTCACAGAAAGACGATTTCTGCATAGCAAAAGCGAAAAAACTTCTAGAGAATGATAAATGGCAACCCCTCTGACAAAACAATCAGACCTTACAACAAATAACTATAAGAGAGTGCGCGTTTTAGCACTCAATGATCAGATACAAGAAGATATTACGCTGCTCATAGAGGGGACGATCATAAATTGCTTTATTAGTTACTGCCCCTATCAAATAGAAGTTGGGAAATTCTATGACGTGGAGCTGACCATAAACATTCCTGAAGATTATGTGCTTGAGCGTGCTGAGCCGAGCGGCGTGTTGGCCGAAAAGATAGGGCCTGGCTATTTCTATATCCTTTACGGCGAGCTCTATGACGATAAACTTCTCACCTTCACATCGCTGAGCGACGAAGGCATACATTATGACCATCCAGAACTTAACGAGCATTATGTAAAATTAACGGTCGAAAGAATCGACGCCAGCTTTCACTGAAAAGCTTAAAACCGAGCAGTCGTTTACATGGCAGGAGCTTGCAGTCTATGACCCCCATAGCCAGCCCCAATTCGCCCCCTCCTCCAACCCCACCTAAACTCTCTCCATGCTATTTCAACGGACAGAGGATTCACCATCATGGGCAAGCGTCACCCCAATCTCCCCGCCTGGCAATGGCGTAATTACCCGCAGAACCACCAACACCCGACCAACCTGGCGTTGCACCTGATTGCCGTGCCGCTGTTCATCATCGGGTTTCTGTTGATCGTGTCCGGGGTTTTCAGCCTGAGCCTGGCCAGTTTTGCCGTGGGTGTGGTCGGGATTCTGGCCGGCTTGGCGTTGCAGCGTCATGGCCATAGCCTGGAAGCCCAGGCCAGTGAGCCGTTCAGTGACCGTAAAGATGCGGTGCAGCGCCTGGTGGTCGAGCAGTTCGTGACTTTTCCGCGCTTTGTACTAAGCGGCGGCTGGTGGCGCGCCTGGCGGCAGCGCCACCGACATTGAGGTCAGGCGAAGACCACCACGGTCTGGCGGCTGATGGCGATCAACTCGCCGGTCGGGCTCCAGAGGGCGGCAGCGGCATGGCCGTAGCCATCGCGGGCGTGTTCGATGTTGACGTAATACTGGCACCAGTCGAGGGTCGTCAGATCCTGCAAGGGTTGGATGAATTCGATAGTCCAGGTCAGGGTGCTGCCGGGAGCCGGCTTTTTCAGGTGCGGCAGCAAGGCTGGGGGCCAGGCGTCAACCAGGGCGAGGATATGCGCCTCAGTCAGTGGCTCTTCTTTGACATCGCCGCGTAAACGAACCCAACCGCCCATGTCCCGGGATTTATTGCCGGTAAAGGGTAAGCCACCGACACTCCAGCGCATCGCCAAATGACGCATGAACTCGGGGGTAACGCCCTTGATATAGGGCAGTTCCTGGCATTCATCCCAATGTTTGAACACCGGCGGCGCTTCGCTTTCAACCGCGATTTCCGACTCACGGGACGCACCGAAACTGGCCTGTACCAGTGTCGCCACTTCACCGTTCTGCACCACACGGCCAAGCAATTGGCTGACGGCCTTGCCTTCGCGCAAGACTTCGACTTGATAACTGGCAGGAACGTCCGGCGCTACAGGGCCGACGAAGGTGATGGCCAGCGACCGTAGCGGACGATCGGCTGGCACCTGGGCGCGCAGGGCCTCGTATTGCAAGGCAGCCACCAGGCCACCAAAGGTCGCGCGGCCCTGGGCCCATTCGGCGGGGATGGTGACATCCAGCGGGTTGCTGCGGGCGGCGTCGAGCAAATCACTAAAGCGCATGGCGGTCTCACATCAAAAGAAACAGATGAGGGATCTTAACCATCGGGCCAGCCAGGTACAGCGCCTATTCCGGCCAAAAGCCGGACCGGTTTAGAAACAATCGGCGCTGAGTTTATCCAGCACGCGGTCCGCCTGCCCTTCTGCCTTGGCCATGGTACGATGCCACACCGCAACACAAGGTTGCAGATCCGCCTGAAGCTCAGCTTGGGCCAGCCATTGCCAGCAATCGTGCCAATCGCCTAAAGCACCCTGGGCTTTTTTCAGGCGCGACATCGCGTTGGCCGGCAACTTATCCAATTCGGGATAGGCTTCGGCGGCATAACGCACCCGCTTGATCAACAACCGCAGGCGGTGTCGGTCATGATCTGGGTCTTTCAAGGCCTCACCGAGTTTCTGCCATTGTTTGGCCAGACGTTTTTCAATGCGTGGGCGCAGGCCTTTGAGCAATTTCTGATGCTCAGAAGCACGGATGAAACGCGGAAAGGCATCCAGAATCAGCAGCAAATGCGCAAGCTCCGGGCTTTGCGCTACCTGACGATAGGCCTCAGGTTGCAGACGCAGGCGACGGTTGGCGGCCTCGTGATGACCATGCTGGTGCAAATACGCCGCCAGCACCTCACGGTCACGTAGCGGCGTCGTCAATTGGCCGACGGTGCTGGCGGCCAACTCAAGCTGTTCCACCCCTGGCAATCCCCGCAAGGGGCGCAACAAGCTGCGCAGACGGCGCACGGTGGTGCGCAGGTCATGCAAGGCTTCATCGTCGGTGACGGCGGCGAGGCGAGCCTGGCAGCTCAGTAACCCTACTTCCAGGCCAATGACCTGAGCGACTAACTGATCGACCAAAGCTGACATCCTGCCCTCACTGCCTGATGAAAAATCCTACTCGCTGCTGCAGGTCAACGCCCGGCGCGAGACTCACGAATATAGAACCGCGCTTTCTCGGCTTTGTTGGAACAGCCTTCAAACGCTTCAAACTGTTGCTGGGTCTTGGCGCCCGTCAGCAGCGACAAGGCTTTGGAGTAGCTCACCGTGCCAGCAAAGCCTTCAGCCTTGGCAAGATCGAGCTCCTTCCAGGCAGCGTCCAATTGGCTGCCGCAGCTGTCGCGGTATGCGGTCTTCCCGGCACAACCGGCCAGGGCCAGCATGATCACAGGTACACACATCCAGGCTTTCATCGATGACACCTCAAAAAGAAAAAACAGTCGTACGTTGTAGACGTTGCCTACATGGAAAAGTGCCTGTCCTTAGCCTGAAATCGATTGTACCTACAGACCAGAGCATACCCGAGCACCGTGGCTATTCTGGAAAAATTTCGCAGGCCGCCCGCGAAGATTGAAGCCGCCCCCTCAATGGGTGCATTGTGAGACCCTGCCTTGGGGAGGACATGGACCATGAAGAAGCGTGTTGCCTTGGTGCTGGGTTCCGGCGGGGCCCGGGGCTACGCCCACATCGGCGTGATCGAAGAAATCGAGCGGCGCGGCTACGACATCGCTTGTATCGCCGGCTGTTCCATGGGGGCCGTCGTCGGCGGGATCTACGCCGCCGGTAAGCTGGATGATTATCGGAACTGGATTGAAAGCCTCGATTACCTCGACGTGCTGCGTCTGGTGGACGTGAGCTTTCGCCTGGGGGCGATTCGCGGTGAGAAAGTCTTCGGGCAGATCCGCAAGATTGTCGGCGAGATCAACATCGAAGAGCTGCGCATTCCCTACACCGCCGTCGCCACAGACCTGACCAACCAGCAGGAAATCTGGTTCCAGGAAGGTTGCCTGCATCAGGCCATGCGCGCCTCCGCGGCGATTCCCAGCCTGTTCACCCCGGTGATGCAAGGCAACCGCATGCTGGTCGACGGCGGCCTGCTCAACCCGCTGCCCATCGTGCCGGTGGTGTCGAGCCATTGCGACTTGATCATCGCGGTCAACCTCAACGCCACCAACCAGAAGCACTACCATCTGCCGGTGATCCAGCGCCCGCCTGCTTTCAAGAGCCGCTTTAATAACCTGGCCAAGTCACTCGGCTCGCACCTGCCATTTCGCCGCAAACAGGCCGAACAATTAATGAAGTTGGAGCAGGAAGCCTTAGAAGCCCAAGCGGCGGAGATCAACCCGTGGTTGGAGTCGGCCGAGCCGGAATCCCAACAACCCGCCGCCGCACCGGAAAAGCCGGGAGCACCAAAATCAGCGACCGGCTCGTTCATCATCGATAACGTCGGCCCGGCGTCACTGCTGGATTTGATCAACCAGAGCTTCGAGGTGATGCAGACGTCGCTGGCGCAGTACAAGATTGCCGGCTACCCACCCGACGTGCTGATCAACGTACCGAAGCGGGTCTGTCGGTTTTTCGAGTTCTACAAAGCGCCGGAGCTGATCGCGCTCGGGCGGGAAATCGCCAGTGATACGTTGGACCGGTATGAAAGTGAGCAGAGCTGAAAGAGCAGGCGTTGCTGATGGCCTCTTCGCGGGCAAGCCCGGCCAGACGCCTACGTTCTAAGCACTCAACAACCGATACCCCACTCCCGCCTCGGTCACGATAAACCGCGGCTGGGTCGGATCATCTGCCAGTTTCTGCCGCAGGTGGCCCACGACAATGCGCAGGTAGTGGCTGTCTTCGGTATGAGTCGGCCCCCAGATGTCCTTGAGCAATTGTTGCTGGGTAATCACCCGCCCCGGATGCCGCGCCAATTGCGCCAGCACCGCATACTCCTTGCGGGTCAGCGCCACTTCGGCACCGTCCAGCAGCACGCGGCGATAAGCCAGGTCCACCGTCAGCGGGCCAAAACGCAAGGCCGCTTCCTGGGCTTCGCCCGCTGGCGCCTGGCGTAGCAAGGCGCGCACGCGGGCGAGAAACTCCTGAATGCCGAAGGGTTTGGTGACGTAGTCATTGGCGCCACCGTCGAGGGCTTCCACTTTCTGCACTTCGCTCGCGCGTACTGACAGCACCAGCACCGGCACCGTCGACCACTCTCGAAATTCACGCAGCACTTGCTGGCCATCCATGTCCGGCAGGCCGAGGTCGAGCACCAGCAGGTCCGGTTTGCTCAACGCGGCCTGGGCCAAGCCTTCGTTGCCAGTGCCGGCCTCGATCACTTTGTAACCCTGGGAGGCCAGGCTGATGCGCAGGAATTTGCGGATCTGCGGTTCGTCATCAATGACTAAAATCGTCGCGGTCTGGCTCATGGTGCCCCATCAAAATCCGTGAAGAAAACAGGGTAGCTCATGCCTCGCGCTCCAGGCCAGGCTGTGTCGGCAACGGCAGGAACAAGGTGATGCAGGTGCCACGCCCGTCGATACCGTCGGCCACACTGATATGTCCGCCGTGGGCCCCGACCATGCCCTGGCAGATCGCCAGGCCCAGGCCCGTGCCCTGCCCACCACGATCGCCTCGGGCGGCGGTGTAGAACATGTCGAAGATCTTTGCCCGTTCTTCCTCGGGAATGCCTGGCCCCTCATCGGCCACGGCGAAAAACAGCTGATTTTCCGTAACGCCGGCGCTCAGTTGCAAGCGGCCTTGCGGGGGTGAGAAACGTGCGGCGTTTTCCAGCACATTGACCAACGCTTGCTCGATCAACGCGGCATGCACATACAACAAGGGCAACTCAGGTGGCACATCGGTGTTCACCTGCAACGGCGCCAGCACCGCACGCAGACGGCCGAGGGCGCTGCCGACGATATCGCCCGGTGACACCCAGTCCCGTGCCAGTTTCAACGCGCCATGACCGAGGCGTGTCATGTCGAGCAAGTTCTGGATATAGCGGTCCAGGCGCTCAGCTTCATCACGGGTGCCTTCAAGCAACTCGCGGCGATCCTCCAGCGGGATGGCTTCACCGAGCGCCAGCAGGCTGTCGATGCTACCGCGCATGGACGTCAGCGGCGTGCGCAAATCGTGGGACACCGAGGCCAGCAAGGCACTGCGCAGTTGCTCGGTTTCGCCGTGCAATCGAGCGGATTCCAACTCTTGGGCCAGTTGCGCACGCGCCAAAGCCTGGGCCAGCGGTTGGCTCAAGGCCGTGAGCAATCGACGGCGTTGTCCGCTCAACTCCAGGCCGGGTTTTGGACTGACACCCAGCAACCCCAGCGGGCCCTCTTCGCCCGACAACGGCCACCACCACCAACGCCCGAACGGCAAGGTGCCGGTGCCCATACCCGCCGGCTGATCATGCTGCCAAGCCCAATCAGCCGCGGCGCGCTCGGCCTCGGTGAGGGTCAGCGGGCCGCCAGTTTCGATCGTCCAACCACCCTGCCCATCACGATTGACCAGGCACAGGTCCAGGTCGCTCCAGCCTTCCAAATGATGCGCAGCCGCGCTGACCACCGCCTGGCGATCGGTGGCAGCGGTGAGTTTGCGCGACAGGTCGAGCAGCTCGCTGGTTTCTTCCTGAGTGTCGCGCAACGCCTGCAATTGGCGGCGTTGGCGCGCGGCCAGGTTGCCGGTCAGCGCCGCCATCAGCAGGAAGAACAACAGCGTCAATACGTCTTCTTCACGCTGGATGGCGAAGGAAAAATTCGGCGGGATAAACAGAAAGTCATAGGTCAGGAACGACAACGCCGCGCACACCAGCGATGGCCCCAAACTACTGCGCACCGCCACCAGCAACACGGCGGCGAGAAACACCAGCGAGATATTCGGCAGCGGCAGGACACTGGACACCGCCCACGCCACCGCAGCCGCCACCACCGTCGCCACTACCGCGAGCGCATAATCGAACCACACCAACCCACGTACATCCGGCAAGCGTGGTGGCGCCGGGATGTCGTCGCTGTCGAGGACGTTGATTTCCAGGCCGCGTGCATTTCGCAACAACCGTGCAGCCAGGCCACCGCCAAACAAGCGACGCCGCCAACGCATCCGCGACTGTCCCACCAGCAACAGGCTGGCGCGACGTTCAGCGGCGTGCTGGATCAGCGTCTTGGCCACCTCCCCCGCCCGCAGCAGCACTACCTCGCCCCCCAGACGCTCGGCCAGTTGCTGAGCATTCTGCAAACGCAACCGGGACTGCTCATCGCGCGCACGGCCGTTATCGATATGCACCAGGCTCCACGGCAAATGCCGACGCTGGGCAACCCGGCTGGCATGCCGCACCAGGCGCTCGGCCTGTGCATCGCCATCCACCCCCACCAACAAGCGACCACGCACCGCCGGAGCGGCCTGGCCGAGTTGGCGATAGCCCTGGGCCAAATCGTCATCGACATGGGCGGCGGCGGTTTGCATCGCCAACTCGCGCAAGGCCATGAGGTTGGTCTGGGTGAAAAACGCATCGATGGCCGCGCGGGCCTGTTCGGGCACATAGACCTTGCCGTCACGCAGGCGCTCCAGCAGCTCGCGGGAAGGCAGGTCGATCAGCAGCAGTTCGTCAGCCTCTTGCAACACCCAGTCCGGTAGGGTTTCACGCACTTGCACGCCGGTAATGCCGCGCACTTGGTCGTTGAGGCTTTCCAGGTGCTGGACGTTGACCGTGGTGAATACGTTGATGCCGGCGGCGAGCAATTCCTGGATATCTTGCCAGCGCTTTTCATGGCGACTGCCGGGCGCGTTACTGTGGGCCAGCTCGTCCACCAGCACCAGCTTGGGCTTGGCGGCGAGCAGGCCGTCGAGGTCCATTTCTTCAAGCATCACGCCACGGTATTCGCTGCGCAGCAAAGGCTGTTGCGGCAGGCCGCTGAGCAAGGCCTCGGTCTCGGCGCGGCCATGGGTCTCGACCACACCGGCAATCAGCCGCACGCCTTGGCGCAACTGAGTGTGCGCTGCCTGGAGCATGGCATAGGTCTTGCCCACCCCCGGCGCGGCGCCGAGGAAGACTTTGAGCCGGCCACGGCCGTCCCGGGGCAGATCGGCTAATAAGGCATCGGCGCGGCCGGAGTCGCTCATGCGGGCAGTGTCCTTCAGGTATTGATCGGGTTACAGCTTTTCCAGGGCCATGTTCAGCGCCAGCACATTCACCACCGGCGGCCCCACCAACGGGCTTTCGATATGCTCATCGAGCAAGCGCTGCAAGGTCGACACCGGCACATTCCGCGCCGCCGCCACCCGCGCCAGTTGATAGGCAATCGCTGGTGGTGGCAAGTGTGGATCAAGACCGCTGCCAGAGGTAGTCAGCGACGCCAAAGGTACGGGCCCCTGGCCGGGTACCAGTTGTTTGTTTGCCTCATCGATGATGCGCGTCGCCAGCGCCGGGTTACTGGGACCAAGGTTGCTGGCACTGCTGGAAACCGTCGCGTAAGCGCCCGCCGATGGGCGTGGGTGGAACCAGCTGTCACCGGTAAAATCCTGGGCGATCAGGCTGGAGCCGCGCACCTTGCCACTGTCATCGCGTACCAGGCTGCCATTGGCCTGGTACGGGAAGGCGACTTGGGCGACGCCAGTCACGACCAGAGGGTAGGCGACGCCGGTGATCAGGGTCATGAGTACCAGCAGGCTCAGGGCCGGGCGGATCATGTTGGACATTTCGGATTCCTCAATTCGGTCATTGCAACCTGTGGGCACCCAGCTGGCACCCACAGGATTCGGGTCAAACCAGGTGCAACGCAGTCAGCAGCATGTCGATCGCCTTGATGCCCACGAATGGCACCAGGATCCCGCCCAACCCGTAGATCAGCAGGTTGCGGCGCAGCAACGCCGCCGCACTCGCCGCTTGCACACGCACACCGCGCAGCGCCAACGGAATCAGCACCACGATGATCAATGCGTTGAACACAATGGCCGAGAGAATCGCGCTCTGTGGGCTCTGCAGGTGCATCACGTTGAGCACGCCCAATTGTGGGTAGATCGAGGCGAACAGCGCCGGCAGGATCGCGAAATACTTGGCCACGTCGTTGGCAATGGAGAAGGTGGTCAGCGCGCCACGGGTCACCAGCAATTCCTTGCCGATCTGCACCACGTCCAACAGCTTGGTCGGGTCGCTGTCGAGGTCGACCATGTTGGCGGCCTCGCGGGCGGCCTGGGTGCCGTCATTCATTGCCATGCCGACGTCAGCCTGGGCCAGCGCCGGAGCGTCGTTGGCGCCGTCGCCACACATTGCCACCAAGCGGCCGTCGTTCTGTTCATGACGAATGCGCGCGAGTTTTTTCTCCGGGGTGGCTTCGGCCAGCACGTCGTCGACGCCCGCTTCGGCAGCAATCGCTGCGGCGGTCAGCGGGTTGTCGCCAGTGACCATCACGGTGCGAATGCCCAGCTTGCGCAGCTCGGCGAAACGCTCACGGATGCCGGGCTTGACCACGTCCTTCAGGTGAATCGCACCGAGCAACTTGCCATCAGCACACACCAGCAACGGCGTACCGCCGCTTTGGGCGATCTTGTCGATTTCCCGCGACAGTGCTGGCAGCAAGTCGCGCCGTTGCTGACCGATGAACGCCAGCAGCGAATCCACCGCGCCTTTGCGGAACACCCGGCCCTGGTAGTCGACACCGGACAAACGGGTTTCCGCACTGAACGGCACAGCGGTCAGCTCATCCGCAGAGGGCTCGGCCTGCGGATGCAAGGCGCGCAGGTATTCGACGATGGATTTACCTTCCGCCGTGTCATCCGCCAGGGAGGCAAACAACGCGCCTTCGGCCACTTCCTTGCCGCTGACGCCAGGCGCTGCGACCACCGCCGCACACCGACGGTTACCGAAGGTGATGGTGCCAGTCTTGTCCAGCAGCAACACATGCACGTCGCCCGCCGCTTCCACGGCGCGGCCGGACTTGGCGATCACATTGAGGCGCACCAGGCGGTCCATGCCGGCGATGCCGATGGCCGACAGCAAACCACCAATGGTTGTAGGAATCAGCGTAACCAGCAGTGCGACCAGGAACACCAGGGGCAAGCTGCCATTGGCGAAGTGGGCGAAGGGTTGCAGGGTCACCACCACCAACAGGAAGATCAGGGTCAGGCCGATCAGCAGGATATCCAGCGCGACTTCGTTGGGGGTTTTCTGGCGTTTGGCCCCTTCCACCAAGGCGATCATGCGGTCCAGGGTCGACTCACCCGGGTTGGCGGTGATGCGGATCAGCAGCCAGTCCGACACCAGGCGGGTGTTGCCGGTGACGGCCGAACGGTCGCCACCGGACTCGCGGATCACCGGTGCGGATTCGCCGGTGATCGCCGCTTCGTTGACCGCCGCGATCCCTTCGATGACTTCGCCGTCACCGGGGATCATTTCCCCGGCGGCAACGCGTACCACATCGCCTTTGCGCAGGCTGGTGGCCGGCACGACCTTGAAGCTGCCATCGGCCTCTTTGCGACGAGCGCTCAGGCCTTCACTGCCAGCCTTGAGGCTGTCGGCACGGGCCTTGCCACGCCCTTCGGCCAAGGCTTCGGCGAA
This sequence comes from Pseudomonas sp. C 49-2, assembly GCF_003970195.1. Classification (NCBI taxonomy): domain Bacteria; kingdom Pseudomonadati; phylum Pseudomonadota; class Gammaproteobacteria; order Pseudomonadales; family Pseudomonadaceae; genus Pseudomonas; species Pseudomonas sp. C 49-2. The sequence goes on from NZ_RXYG01000018.1 coordinate 12,568, forward strand.
GTTGGCGAACAGCACGGTGAACCACAGCCAGACCGCGATTTGCACCGCGACATAGGTGGGCACGGCGGTGTCAGGCACGAAGCACAGCACGGTGGTGAGGATGGCCGTCAACTCGACCACCAGCATCACCGGCGAGCGTTGCAGTTGACGCGGATCCAGCTTGACGAACGCCTGGACCAACGCCGGGCGCCACAGGGCGGAGATGGCAGTTTTGGCGGGCTCCTGGGGTTGCACCGGAGCCGCATTTTTTGCAGGCATATTCATTTTCATATCCCTTTACTAGAAGCCCATGCTCAAGTGTTCAGCAATGGGGCCTAACGCCAGCGTTGGCAGGAAAGTCAGGCCGCCCACCAGCAAAATGGTCACGGTCAACAGGGTCACGAACAGCGGGCCGTGGGTTGGGAAGCTGTTCTGGCCAATCGGTGCGGTCTTCTTCATCGCCAGGCTGCCGGCCAGGGCCAGTACCGGGAGGATGTAGCCAAAGCGACCGATCAACATGCCCAGGCCCAGCATCAGGTTATGAAACGGCGTGTTGGCACTGAAGCCGCCGAACGCCGAGCCGTTGTTGGCACTGGCCGAGGTGTAGGCATAAAGCAACTGGCTGAAACCATGAGGGCCAGGGTTACTGATGGCACCGGCCGGACCTGGCAGGCTCGCGGCAATGGCGCCGAGCACCAGCACGCCAACCGGCATGACCAGCAAGGTCACCACCAGCAATTGCACTTCCTTGGCCTGCAGTTTCTTGCCCAGGTATTCCGGCGTGCGACCAATCATCAGGCCGGCGAGGAACACCGCGATCAGCACGTTGAGCAACATGCCGTACATACCTGCGCCGACGCCGCCAAAGATCACTTCGCCGACCATCATGTTGACCAGCGCAACCATTCCGCTAAGGGGGTTGAGGCTGTCCTGCATGCCGTTGACCGAACCGTTGGACGCCGCCGTCGTGGTCACCGACCACAGCACCGTACCGGTGGTGCCAAAGCGTGCTTCCTTGCCTTCCAGCGGCGCGGTTTGCTCCACGGCGGGATTGTTCAGGGTCGGGTTGGGCTGGTATTCGGCCCACAGCGAGGTCGCGCCACCAATCAGGAACAGAGCCAGCATGCAGCCAAGGATCGCGCGGCTTTGGCGCAGGTCCTTCACGTAGTGGCCGAAGGTGAACACCAGCGCCACCGGGATCAGGATGATTGCCGCCAGCTCGAACAGGTTGGCCCAGGCAGTCGGGTCTTCAAACGGATGCGCCGAGTTGACGCCGAAGAAGCCACCGCCGTTGGTGCCCAATTGCTTGATCGCAATCTGGCTGGCCGCCGGGCCCAGGGGAATCACTTGATCCACACCCTGCATCGTCACCGCATCTACATAGTGAGCGAAGGTTTGCGGTACGCCCTGCCACACCAGGAACAACGCCAGCACCAGGCACAACGGCAGCAGGCCATAGAGGGTGGCGCGGGTCATATCAACCCAGAAGTTACCCAAGGTCTTGGTGGATTTACGACCGATCCCACGGCACAAAGCGACCAGCACTGCCAGACCGGTGGCCGGACTGACGAAGTTCTGCACGGTCAGGCCCGCCATCTGGCTGAGATAACTCAGGGACGCCTCACCGCTGTAGGACTGCCAGTTGGTGTTGGTCATGAAACTGACCGCCGTGTTGAAGGCCAAGGTCCATTCCTGACCTGGCAATTTCTGCGGGTTCAGTGGGAGATAGTCCTGGAACAACAGGATCGCGAACAACAGCACAAAGCCTGCGAGGTTGAACGCAAGCAAGGCCAGCATGTATTTCTGCCAGCTTTGTTCTTGATGCTCATCCACGCCGGACAAGCGATAACAGGCACGCTCCACCGGGCCAAATACCGGCGTGAGCCAGGTGCGCTGCCCTTCCATCACCTTGTAATAGAACCGCCCCAGGAACGGGGCCGGCACCAGCACCACCGCAAAGAAGGCAATGATCAGCCAATAGTCATAACTGTGCATGGCCCGCTCCTAGTTCCGATCCGCGCGTAACAGCGCAACCAGCAGATAAATGAACAGCGCCACGGCCAATAGCAGTGACACCCCGTCCAGAACGCTCATGGAAGTCTCTCCGTTTAGCGGCGAGTGCCGCGTGTGGGGCAATTGTCGGCAGGAGTGGTGTAAAGGAACGAGAGCGAGGGTATGGGTGGGGCGTAAAGACGGCGTAAAGAGTAGGTTTATGCGGGGTTTACAGGGAGATTTGTAGTGGATGGGAAGGCCTCACCGCGGCCAAGCCCGGCTCCCACAGGGGAATGCGGTCAAGTGTGGGAGCCGGGCTTGCCCGCGATGACGGCAGTTGCAACACCACCGCACTCAACTGGTGCAAGGCTGCAAAGATTCAAACGCGAAACCATCCCCCACACGACAGTTGCTCCGCTTTACGACAATGATTCTCAGGCTGGCATGCACGCTGCAACACCTTGAATCATTCCAAACCGTTCAGGGAGCAGCACAATGAATACACAACTCAAACCCACCTTGGGCACCCTGCATTTATGGGGCATCGCCGTCGGGCTGGTGATTTCCGGCGAATACTTCGGCTGGAGCTATGGCTGGGGCGTCGCAGGGACCCTGGGCTTTCTGGTCACTTCCTTGATGGTCGCTGCGATGTATACCTGCTTTATCTTCAGTTTCACCGAACTGACGACGGCGATTCCTCACGCAGGAGGGCCTTTTGCCTATAGCCGTCGCGCCTTTGGTGAAAAAGGCGGACTGATCGCGGGACTCGCAACCTTGATCGAATTTGTCTTCGCACCACCTGCGATCGCCTTGGCCATCGGCGCCTATCTTAATGTGCAATTTCCGGCGCTGGACCCGAAACATGCGGCCGTCGGTGCTTATATTGTGTTCATGGGCCTGAACATCCTCGGCGTCAAACTCGCCGCCACCTTTGAACTGGTGGTGTGTGTGCTCGCCGTCGCCGAGTTGCTGGTGTTCATGGGCGTCGTAGCACCTGCGTTCAGCTTCAGCAACTTCGCCCTGAACGGCTGGGCCGGCTCAGACACCTTTGGCGCACCCGCGATTGCCGGAATGTTTGCCGCGATTCCGTTCGCTATCTGGTTCTTCCTCGCCATTGAAGGCGCGGCCATGGCGGCTGAAGAAGCGAAAGATCCGAAGCGCACCATTCCAAAAGCCTACATCAGCGGCATCCTGACCCTGGTGATCCTGGCCATGGGCGTGATGTTCTTCGCGGGCGGCGTGGGCGACTGGCGCACCCTGTCCAACATCAACGATCCCTTGCCACAAGCCATGAAAACCGTGGTGGGTGACAGCTCCGGCTGGCTGCACATGCTGGTGTGGATCGGCCTGTTTGGCCTGGTAGCCAGTTTCCACGGCATCATCCTCGGCTACTCGCGGCAATTCTTCGCTCTTGCCCGCGCTGGCTACCTGCCGTCTTTCCTCGCCAAACTGTCGCGTTTTCAGACACCGCACCGGGCAATTATCGCCGGGGGCGTGGTCGGCATCGCAGCGATCTATAGCGACGGCCTGATCAACCTGGGCGGCATGACGTTGACCGCAGCGATGATCACCATGGCGGTGTTCGGCGCCATCGTGATGTACATCATGAGCATGCTCAGCCTGTTCAAACTGCGTAAGAGCGAACCGCTGCTGGAGCGTACCTTCCGCGCACCGGGTTACCCCATCGTGCCGGGCATTGCATTGGTACTGGCGGTGGTGTGCCTGGTAGCCATGGCCTGGTTCAACGCGCTGATCGGGCTGATCTTCCTGGGCTTTATGGTGGTGGGGTTTGCCTACTTCCAGATGACTGCGCAAGACCGTGCCGATGCACCGGCAGATGCGATGTTGACCGGGCTCTGATCTACTGAGAGGCAGAACGGGCCTACACTGAACTAGTAAGAAAGCCCGTCACTCAAAGCAGTTATTCCCGTGGGAAAGTTCTCCCACGGCAATCTGCCTCAAGGAGAGCCTTATGCCGTGGTATGCGTGGTTGATTATGGTAGTTGCGATCGGATCGATCGTCGGTGGGTTGATGATGCTGCGAGACAGCGCCAACAAAGTCGAACTCACCGACGAACAGCGCAAGCGCGTGGCCGAGCGCAACGCCCAGGCGGATGCCAAGGACGCGCAGGACCGCTGAACCTTGGGTTACTCCCAAGCCGCCCTGGCAATATGCAACCCGTGCTGCCCCTTATAGGCAGCACGTTCCGGCTGGCTCCAGCCGTTTAGCAACTCATCCTCCAGCTTGTAGATCTCAACCCCCAGCGGACGGCACACCGTCAGCGGATCCTGTGCCTGCGGCCCCCACATTGGCAGCGACAGGTCCCCGCCGGGGCACGTCGACAACGCACACAGCAAATCAATCTCGGCAAAGAATTCCAGGTAATCGCCCTTCTGTGCCGGGCAAGCCTTCATGAAATACATGTCGTCATGATTGAGGCCGGTGCACTGGAAAATATTCAATACGTCATGCACGTCGAACTCGGTCAGACCGTGGGGCAAAACCGCGCGGGTCAGGTTCGAATGGCAGTGGTGGTGGAAGTCTTCGCCGGTCAGCATGCGGTTCACATAGGGATCGCAACGCGTACCTAGCAAGTCGTGCAAGCGCCCGCCATGTTCGTCTATACCGTAGCTGGCCAGGCTATCGTCGGTGATTGTCACCAAAGGCCGCAGAAATGGCAGGTTCGACCATAGCCGGTCATGGGTGCTGACATGGGCGCCCTGCAATTGGCGTGTACGTGCAGCCCACAATCGCTCGCGAGGGTCGTTGGCGTTCCACACATTGAAATCACCCACCTGCGGGCCGACCGGCGTGGTCACACGGAACACGTGCCCGGCCGGCACTTTCCACGCCCTACCTGTACGGATCGGCACTTCGAACTGCTCGATCAATGTGCGTTGCTGCTTTCGATCACGAATACGCTCGTAAAACGCCGTGTCGACCTGCAGCGCCGAACCTTTACTGACTTGGTACGCGGCCGGATAGTCTTTGTACATGGTGCAGATCCTCAATCAGGGGCGGTTAAACAAGGCCAATGACAGGCGTTCCGAATCATCCAGGTACAGGCTCATCGCCTCCCCTGCCGCCGGTTTATCCTGCTGGACCAATAAGGTGAAAATCTCACGATCGCGCTCTAACCACGGTGATTGAAAACGCTGTTCATCAGGCGCGGCGCAAAACACCAGACGCAGTTGAGCGATGACTTGGGCAAAAAACTCATCGAACAAAGGGCTGCGCATCAACCCGACAATCTGCTGGTGAAACACCAGGCTGTGAGTGGCGACCGCACGCCAGTCCTCGCGCTCACGGGCCAGGGTGGTTGCGTCGATGGCGTTTTGCATGTGTTCGGATTGGGCCTCTGTCAAAGGACCGCTTTGGGCGATGGACTGCAGTTCCAAGGTGCGACGGACTACGAACAAATCACGCACTTCCTCTCGCTCCAGTCGTCGGACCATGACCCCTTTGTTGCGCACATAGCGGGTCAACCCTTCTTGCCCCAAACGGTGCAACGCCTCACGAATGGTGTTGCGTGAGGCGTTATAGGCCTTCACCAGTTCCACTTCGACCAACGGCATGCCGGGCAGTAACCGCCCACCGATGATGTCAGCACGCAGCTCCAGGGCGATCTGGTCGGCTAAAGACAAGCTGAGTGTCATGACCACCTCACGATTGTTGAACAATCTTCTGCGTTAGAGGCAATCACGTTTCATGCCAATGTGCATGGATGAAAAAAGGTCCAAGTTGGTTAAGATGCCAGCCTGTAGCCGAGGCCACCCCATGCGTTATTCATCCGACCACAAAGCCCAGACTCACCAACGCATCATCAAAGAAGCCTCCGTCCGCTTTCGTCGCGACGGCATCGGGGCTACTGGTTTACAGCCGCTGATGAAAGCACTGAACCTGACCCATGGTGGGTTCTACGCGCACTTCAAATCCAAGGGTGAGTTGGTGGAGAAGGCGCTGCAGTCGGCTGCGGCAGAGCTGGATGCCCATTGCGAAATGCTGTTCAGCCAGGAAAGGCCGCTGGAAGCATTTATTGACAGTTACCTCTCGGAATGGCACCTGACGTCTCCGGACCAAGGCTGCCCGCTGCCGACCATGTCGTCCGAACTGGGCCTGAGGGGCCAGCACAGTCCGACGACGGACGCGGTGCTTAAGGCTCGACTGAATCAGATTGAAGCCGCGCTGGAAAACCCGAATGCCGATCGGCAGAGCCTGGTAATGATGTCGACGCTGGTGGGTGCATTGGTACTGGCTAGAAGTGTCAAAAGCACAGAGTTGGCGACGCGCATCATGGACGTGGTGCGGGAAAACTTGAAGACGCAAGTGCACAATGATGAAAAGGCCGATCAATGACCGGCCTCCTTCCTTGCCTTAATTGATCACGATCCTTTCGCGGTTCTTCTCCAGCAATGCCTTGCCGATACCTTTCACTTCCAGTAACTCGTCCACTGCGGTGAACGGACCGTTGCTTTCGCGATAGGCGATGATCGCCTTGGCCTTGGCAGCCCCGATGCCGAAGAGATCACGGCGCAGGGTTTCCGCATCGGCGGCGTTCAGGTTGACCTTGGCGGATTGTTCGACCTGACGCGTTTGCGCGGAGAGGGGGGCTGGCGCTTCAGGCTTGATGGACGGCGCTGCGGTAGTGGCTACGGAGATGCTGGTGAGAAAAGCAAAGATAAGGGAGGAAATATAGATGTTTTGCATTGGTGACGCTCCATGACATCGTTAAGAGAAAAGCAGCTTTTCCGAAGCTGCCTTTCTACGTTAGGTCATGTTTGGGGCGAGTCAAAAATGGGAAGATTACTGGGTATTACTCTGCCGCCCCTGCAGTCAGTAGAGCCTGCATTTCCAGTTAAGGCCCCAAGCAGGTAGAATCGCGATTACTTACGGAAAAATCAGCTCGAACGCACATGAAGATTGCCCCCTTGTGCGATCGTGGTGATCTTGAAACCTATTACTTCTGGCAGCCGGGCGTTTGAATATCCGGCGCTAGGCACATTAAAAACACCGTCCGTCGGACAGTACACTGACGGCCAAATGCCGCCATGGAACAACCGTTCCCGGGCAGCCTGGTTATCTGCCTTAACCTATATCAAAAATGCCCCAGGCCTGGGTATGTAGTCTGCGCGCTGAATGCCTTATGCCTTCGCACTTTCAGCGCAACGACGAGAGGAGATGTAAACGTACATGGGTATCAAAAGTATGTCGCAGGTGTGTGCAAGAGCCTACGTCCAATGGGATGGACGGATCTCTTATGACGCCCTCCCCGAGCGTGGTGTCTGACACATGTCGATTGTCACGCTCTCGAACCACAAGACATTTACGGCGGAATCCGGAAAAAGCCTTCTGGATTGTGCGAAGTCCCAAGGGACTGTACTCGAGTATAGCTGCCGTAACGGTCGATGCGGCGTATGCAAGGCTAACGTTATCCAGGGCGAAACTGAGCTGGTGCAGCCCGAACTGGCACTGACGGAAGAAGAGCGTTCTTCGGGAACCATCCTGACATGCTGCCGAGCCGCGATCACCGACGTTGAACTGGATATCGAAGACCTTGGGTTATTGGCTGATATTCAGATAAAAACCATGCCTTGTCGCCTCGACACCTTGGAACGCCTTGCAGACGATGTCGTACGGGTAGTGCTTAGAACACCGCCCAGAAGTGCGTTGTTCTACCTTCCCGGGCAATACATCGATGTCATTGGAAAGGACGGCGTGCGTCGTAGTTACTCCATCGCCAACGCCGTCCGTGAGGATGCCAAGCTCGAACTGCATATTCGCCAGGTCGCCAATGGGGTCATGAGTCAATATTGGTTTGACGAAGCCCAAGCCAACGATCTACTGCGGCTGGAAGGCCCTCTGGGAACGTTCTGCCTGCGCGATGCCCGGACTACGAACCTGGTGTTCATGGCTACCGGAACGGGGATTGCACCTGTCAAGGCCATGCTCGAAGCATTGGCGGCCGCGCCTGAATCAATTAGCAACAAGCGTATCTATGTCTATTGGGGCGGTCGCACGGAGGCAGACCTGTATTGGCACCTCGACTTCCCGACACTGGACCTGATCTACCGGCCCACTCTTTCTCGTGCGAATGCACAGTGGTCAGGTGCAACGGGTTACATCCAACAAGCAGTACTTGCAGAAAACCTTGACCTCGCGGATACCTCGGTCTACGCGTGTGGCTCTGAAGCCATGATTCATACGGCGCGCGAAGTGCTGACACAGGCTGGCCTGCCCCTCAAACATTTCCATTCTGATGCCTTTGTAAGCTCGAATTGAACCGGAGACAGCATGAAAGCAGTTATTTTGGCCGGTGGCCTGGGAACACGGCTCAGCGAAGAAACCAGTTTGCGCCCAAAACCAATGGTGGAAATCGGCGGCAAGCCTATCCTCTGGCACATCATGAAGATGTACTCAGCACACGGCATCAATGACTTCATTATCTGCTGTGGCTACAAGGGATATGTGATCAAGGAGTACTTTGCCAACTACTTCCTCCACATGTCCGACGTCACTTTCAACATGCGCGACAACACCATGAAGGTGCACGACCAACGTGCTGAAGACTGGAACATCACTCTGGTCGATACCGGCGACGAGTCCATGACCGGTGGTCGCCTGCGTCGTGTCGCCGACTACGTCAAGGACGAAGAAGCTTTTTGCTTCACGTATGGTGACGGAGTCAGCGACATCGATATCAGCGCCACCCTGGACTTCCACAAGTCACATGGCAAGGCCGCGACACTTACCGCAACTTATCCGCCTGGTCGTTTCGGTGCCTTGGATATCCAGCAGGGCCAAGTGATGAATTTCAAGGAAAAACCCAAAGGTGATGGCGCACTGATCAACGGCGGTTTTTTCGTGTTGAAGCCTGAAGTACTCCGGTACCTGAAGGACGACAGTACGACTTGGGAGCAGGAACCACTGATGAACCTGGCAGCAGAGGGCCAACTGATGGCCTTTGAACACCCGGGGTTCTGGCAACCGATGGACACGCTGCGCGACAAACACTACTTGGAAGAGCTTTGGCAGTCCGGCAAAGCCCCTTGGAAAACCTGGGCTTGAACATGACGTCGACCGTTTCCCCAGCCTTTTGGCGAGGCAAAAAAGTCTTCCTGACCGGCCACACTGGATTCAAGGGCAGTTGGCTGTCTTTATGGCTGACCAGCATGGGCGCACAGGTGAAAGGTTTTTCCCTGGCACCACCGACCCACCCTGCCCTGTTCGTCGAGGCCAAGGTCGCCCAAGGCATGGAGTCGGAGCAAGGCGATATTCGTGATCGCGCGGTAATCGCCCAAAGCATGGTGAGCTTCAACCCCGACGTGCTGATCCATATGGCGGCGCAACCGTTGGTCCGCTTGTCCTACCGCGAACCGGTCGAGACGTACGCTACCAACGTGATGGGCACCCTGCATGTGCTGGAAGCCGCCCGCCAATGCCCGAACCTGCGGGCTATCGTCAACGTCACCACCGACAAATGCTACGAAAACCGTGAATGGGAATGGGGCTATCGTGAAGACGAACCCATGGGCGGCCATGACCCGTACAGCAACAGCAAGGGGTGCGTGGAACTGATCACCAGCGCCTACCGCAAATCGTTTTTCAACAACCCGCAAGGTGCCGCGCTGGCGTCCGGCAGGGCCGGCAACGTGATTGGCGGCGGCGATTGGGCAGAGGACCGGCTGATACCTGATATCCTCAGTGCCTTCGAGAAGGGTCAACCCGTCACAATACGCAATCCAAAGTCGACCCGGCCGTGGCAACACGTGCTGGAACCGCTGAGTGGGTACCTTGTGTTGGCTGAACATCTCTGGACCCATGGGCATCGTTTTGCCCAGGGCTGGAACTTCGGCCCCAAGGATGAAGACGCACGCCCAGTGGAGTGGATCCTTGACCACATGGTGCAGGCTTGGGGTACAGACGCCCATTGGCAACTGGATCAGGACGCGCAACCGCATGAGGCCAACTACCTCAAGCTGGATATTTCCAAAGCGCGCGCCCACTTGCACTGGGCACCCAGCTGGAACCTCGAGACCACGCTCGCCCGAATTGTTAACTGGCATCGTGCCTGGTTGAGCGGCAACGACATGCAGGCCCATTGCCTGGAAGAAATCAATGCCTACATGCTCGCCATGCAGGCCGGCAGCAACTAACTCTATTTTTTAGCAGGATTTTTCATGACCCCCGATATGCTCCGCCAGGAAATCAGCAAGCTCGTCGAGCAGTACGCCAACGTTGCATTGGCGAGCAAGCCGTTCGTGGCTGGCGAAACCATTATCCCGCCGTCCGGCAAAGTGATCGGTGCGCGTGAGTTGCAGTTGATGGTCGAAGCCTCCCTGGATGGCTGGCTGACCACTGGCCGTTTCAATGCCGAATTTGAGAAAAAGCTGGCAGAATTCCTCGGTGTCAAATTCCTGCTGTCGGTCAACTCCGGCTCTTCCGCCAACCTGGTTGCTTTCAGCACCCTGACCTCACCCAAACTCGGTGAGCGCGCAATCAAGAAAGGCGATGAAGTGATTGGCGTGGCTGCGGGCTTCCCAACCACGGTCAACCCAATCGTTCAATTTGGCGCGATCCCGGTGTTCGTTGACGTTGACATGGCTACCCACAACATCAACGCTGACCTGATCGAAGCGGCCATCACACCAAAAACCAAGGCAATCATGCTGGCCCACACCCTGGGCAACCCGTTCAACCTGGGCAAGGTCAAGGCGCTGTGCGAAAAGTACAACCTGTGGCTGGTGGAGGACTGCTGTGACGCCCTCGGTGCGACGTATGACGGCAAGCTGGTAGGTACTTTCGGCGACATCGCTACCCTCAGCTTCTACCCTGCACACCACATCACCATGGGTGAAGGTGGCGCAGTGTTTACCAACAACCCGATGCTCAAGGTGATTGCCGAGTCGTTCCGCGACTGGGGTCGCGATTGCTACTGCGCACCCGGCTGCGACAACACCTGCGGCGACCGTTTCGGCCAGCAATATGGCAGCCTGCCTCAAGGTTATGACCACAAGTACGTATACGCGCATTTGGGCTACAACCTGAAAATCACCGACATGCAAGCCGCCTGCGGCCTGGCCCAACTCGAACGTGCCCAAGACTTCATCGATACTCGCAAGCGCAACTTCAAACTGCTCAAGGACCGACTGTCCAGCCTGTCCGAGTTCCTCGAAATCGCCGAAGCAACTCCCAACAGTGACCCATCGTGGTTCGGCTTCCCGGTGACACTCAAGGAAAGCAGTGGCGTCAACCGTGTTGATTTGTTGAAGTACCTTGACCAGCACAAAATCGGTACACGCCTGCTATTTGCAGGCAATTTGACTCGCCAACCGTACTTCCAGAACCTGGAGTACCGTGTAGTGGGTGAACTGACGAATACCGACCGCACCATGAACCAGACTTTCTGGCTCGGCGTACAGCCATCGCTAGGCCAGGAGCATTTTGAGTTTGTCGGTGAGAAGCTGGAAGAATTCTTTGGGATTGGTTTCTAAACAATGAAAGCATCGGATGCGGTTGCGTTGGTTCTTGCTCAGAACAAGGTGTTGTATGGCTACGAGTTGATCGGAGGGATGATCACCCACCTGGTTGACAGCATCAATCAGTTGGGTGAAACCAAGCTAGTCTCGGTCCACCATGAGCAAGGGGCAGCGTTTGCTGCATCCGCGGTTTCTCGCGCGACACACCATGAAGTACTTGGTGTCGCCTTGGGCACAAGCGGCCCTGGCGCAACCAACCTGATTACCGGTATTGCTGACTGCTGGCTTGATAGCCATCCCTGCCTTTTCCTGACGGGCCAGGTGAATACCTACGAACTCAAGGGCGACAGGAATATCCGCCAACAGGGTTTCCAAGAGCTTGATAGCGTGGCGCTGGTCAGCAGCATTACCAAATATGCCTACCAGATCAGGCACGTGGACGAGTTGCTCCCGTGCCTGCAAAAGGCGATCGACACCGCCAGAGAGGGACGCCCTGGCCCGGTGCTGCTAGACATCCCTATGGATATCCAGCGAAGCGAAATTGATGACGCCGTCGTACATGCGCTTTTGGTACCACAGCCGGAGCGGGTCGAGGCTTCCTTACAGGAGTCCGACCTGGAAGCGATCAAAAACGCGCTGGCATCTGCCCAAAATCCGTTGATTCTGTTGGGTGGAGGGGCTGTCAACGTACGTAACTTCACACCGTGGCTCGCTCAACTGGAAGCGTCGGGCATACCTTACGTCGCCAGTCTGAAGGGAGCAGAAAAGGTCCCGGCGAGCGCGAACTACCTGGGCATGCTCGGCGCCTACGGAACGCGTACCGCCAACCATGCCGTGCAGAATTGCGATTTCCTGCTGGTGCTGGGTAGCCGCCTGGATGTTCGACAAACCGGTGCTAAACCCGAAGACTTTGCCCGCAAAGCCAAGGTTTTCCAGATCGACCTGATGGAAGGGCAACTGAACAACCGCGTTAAGGCGCATGCCTCCTACGTGATGGAACTGAACACGTTTTTCGCACGGTTCCCTCTTTCCAAAGTGCCAGAAAATACGGCATGGGCTACCTGGGCTGCTGATTTGCGAGCTGATTTCGATCAGAGCTTCGTCGATGAGTACACTGATTGGTCGGTAAGCCCTTTCGTCATCTGCTCAACCCTGAGTGCTTTGACCAAAGGGCGTGCCGTCGATTTCGTTGCCGACGTCGGCAACAATCAGATGTGGGCGGCGCATACGTTGCGATTGAGCCAGGGCCAATCCATGCACCATTCCGGCGGTCTCGGCACCATGGGGTTCGCGATCCCGGCGGCCATTGGCGCCTGCAACGCGGGCAACAAGCCTGTCATTGTCATTACGGGGGACGGCGGGGCCCAGCTCAATATCCAGGAACTGGATATCATCGCCCGCGACCAACTGCCCGTCTTGATCATTGTGCTTAACAACCACTCCCTGGGAATGGTCCGCGGGTTCCAGGAAATGTACTTCGAAGGACGCAACTCTTCGACCTACTGGAATGGCTACACCTCACAGTTCAAAGCCATTGGTGAGGCCTACGGCATCAACTCCGCGGTCGTGAGCACCCATGATGAATTTGCGACGCAGGTCAGAATGTTCATTGAATCACCCCGTCCCGCGCTGATCGAACTGATGATGCCTGACGCCCGAGAATGCCGTCCACGGCTAGAATTTGGTCGCTCGATTGATCAGCAGTTGCCTGAAAAAACGCGGACATCACGCTGATGCACATCGCAATATTCGGCGCGAACAGCCAAATTGCCCAAGACCTGACACGTTCACTCGCCGCAGCTCGAACATTCGAGCTGAGCCTGTTTGTGCGGGACAAAAACAAACTCGACATATCGGCATTGATATCCGCAGAACAGCGAAGTATCAAAATCTTTGAGTACGCCGAGTTCGATCAAAACACTCCGTTCGATGCAATCATCAACTTTGTAGGGGTCGGCGACCCCGCAATGGCATCGAGAATGGGATCTGCCATTTTCGACATCACCTATGAATATGACAAGCTCGCACTCGACTACCTTAAAGCCAACACCAAGTGCCGCTATATATTTCTGAGCAGTGGTGCTGCCTATGGCGGTGATTTCGAAACCCCCGCACAGGCTCAGACCCTCGCCACGTTTGACATAAACAACTTGAAATCAACGGATTGGTACGCTGCCGCAAAGTTTTATGCAGAGGCGAGGCACCGAGCGCATAAGGGCCTAAGCATTGTGGATATCCGGGTATTCAACTACTTCAGTCACACACAAGATTTGAGCGCACGTTATTTTATAACCGACGCGGTCCGCGCCATCAAGGACAACACCGTACTGACGACGTCTCCCGCGAACATGTTTCGTGACTACATAACCCCCCTGGACTTTTACACGCTTATATCAAAAGCATTGACGTTCAACGGCGACCTCAACATAGCTGTCGATTGCTATACCAAAGCCCCAACCGACAAGTTTTCAATACTCGATCATCTTCAGAACAATTTCGGCCTACAATTCACCGTTGAAAAAACCACTCAACACATCAATGCCACCGGTGCCAAACAGCACTATTACTCCGAAAACAAAATGGCATCGACATTGGGCTACGTACCACACTTCAACTCCATTGAAGGATTGACTCATGAAATCGAAAGATGTCAATTCATTAAATGAATTATAGAAAAATATTCAATCACGACTTTCGCAACACTGCAATAAATCAGTTATGGCGATTACTCTCGGGACCTGCCCTGCTCATCCTGGTCCCTCTTTACCTGTCATCCGAAGCCCAAGGATACTGGTACACCTTCATCAGCATGGCCGCACTCGCGGTGTTTGCAGACATGGGGTTTTCTGCCGTGCTGCTATTGTTCGCCTCGCATGAGTTTGCACACCTCAAGTTCAATAATCAGAAAGAACTTTGCGGCGCACCTGAGCACATCAGTCGACTGGCGACATTATTGTCTTTCGCCATGCGCTGGGCCAGCGGTATGGCGCTCGTTGTTTTCCCGGCCGTGCTCTTGATCGGGTATTTCATACTGAATGGCAAGACGTCCGAGATAAACTGGCAACTTCCGTGGCTGGTATACGGTGTGGCATCCGTCATTGTATTCATCAATAGCATTGCACTGTCCTTCATAGAAGGATGCGACAGCGTGGGTGACATTCAGAAAATTCGTTTCCACGTCAGCGTGATCAGTGTATGCGTGACCGTTATCCTGCTGATCAGCGGCGCAGATCTGTATGCTCTGGCCTTTTCATTATTAGCCGGCGCACTGGCAGGCACCTCAATAATCCTTCATCGCTACAAAGCCATGCTGGGACAGCTTTATAAACTGACAAAACTCAACAGCCACCCTTGGTTCAAGGAAATAATGCCGCTCCTGTGGCGTTTCGCATTGAGCTGGATCAGCGGCTATTTTGTACTGTCTATATTCACCCCCCTCTCTTTCAGCTATCACGGGGCCGTACAAGCAGGCCAAGTTGGCTTCTCAATGGCCATTTGCATGGCCATGTTCAGCATCGCCAACATTTGGATAACCATTATCACCCCAAAAATAAATATGTATGCGGCCCATCGTAATACCACTGCGCTCGATCAAGCCTTCAGAAAAGGCGTAGCGCTGGCAATAGCCACTTATGCCGCAGGCATGGTAGCGCTCTTCACCGGCCTCTGGCTGATGGAGGGCCAACCCTTGATAGAGAACCGCCTGCTGCCGACCCTCCCTCTGTTGATGGTCAGCACAGGATGGCTGATGCAGTTGATCGTCAATGCAATGGCGATCTACATGAGGGCTTATAAAAAAGAGCCACTGGTCGTGGTATCAGTCGTCAATGGGCTGTATGTCGCGATCACGACTTTGCTGGCCGCGAAGTACCTTCCGTTCGAATACCTTTTTTCTGGTTTTACAAGTGCGTACGTCTTGGTCTTACCATGGGTTTATTGGATTTTTAGGTCTTTCAAAAGGCGTTCATCATGAGTTTTCAGCCTAATCCTGTATTGTCCATTGCACTGCCTACCTTCAATCGAGCGGACTTCCTTGACAGCTCGCTGGCGGCGCACCTGCCGATACTAAGGCGCCATAACATTCAAATTTTCATTTCCGACAATGCCTCGACAGATGAAACCTTCAAGATTGTCGAAAAATGGAAAGCGGAATACCCGCTGCTGCACTACTCGCGCAACCACGAAAATCTGGGCGCGGATTTAAACTTTGAAAAAGCGCTGTCTTTATCGGACACCGCATACACATGGCTACTGGGCGACACCTCACAATTCTGTGCCGACGATCTCGACAAGGTATTGAATCTTTTAAAAACAAACATCCCTTATGACGCCGTATTGGTAAACCTCGTAAACAAGATTGAAACGCCGGAAGCCACCTATCAAGACGCCAATGCATTACTGGAAGATCTCGCAGGGCTCATGAGCTGCATGAGCTGCTTGATCTATAGCAAAGCGCTGATAAATGATGCAGACTTTTCCCGCTATCACAATTCTAACTTCATACAAACAGGCATCCTCTTCGAGTCTATTGCGAACCGCCCCTTTCAAATTCATTGGCTACCCCAGGCATCCGTCACACCCCTTGAAAGCCCACATCTCACGAAAACCAGCTGGGCCCACACAGACAAAATATTCAAGATCGGCCTGACCTGCTGGGTTAACTTTATATTTTCGTTACCCGTCAGCTATTCGCTGAAAGGAAAACTTAAAGCCTGCACCCGTTTTGGCGAAGTATCCGGCGCGTTCACGATCAAAGGCATGCTGTCTCTGAGGGCCAGAGGGTTGTTAAACTACGGCGTCTATAAAGCGTACCGAACGGATCTCAGGCTGTCCGTGGGCTACCCTAGCTGGATCGTCATGGTGATATCAGTCATTCCAAGATCGATGCTCAGTAAGGCAGTCAACCTGTACCTCAAACGCGCACGCAATCTACCGGTGGCAGACCACTAGTTTGCTTCCACCTGTTTACACACGCCAACACGAGTAGACCGCGGTGTCCTATTTTTTTAAAAAACTTAAGCAACATCACGTCTTCATCGTCCCCATGGTGATCGGGCAATTTCTGTTTGTATGGCGAGCCTTTATTCACCTCAGAGCGCTCCCCGCCCCCGGGAAACGTGCCTATCTTGGTCGTGCGCCCAAGGTCTTTGGCCTGGAACACATCACGCTGGGTAATAATTTCAGAGTAGGTGAAGGGCTCTGGCTGCACGCGGTCTCTCAATATCTCAAGTTCATGTATCAGCCGCAGGTCGACATTGGTGAGAACTTTTCCGCCAGCGACCATTTGCATATAGCGTGCTGCAACAAAATAACGATTGGCCGCAATGTCTTGATGGGCAGCAAGATTCACATCACCGACCACTCCCACGGCGACTATTCGGGGGAAAACCAATCCAGCCCCTACGAAACACCTTTCGAAAGAAAACTGGCCAGCAGCGGCCCCGTGACCATTGGCGATAATGTATGGATCGGGGACAATGTCGTCGTACTGCCGAACACCTCTATCGGCGATGGGGCGATCATCGGCGCCAACAGCGTTGTCGCCAAAGATATCCCCAGCAACGTCATTGCTGTGGGCTGCCCTGCCAGGGTCGTGAAAGTCTGGAGCGATAAAGAGAGCAAATGGTTAAATGTTTAAACGTGACTCAGCATGGGCGGCTCCACACATCAAAGGCATGGCATGACGCGTAAGATTGCAGTAGGTATTGTTGTCTATCACGCAGGTGCTGAGTTATTGCGTAGGCTCGAATTGACGTCGTCGGATGGATTTGAAGTCTACGTATTCGACAACTCACCTGACGTTACCAACGTGCGAGAACTCGCGGAGCTTGACCCGCGCATCCACTATTTTACCTGTGGCAAAAATCTGGGATTGGGCATCGGCATCTCAACAGTGTGTGCCAATGCCTATCAACAGGGCCACTCAGCACTTCTGTTTTTTGATCAGGACACCGGATTCAGCAGCGAAACACTGTCTTACATAGAGAATAACTATGCCGACAACAGCGACGCTTACAGCGAGTTCAGCGCAATCGCCTTCAAAGCCGACGGAAATGCTCGGGTACAGGATGTGCCTTTACTGATCAACAGTGGCAGCCTTTATTTCCTGGACAAACTCAAAGCCCTTGACTGGATGGACTGCAGCTATTTCGTTGACAGTGTGGATTATAAGCTGTGCCTGGACTCGTTAAATAAGGGCTATCGCATTGGCGCCTGTGGTGCCACACCGGGGTTCGACCATGTCACCGAGCAGGCTGATAGTCGCTATCGCATCGCGGGTCGTACGTATTCAATGCGGGCCTATTCAGGTTCCAGAATAAAAGACACTGTTTCGTCGAATCTCAAACTTATTTTTTCTGCGCTCAAGAGCCGCCAGGTTGGCTTCGCGCTCAGAATAACAAGATTACTGACGCTCTATTGCGCCTCTCAGATCCTCGTCAGGGTAATCAATACATTAGGAATTTTTAAACGTGACTGATGAAAAAGGCATGACCGGCGAGCGCTCAGCCATTTTTACCGTGTGCAACCTGGCTTACTTATCAAAGGCGCTGGTGCTGGCCGAGTCATTGGTAAAATTCGACCAGCCGAAACTGAAGATCTATATTTTTGATCGTAAGGTCGAAATGGACCTCCCGACCGACCTGGCAGAGTTCTATTGGGTTGAAGAGATCGGATTGGCTGACGTCCGGCACTACGCCTTCAAATACGACATCGTCGAGTTCAGTACCAGCCTCAAGCCCTGGATCACCTTAAAGCTCCTTGAGCAGCACGATAAGGTGGTGTTCCTGGACCCGGATACCTGTGTGTTCAGCCGCCTCGATGGTTTATGGGGCGAGCTCGACACGCGCGACATCATTCTAACGCCCCACTACGTCACGCCTCATGTTGAAGGTGATATCGGGATGCTGCGCTTTGGCTCCTTCAACCTGGGCTTCTACGCAGTTTCCAATACCTCAGAAGGCATACGGTTTCTTCAGTGGTGGAATGAGCGCTGCCTGGAGCACTGCTATTTCGAAACGCAATTCGGACTTTCGACTGACCAGAAATGGGTCAGTATTGCTCCCTGCTTCTTCCCGACCCTGCACGTATCGTTCAATCTTGGCTACAACGTAGCTTTTTGGAATAGCCATGAGCGAACCCTCTCGCCTGACGGCCAGGGTGGCTATACGGTAAACGGGGAGTGCCCATTGGTTTTCTTCCACTTCAGTTCGTTTGATGAGAAGAACCCGGCACTGTTGAGCAAGCGTGCATTTGCGGGAAGAGAGAAACAACGTGAGGACCTTCAGGAAGTCAGTTTCTATTACAAGGAACGACTCTCCAACTTCTCATCCTTCCCTTCCAGCGCCGCCTATGCATTTGATTACATGAGCGATGGAAAATACATATCGCCTACGCTGAGAAGGGCCTACGCCAGCGTGCTGGATGAGTTACCTGCCGGCCATGACCCTTTTGATGCCAGCGGCCCCGTTTATACTTTTGCCAGGAAGAACTTCTTGTTCGAGGCGGGCGGACAATACAAACCGGCCGGGTTTGGTGATGCGCAAACTCACTCTGGAAAGCTCCAGATCATCAACTCAGTGCTAAAGGGGATTCTTTACGTTGTAGGCCCCAACCGGTTCATGAACATATCGAGACTTTTCGTCTACCTCTCGAGCTTCAGGCTGAACAAGAAGCTCTGGAAGCTCTAATACAAGGCCCCTATTGCGAGCTCTGATGAACGGCAAACAGGTCCATCAGAGCGGCAATACGCTGATCACACTTCGCGGTGTCGCTGAATATGCACCCAGTCAACGATCTCACCCTCTGGGGCGTAGCCGCTGACGGTGTCTTTCAACAGCTGCCTGACGAGCGAAAAATCCCCCTCCTCAACAGCCGCCAACAAGCCTTGCAACCGGCCCTTGAGCACTTCCCAGTCCAAGAGTTCCTCATTGGCTCGCATGATCATCGGATGACTCGTGGCAGCGACGTTGTCGCCAATCAACAACTCTTCATAGAGCTTTTCACCCGGACGCAGCCCACTGAAATTGATCAGGATATCTCCGTGCGGGTTTTTCTCGGAGCGGATACTCAGGCCTGATAAGTGAATCATCTTTTCGGCAAGCTCTACGATTTTCACAGGCTCGCCCATGTCGAGCACGAAGACATCTCCCCCCTGCCCCATCGAACCTGCCTGGATAACCAACTGCGCCGCTTCAGGTATCGTCATGAAATAGCGGGTTATTTTCGGATGGGTCACCGTCAGCGGCCCACCCGCCTGGATCTGCTTATGGAACAACGGGATAACCGAACCTGACGAGCCCAGCACGTTACCAAATCGAACCATGGTGAAACGAGTTTTGTTGACCCGCGAGATATTTGACGCATCACCAAACAATCTCGGTGCCAACTCCTTGCTCAAGGCTTGCAATACAAGCTCCGCCAACCGCTTGGTGCTGCCCATCACGTTGGTTGGCCGCACAGCCTTGTCGGTCGAAATGAGCACAAAGTTCTCGACACCTGCCTGCAGTGCAGCCTGCGCGGTATTAAGGGTGCCGATCACATTATTAAGAATACCCTCGGCAATATTGTGCTCCACCATGGGTACGTGCTTGTAGGCTGCTGCATGGTAGACCGTATCGACTGACCAGGTATTCATAACCTCCAACAGTTTGCCGGGATGCCGCACCGAACCCAGGATCGGCAGCAGCGTTACCTTCAACGACTCTGATTCAACACGCTGTTCAAGTTCGGACAGGATGCAATAAAGGTTGTACTCACTATGATCGAACAACAATAGGCTGGTGGGTTCCAGCGAGAGGATCTGACGACAAAGTTCCGATCCAATCGAACCGCCCGCACCGGAAACCAACACTACACGGTGCTTGATGCATCGCTCCAGCAACTCAGGCTGTGCAGGTACGGGATCTCTACCGAGCAGGTCGGCAATGTCTACTTCCTGGATATCATCGACTTTGACTCGACCACTGGCCAAGTCCATGAATCCGGGAACACTGCGCACATGCAACGGGTAGCCTTCCAGATAACCCAGTATTTCTCTACGTCGAGATCGTGTGGATGACGGTATTGCCAGCAGCAGCTCTTCAGCACCGGTCTCATCGATCATCTGCTGGATGCGCTTGGGCTTGTAGACCTTCAGCCCTGAGATGATGCGATCCGAGATGCCGCTGTCGTCATCGATAAAAGCTACCGGACGCATCACCCGACCCATGCGCAAGGCCGCTACCAATTGATTGCCCGCCGCCCCAGCCCCGTAGATAGCCACCTTGATAAGGCCATCATCACGACTGGTGAAAGGCACATGCTGCGCAGCGGCAAACCAGTCCCCCTGAAAGTATTGACGCATCGCCAAGCGCAAGCCGCCAATGATGACCATGCTCAGCCACCAATAGTTGAATACGATTGAACGGGGCACCACCGTCTGATGATTGCTGTACAAATACACCACCAGAGCCAGTAACAATGCGGAGAGGCTGACGGCCTTGATGATTGCAATCAGCGCATCATTGCCGAAATAACGCATCACTGCCCGGTACATGCCAAAGTGGATAAAAAGCGGGATGGCAATCACTGGCGCACTGAGAAACAGCCACAAATGAACTACGAAGGGGTTGTTGAGGTCATCAAACCCCAGGCGCACAACAAATGCCAACCACAACGCCGTCCATACCAGAACGATGTCGGTCGCCACTTGCAAGAAACGTTTATGCCTGCGCGGCAAGCCCACCAATCGGGTACGTAAACTATCCATAAACCCTTTTATACCTCAGTCCCTAGCACTGCCAGCAAAAAAATGGCAGCCCTGTGAGTGTGCAACAAACCCTTGAAGCTCCAGCGCCCATCAATTATCACGCCTTTTCAAGCTCACCCGCATGAAACTTAATAGCGAGCAATACCAATGGAATATAGGCCACCAGCAAGCCCAGAACGCCGTCAAACCCTAGGCCGACAAAGAGCGCGATGGGCAACAACCACAACAGATTGATAGCCATCACCGTCAGCGTAACCGGCAAATGGCGCCCCGCCAGGCGTGATGCATATTGATAGGCATGACTGCGATGCGCTTCATACACCTTGTCTCCGCGCAACAGGCGTCGCCCCAGGGTGAAGGTCGCATCAACGATGAATACACCCAGCAAAATCAACCAGACCCAAAGCATCTCAGGTGCCGCCCACGCAGCCTGAAGCGACAGGATGCCGATCACTACCCCCAGGAAGCCACTCCCGGCATCGCCCATGAAAATACGGGCAGGAGGGAAGTTCCAGTATAAAAACCCAAGTACCGCGACCGCTAACAGCATCGGTGCAATCATGAGGTTTTCATGACCCGTCAGCCAGTACACCAGGCACGCGCCAGCACAAGCGCAGACGGCCTCAATGCTGGCAATGCCATCAATACCGTCCATGAAGTTGTACAAATTCAGCATCCAGACCAGATAAAAGGCTGCCAGTACGTGACCCAACCAGCCAAGGTCCAACTCAACGCCGACGAGGCTGATCGTGGGTAGCCCTCCCACCCAGAACAACGCCCAGATAGCTGCGCCAAAGTGGGCCAATAGACGCCAGCGTGCTGCGATATGGCCATGATCGTCGAGAAAACCAACGACCGCGATCAACGCCCCAGCCCCCAATAATGGCAATGCGGCACTCCAACTGACCCAACCAGCAAACGCCACCAGCACCAACGTCACCAGGTACGTCAGTACGATTGCGACACCACCACCTCGTGGCGTCGGTACAGAGTGCGAACTGCGGCCATTGGGAATGTCCATCAAACTACGCGACAAGGCATAACGGCGTAGGACCCAAGTCAATAGAAGCGATGCTGAAAGCACCGCGGAAAACACCAACCAAATGGTCATGTAGGAAACAGTTCCTGAAACAGATGCGGGCAAAAGGGTTCAGCGTTCATCACTGGTCGGCACTGCCTGGTACTCGACATCGTTCAGGCAGCACAGCCAGGAACGACATCGATGAATGAAGGCTTGCGGTCATTTTTCGTTGCGCCTCAGGGTAGCCTTCCGGAAAAGCGCCTCAAGACGGTCGAACAAGGTCTCCTTGGAAAAATGCTCAAGGTAGTAACGCCTGCCCAACGAGCCCATACTCTCGAGCTCGGGCTTGGGCAACGCACCCATGGTGCGCACAATATTCGCGAGTCCCAGGGCATCGCCAGAACCACACACCATGCCAGCACCCGACCCGGCAACAACGTTGGCCGCCTCGCCGTCAATCATGGCAATGACGGGTTTTCCCGATGCCAGATAAGCCTGGACCTTACCCGGGATGGTTTTCTCGAAAACGTCATTAGTCCTCAACGACACCAACAAAGCGTCCGCAGCGGCGAACAGTGCCGGCATTTTTTCCAGCGGATGCCTTCCGAGCAGCAGGACGTTATCCATTCGGTTCTCCGCCACATGCTTGGTCAGCCATTGACTGGCCCGGCCATCCCCCACAATCACCCAGCGCACAGGCAGGTCCGTCTTGACCGCCTTGACTGCCGCCATGATCGCTGGAAAATCCTGTGCGTCACCAATGTTGCCGGCAAAGAGGATCGTAAACACCGTATCGTCGCGCTGCAGCAGTTCAGAAGGCGCTTGCACCTCCCCCGAAAAATCATCCTCGGCCCAGCTGGGGAAATACACCAACCGATCTGCGCCCATTGCACGCGTGCAGTATTGCTTGACGCTCTCATCGAACGAACGTGACTGCAACAGCAAGTAATCGGTACGGTTGTAGATCCAGGACACCACTTTGCCAACCAGCCTAAGCAGCCGAGGGCTTTCGATAACCCCCACCGCCCTGAGACTTTCCGGCCACAGGTCCAATACCCAGATGAACACCGGGGCCTTTTTCAAGCGACCCAGCACCAGGGCTGGGATTGCCCCCATGATTGGCGACACACCATATACAAAGATCGAATCGAACGACTGGCCGCGCAGTTTGTAACTGCCAACGATAGAGGCACTGCTGAAAAACGAGAGGTAATTCATGGCCAGCGTGAAGTTGCCCTTGCCTCGCGCCAGCATCGGCACTCGGATAACGCGAGCCCCCCGATAACTGGAGAACTGCGCGGGATCACGCCGAAAATCAGCAAAGACCTGCCCTTCCGGATAATTAGGCAAGCCGGTGAGCACCGTCACCTCATGGCCTTTGGCGACAAAGCCTTCGACCATGTTGTTGATGCGCATGTTTTCGGGCCAGAAGTACTGGGTCACCACCAATATCTTGAGTGGCTTTTCCTGGGAGAGCCTGTCCAATCAATATTGCTTCCATACGGTGCGCATGACGTAGTCACGGTAGCTATGGATAATCCGCACGACCTTTTCAGCGACATTGGGCATGCTGTAATCGGCGACAAGCCGTAGCGTCCGTTCTTGCCCCGATGCCTGGCTTTCCAGAAGCTGCAAGCCTTGCATGGCACGCTCGACCTCCAGGCCGACCATCATGACAGCCGCCTCTTCCATCCCTTCCGGCCGCTCATGGGCTTCTCGCAGATTCAGCGCGGGGAAATTGAGGATCGATGACTCTTCGTTGATGGTGCCGCTGTCCGACAGCACCGCTTTGGCTGTCAGTTGCAACTTGTTGTAATCCTTGAACCCCAACGGCTTGAGCAATTGCACATTCTTGTGGAACTTCACACCCATGGCATCGACGCGCTTTTGCGTACGAGGGTGAGTGGTCACGATCACCGGCAAGTCGTAATGGGCAGCGACGATGTTCAACACTTCGACCAACTTGAGGAAGTTCTTGTCGGAATCGATATTCTCTTCGCGATGCGCACTCACGACGAAAAACTTGCCGGCCTCCAGGCCAAGCCGCTCCAGCACATCCGAGGCCTCGATGCCATCGCGGTAGTAATTGAGCACTTCAAACATAGGACTGCCCGTCTTGATCACCCTGTCCGGCGGCAGCCCTTCGCTCAACAGGTAATCACGCGCAATGCTGCTGTAGGTCAGGTTGATGTCAGCGGTGTGATCAACGATGCGGCGATTGATTTCTTCAGGCACGCGCATGTCAAAACAGCGATTGCCGGCTTCCATGTGAAATGTCGGGATCTTGCGGCGCTTGGCCGGAATCACAGCCATGCAGCTGTTGGTGTCACCGAGGATCAGGAGGGCTTCGGGCTTCACGTCCTCCAGCACCTGATCCACCGCAATGATCACGTTGCCGATCGTTTGCGCACCACTTGCGCCGGCAGCGTTGAGAAAATGGTCAGGCTTGCGAATGCCAAGATCCTGGAAAAAAATCTCGTTCAATTCGTAATCGTAGTTCTGCCCGGTATGCACCAGGATATGTTCACAGTGCTCGTCAAGCTTGGCCATCACCCGCGACAGGCGAATGATTTCAGGGCGCGTCCCCACAACCGTGACAACTTTCATTTTTTTCATTTCAACACTCTTCCAGAATCATTGGCATCGGAGCCGTCCGCCCCATGCATTGCCTGACGCGCCCATGCTCAGGCTTGAGTACCCACCGGCATTGCAAAGGTGTCCGGGCGCTCACGATCAAAGATCTCATTGGCCCAGAGCATGACAATCATCTCTTCCTCCCCGACATTGGTAATGTCGTGAGTCCAGCCAGGCACCGTTTCCACTATCCGCGGTTGCTCACCCTCAGTAAGCAGCTCATAAAACTCCCCAGATACTATATGGCGAAAGCGAAAGCAGGCCTTGCCTTTGATTACCAGGAATTTCTCGGTCTTGGAGTGGTGATAATGACCGCCCCGTGTCACGCCAGGGTGGGCGGTGAAATAGGAAAACTGCCCACTGTCCCGGGTCTTCAGCATTTCAACAAAAACGCCGCGTGGATCACCGTACTTCGGAACGTCGTAGGTAAATTGCTCGACCGGCAGGTAACTGACGTAGGTGGAATAAAGTGCTCGCACCAGGCCTGTGCCAACGGCCTCGCTGATCAGCGTGTCGCGACTGTCGCGAAACGCATGCAGCTGATCCGCTAACTCCCCCACAGAAATGCTATACACCGGGGCCACCTGATCAACTGAATCGTGAGGCGAGCCCGTGTCCATTAGCTGGGTGAAACAGTCGACCACATCGTCGATGTAAACCAGGCTGACCATCGCGTGTCGATCATTGACCTGGATCGGCAGGCCTCGGGTGATGTTGTGGCAGAAAGTCGCCACGGCCGAGTTGTAATCAGGCCGCGCCCATTTTCCGAACACGTTGGGCAGGCGCAGAACATGAACCCTGGAACCGTGGCTCGCCTGTAGATCATGCAATGCATGCTCAGCAGCCAGTTTGCTGATGCCGTAGGGATTATCGCGATCAGCCTGGGTCGAGGAGGTATAAAGCACAGGAGTGGGCTTGCCACTCATCTTGATTGCGTCGCACAGAGCCTGGGTCAAATCAGCGTTGCCAACCTTGAACTCCTCGGACGATTGCGGACGATTGACCCCCGCAAGGTGGAAGACAAAATCAACCTCGGCAACCAGCGCGGGCAATTGAGCGATGTTGTTATCACGGGTAAAGGCAACCACGTCGATATCACTGCGCTCACTTAAATGCGCTATCAGGTTCTTACCGACAAACCCGTTGGCGCCGGTGATCAGTACCTTCATCACTCACTCCTCCGGCGTAGCGAGTTCGCCACGCTGGATTGCCTTCATGAACTCGAGTTTGAGCAGCAGCCGTTGCATGCCGGCCACATCCAACCGCTCAGTGTTATGAGAGTTGTAGTCTTCTGTGCGAGAGATTTTTTCTTCGCCCTGCTCTACAAATTTTGAGTAGTTCAAGTCACGTAGGTCGGGCGGAATGCGGTAGTAATCGCCCCTGTCTTCAGCGCAAGCCATTTCTTCACGGCTCAGCAGCGCTTCAAACAGCTTTTCGCCATGACGAGTACCGATGACCTGGATAGGATGCTCAGGCTTACCGACCATTGCGGTCAAAGCCTTGGCCAGGGTTTCAACTGTCGCCGCTGGTGCCTTCTGAACAAAAAGATCACCGTTGCAGCCGTGCTCGAAAGCATACAACACCAAGTCCACGGCGTCCGACAGCGTCATCATGAAGCGCGTCATGCTCGGATCAGTCAACGTCAATGCCTGACCTGCACGAATCTGTTCGATGAACAGAGGAATCACAGAACCTCGTGAAGCCATGACGTTACCGTAGCGAGTACCGCAGATAACCGTCTTTGCATCATCCACGTTACGGGATTTGGCAACCATGACTTTTTCCATCATTGCCTTGGAGATACCCATGGCATTGATCGGGTAGACAGCCTTGTCGGTGCTCAGGCAAACCACTCGCTTGACCGAATTCTGGATCGCGGCTTCCAGGACATTCTCAGTGCCAATAACGTTGGTCTTGACCGCCTCCATGGGATGAAACTCACAGGAAGGCACCTGCTTCAGAGCAGCAGCGTGAAAAATGTAATCCACGCCGCGAGTGGCATTGAGAACACTCTGGTAGTCGCGCACATCACCTATGTAAAACTTCAGCTTGGTGTCGGCATAACGCTTACGCATGTCGTCCTGCTTCTTCTCGTCGCGACTGAAGATGCGGATTTCTGCGATACCACTGTCGAGGAAACGCTTGAGGACGGCGTTGCCGAATGAACCGGTGCCACCGGTGATTAGAAGCGTTTTTCCGCTGAACATAGTAAGTCCTAAAGCAACGCGCACATCACGACAAGCTTCTAGTCGGCCACTCACCTCAATGCCTGCAGACCAACAAATCCAATCTGCCGCCCCGGAATGCTCAACGGTGAAGAGGTTCAAGGAAAACGTCGAAGCTCGTTAGCAAACAGCCCGAAAAATAAGCTTGGTGTGGTGCAGTTAAAGATGAAGGGTATGGAAATTGGTGGCTATTTTAAGGCCTGCATCCTTAAAGTCAAAAGCGAACACGGATGCGTGAGAACATGCCCAAACGGCAATGAGAGGATGGGCACCAGACTCGACACCCTAGGGAGATTAACGCTGACTGGTTATTGATGTGACATGACGGAAGATTTCATACGGATAAACGCTAAACGACTTCATCAGAGCAGTAAACCCCCCCACCTTAAAATAGGAGGACTAGCTCGCCCTTATGTCAGGCTGCGCTTGCCGAGAGGATAAAATGCCGCATGGTTCAAGCATAAGACTACAGCAACCCCCAAGCACATATCGATCAGGCCTTCTGACGTATTCTCTTACGGCCAAGCACCACACCTAGTGCAGGCCCAACAATCATTCCCACGAGTAACGCCAGTAAGGTGAAAACTGAAACAGGTAGCTCAACCGTGGACCAGCCGAAAAACGACAGTGTCGCACCTTGCTGATTCTCGAGCACAAAAAAAACGACAACGAGCGCGAAGAACAAAACAGATACAATCGATGCAAAGCGCGCAAGTCTAGACATAACATTCTCCTGAAAGTCGATCAGACGCCTTCTTCCTCGTCTTCGTTCACACGATCACGCAATTCCTTACCCGGCTTGAAGTGAGGTACGAACTTGCCGTCAAGACTGACGGACTGGCCGGTTTTCGGATTACGGCCCACACGCGGCGCGCGATAGTGAAGGGAAAAGCTCCCAAACCCACGGATCTCAATGC
Organism: Pseudomonas sp. C 49-2; assembly: GCF_003970195.1. Classification (NCBI taxonomy): domain Bacteria; kingdom Pseudomonadati; phylum Pseudomonadota; class Gammaproteobacteria; order Pseudomonadales; family Pseudomonadaceae; genus Pseudomonas; species Pseudomonas sp. C 49-2. Next base: position 40,561 of record NZ_RXYG01000018.1, read on the forward strand.
GATCCCCGGTCGCCAGGCATTGGGACATTTGCTCAAGCATGGTCTTGATAGCCAGCTCGACATCCTTGGATGAGAGCAGCCCTTGATGGGTGACAATTCGTTCGATCAACTCCGACTTCGTCATATTTTTCCCTTCTTTTTCAAGCAGCTAGGAAAAGCGCTCCGAAGGTTTTAGCATGACTTGATGAATTTGAACAGCCCATGCATAAACTTATCTGCTGGTTGAATACCCCCCCGCATTGAAGGTGCTATTCGTTCAATTGCAGATCACCAGCATCGTCCGCGTCACTGCGCCGGCAGGGTTCCAGCCAAAGAGAGAGTCACCCTCTTCATCCTGGGCATCACTGGACCTGGTGATGACCTTGTAGCCTTGCATCTTGCACTCTCGAGTGGCGCGCTTCTCGCACTTCTGCCAGTTGTTGCCAAGCCCTGAGCAGTCGATCTCGATGCCACTGACGCCGCGCTTGGCATGGGTCTTGGCGCTGGTAGCGGAGCAGCCTGCGAGCATTACCACGGCGAGTACTACGATAAGCCTGACCATTCAAATCCTTACTGAAGCTACAACACGGGAACCGCTTTTTTCTTAAGACTATAGCTAGTTCTGACACTGAGCTGAACGCCTTGGTTCTAGGTTGTTGATTCAACGAATTTCAAGCACAAAAAAGGGCGACCGAAGTCGCCCTTTCTACAGCTTTACAGAACTTAGTTCTGTTTAGCCATTGCTTCGCGCAGCAGGGAGGCCATGGTGGTCTCGCCTTTTTCAGCTTCCGGAGCAGTTTTCAGGCTCTGGATGGCTTCTTTCTCTTCAACTTCGTCTTTCGACTTGATGGAGAGTTGGATTACGCGGCTCTTGCGATCAACGCTGATGATCTTGGCTTCTACTTCCTGGCCTTCTTTCAGAACGTTACGCGCATCTTCAACGCGGTCACGGCTGATTTCGGAGGCTTTCAGAGTCGCTTCGATATCGTCGGCCAGAACGATGATGGCGCCTTTGGCGTCAACTTCTTTCACAGTGCCTTTAACGATTGCGCCTTTGTCGTTCTCTTGAACGTACTCGGAGAACGGATCGCTTTCCAGTTGCTTGATACCCAGGGAGATACGCTCGCGCTCTGGGTCAACCGACAGGATAACGGTGTCCAGCTCGTCGCCCTTCTTGAAACGACGAACAGCTTCTTCGCCCACTTCGTTCCAGGAGATGTCGGACAGGTGAACCAGGCCGTCGATGCCGCCGTCCAGACCAATGAAGATACCGAAATCGGTGATCGACTTGATGGTGCCGGAGATTTTATCGCCCTTGTTGAACTGGCCAGAGAAATCTTCCCATGGGTTAGATTTGCACTGCTTGATGCCCAGGGAGATACGACGACGCTCTTCGTCGATGTCCAGAACCATAACTTCCACTTCGTCGCCGACTTGTACGACTTTCGAAGGGTGGATGTTTTTGTTGGTCCAGTCCATTTCGGAAACGTGTACCAGGCCTTCCACGCCTTCTTCCAGCTCAGCGAAGCAGCCGTAGTCGGTCAGGTTGGTAACACGCGCGGTAACGCGAGTGCTTTCTGGGTAACGGGCTTTGATAGCAACCCATGGATCTTCACCCAGTTGCTTCAAGCCCAGGGAAACACGGTTGCGCTCGCGATCGTATTTCAGAACCTTGACATCGATCTCGTCGCCAACGTTGACGATTTCGGAAGGATGCTTGATACGCTTCCAAGCCATGTCGGTAATGTGCAGCAGGCCATCCACGCCACCCAGGTCGACGAATGCGCCGTAGTCGGTGAGGTTTTTGACGATACCTTTGACTTGTTGGCCTTCCTGCAGGGATTCCAGCAGAGCTTCACGCTCGGCGGAGTTCTCTGCTTCCAGGACGCTGCGACGGGAAACGACAACGTTGTTGCGCTTCTGGTCGAGCTTGATGACCTTGAATTCGAGTTCTTTGCCTTCCAGGTGCGTGGTGTCGCGCACAGGACGAACGTCGACCAAAGAACCTGGCAGGAACGCACGGATGCCGTTAACGTCGACAGTGAAGCCGCCTTTAACCTTACCGTTGATAACGCCCTTGACCACTTCTTCAGCTGCGAAGGCTGCTTCGAGAACAATCCAGCATTCAGCGCGCTTGGCTTTTTCACGGGACAGCTTGGTTTCACCGAAACCGTCTTCAACCGAGTCCAGAGCAACGTGAACTTCGTCACCGACATTGATTGTCAGATCACCAGCATCGTTGTAGAACTGTTCCAGCGGGATCAGAGCTTCAGACTTCAGACCAGCGTGAACGGTTACCCAGCGAGCTTGGTAATCGATATCAACGATAACACCGGTGATGATGGAGCCTGCCTGAAGGTTCAGGGTTTTTAGGCTTTCTTCAAAGAGTTCCGCAAAGCTTTCGCTCATTTTAATTCCTGTTGATAAGGGCGAAGAATACGCCCATCTCCACACCCCAGACGGTGTGGGTCAGTTTCAGTTAAAAGAAGCCACCGCAGGACTATGACTGGTCCCCTGCGGCCTTCTTGATCACCCGGTGATATCGCGAATGGCGATTTCACTCAAGATGCGTTCCAGCACCTGCTCGATGGACAACTCCGTGGAATCCAGCTGTATGGCATCAGCCGCCGGTTTGAGCGGGGCTACTGCGCGCTGGGTATCACGCTCATCGCGTGCACGGATCTCATCTAGCAGACTCGACAGACTAACACCATCGACTTTGCCCTTCAACTGCAAGTAGCGGCGGCGAGCCCGCTCCTCGGCGCTGGCGGTCAGGAAAATCTTCAACGGCGCCTCGGGAAACACCACGGTTCCCATATCACGGCCATCGGCCACCAGGCCCGGCGGCTCTTGAAAAGCCCGCTGACGCTGCAGCAGCGCATCACGTACGGCCGGCAGCGCGGCAACCTGGGACGCCCAGGAGCCGACCTGCTCGTTGCGCAGGTCATCTGTCACATCGTCCCCTTCAAGGATGATGCGCTGGGGATGACCTTCCGTCGCGCCGACGAACTGCACATCAAGGTGCGCCGCCAGCAGCTTCAGGGATTCTTCGTTGGTCAGGTCGACGCCATGGTTGCGTGCGGCGAACGCCAGCAGGCGGTACAGCGCGCCAGAATCCAGCAGGCACCAGCCCAGGCGCTTGGCCAGGATGCCGGCGATCGTGCCTTTGCCCGAGCCGCTTGGCCCGTCGATGGTAATCACCGGTGCTTTGATATTCACAATTGAGCCTCTTGGGCAACACGGATGCCGACGTGGGCACACAGTGTAAGAAAATTCGGAAAAGACGTAGCAACATTGGCGCAGTCACGGATACGAATCGGCGCCGCCGCCCGTAGGGAAGCCACGCTGAATGCCATGGCAATCCGGTGATCGCCATGGGCATGCACTTCACCACCGCCCATCAGACCACCCTCAATGATAATCCCATCAGGGGTCGGTTCACACTTAACGCCCAGCGCCAACAGACCGTCGGCCATGACCTGGATACGGTCGGACTCCTTCACACGTAGCTCTGAAGCGCCACGCAACACCGTTCGTCCCTCGGCACAGGCCGCGGCGACGAACAACACTGGAAACTCATCGATCGCCAACGGCACCAACGCTTCAGGAATCTCGATTCCCTTCAACGCTGCCGCTCTTACGCGCAGATCCGCGACAGGCTCTCCACCCACCTCACGCTGGTTTTCCAGGGTGATATCCGCGCCCATCAGCCGCAGGATATCGATCACGCCGGTACGCGTCGGATTGACACCCACATGCTCCAGCAGCAACTCAGAACCCTCGGCAATCGAAGCTGCCACCAGAAAGAACGCTGAAGAAGAAATATCCCCCGGCACTTCTATATGGGCAGCCGTCAGCGCATGACCGGACTCCAGCGATGCCGTCGCGCCCTCCACCGCCACCGGATAGCCAAAGCCGCGCAACATGCGCTCGGTATGGTCGCGGGTCGGCGCAGGCTCGGTCACCGCGGTTTTGCCTTCAGCGTACAACCCGGCCAGCAATAGGCAGGATTTGACCTGGGCACTGGCCATCGGCATCGCGTAAGCCAGGCCTTTCAACGACTGGCCACCACGAATGGTCAGCGGCGGACGCCCTTCTGGCCCGGTCTCGATCACTGCACCCATTTCCCGTAGGGGCTTGGCTACGCGATTCATCGGGCGCTTGGACAGGGACGCATCGCCAGTCAGCACACTGTCGAAACTCTGCGCTGCCAGCAAACCCGACAGCAGCCGCATGGAAGTGCCGGAGTTACCCAGGTAAATCGGCCCCGGCGCCGGTCTCAGGCCATGCAGCCCTACGCCATGAATGGTCACGCGCCCATGGTGCGGGCCCTCAATCACCACGCCCATGTCGCGAAATGCCTGCAAGGTCGCCAGGGCATCTTCACCTTCAAGGAAACCTTCGACCTCAGTCACACCCTCAGCCAACGAACCCAGCATGATCGAACGATGGGAGATTGACTTGTCGCCCGGCACCCGAATACGCCCGCTCAAGCGGCCACCCGGTTCGGCGAGGAAGGTCAACTCATCAGCGTTCACTGCGGTTTCCATGTAGGCCCGGCGCGCCAGGATCTTGCTGAAATGCTCACGCGCCACCCGCGCACGGGTGAACACGCCCAATAATTGATGGCCATCTCCGGCATCAACCGCGTCGCGCAAGGCGTCGAGGTCGCTGCGGAAGGTGTCCAAGGTGCGCAACACCGCTTCGCGATTGGCGAGGAAGATGTCGTGCCACATCACCGGGTCGCTGCCGGCAATCCGCGTGAAATCACGGAAGCCACCGGCGGCGTATCGGAAAATCTCGAGGTTTTCGTTGCGTTTGGCCAAGGAGTCCACCAGGCCGAATGCGAGCAAATGCGGCAGATGACTGGTCGCGGCCAGCACTTCGTCATGACGCTCGACCTGCATATGCTCGACATCCGCGCCCAACTCACGCCACAAACGATCCACCACCGCCAATGCAGCCGGATCGGTTTGCTCCAGCGGCGTCAGGATGACTTTATGGCGACGGAACAACTGCGCATTGGACGCCTCCACCCCGCTCTGCTCGGAGCCGGCAATCGGATGCCCCGGCACAAAACGCGCCGGCATACCACCAAAGGCCCGTTGCGCCGCGCGCACCACATTGCCTTTGGCACTGCCGACGTCCGTCAGGATCGCCTGGCCCAGGTCCATGCCCGCCAGTACGGCGAGCAATTTCTCCATGGCCAGGATCGGCACGGCCAACTGGATCACGTCTGCGCCCTGGCACGCGAGCGCCAGGTCCGCCTCACAGCGATCCACCACGCCCAACTCAACCGCCAACTTGCGCGATTGCGGGTCCAGGTCCACACCGACCACTTCGCCACACAGCCCGCTTTCACGCAGGCCCTTGGCGAAGGAGCCGCCGATCAATCCCAGACCGACCACCACCAGGCGACCGATCATAGGCACAGCAGGTTGCAATGCAGTGACATCAACCACGGGCCAGAACCTTGGCCAGCGCCTCCAGGAAGCGGGCGTTTTCTGCCGGCAGGCCGATGGTGATGCGCAGGTGGTTCGGCATGCCGTAGTTGGCGGTCGGACGCACGATCACGCCTTCGCGCAACAGCCCCTGGAACACCGGCGCAGCCACTTGGCCGAGGTCGACACAAATGAAGTTGCCCTTGGACGGAATCCAACCCAGGCCCAACTCACGAAAGCCTTCCTGCAGTTGCAACATGCCGCTTTCGTTGATGCGACGACCTTCTTCCAGGTACTCGGCATCCTTCACCGCCGCACAGGCCGCCGCGAGGGCGAGGCTGTTGACGTTGAACGGCTGGCGCACACGGTTCAGCACATCGGCAACTACAGCGGTGGACAGGCCATAGCCGACCCGCAGCGACGCCAGGCCATACGCCTTGGAGAACGTACGCGAGACCAGCAGGTTCGGGTACGCCGCCAGGAAATCCAGGCCGTTCGGCAAATCACTGCCTTCGGCGTATTCGATGTAGGCCTCGTCCAGCACAACCAGCACGTGTTCCGGCACGTCTTGCAGGAAGTCGTTCAGCGCTTGCGCATCGAACCAGGTGCCGGTCGGGTTGTTCGGGTTGGCGATAAACACCACGCGGGTCTGGGCGTCGATCGCCGCCAGCATGGCTGGCAGGTCGTGACCCCAATCCTTCGCAGGAACAACGCGCGCATCAGCACCGACCGCCTGGGTCACGATCGGATAGACCGCAAACGCGTGCTCGCTGAACACCGCATTCAAGCCTGGGGCCAGGTACGCACGACCAACCAGCTCAAGAATGTCGTTGGAGCCATTGCCCAGGGTGACCTGGTTCAACTCGACCCGGCACTTTTGCGCCAACAGCGACTTGAGGGCAAAACCGTTGCCATCGGGGTAGCGGGTCAGTTCAGCCAGCTCTTCACGAATCGCCGCCAACACTTTAGGGCTCGGGCCCAGCGGGTTTTCGTTGCTGGCCAGCTTGACGATGTTCGCCGGATCCAGGTTCAACTCACGCGCCAACTCGTCCACAGGCTTGCCCGGAACGTAAGGCGACAGTTGTTGCACGCCCGGCTGAGCCAGGGCGAGGAAGTTGCCACTCATGTTAAAGCCTCACAAAACCGCTTTCGGGTAAGAGCCCAGCACTTTGAGTGCCACAGCCTCCTGACTGATTTTCTCCAGCACACCTTTGACCAGCGGGTCGCGGTGGTGGCCGATGAAGTCGATAAAGAACACGTAAGTCCATTTACCGCTGCGCGAAGGACGAGTCTCGATGCGCGTCAGGTCAATCCCGTTGTCGTGGAACGGCACCAGCAGCTCGTGCAGCGCGCCGGGCTTGTTGCTCATGGAGACGATGATGGACGTCTTGTCGTCGCCCGTTGGCGGCACTTCCTGGCTGCCGATCATCAGGAAACGCGTGGAGTTGTCCGGGCGATCCTCGATTTTCTCGGCCAGGCGCGTCAGGCCATACAGGCCCGCTGCCATATCACCGGCGATGGCCGCCGAGTTCCACTCACCCTTGACCCGCTTGGCCGCCTCGGCATTGCTGGAGACCGCCACGCGCTCAACATTCGGGTAATGCGCGTCCAGCCACTTGCGGCACTGAGCCAGGGACTGGGCGTGGGAGTAGATACGGCTGATGCTGTCGGTCTTGGTGTTCTCGCCCACCAACAGGTGATGGTGGATACGCAGCTCGACTTCGCCGCAGATCACCATGTCATGCTCGAGGAAGCTGTCCAGCGTGTGGTTGACCGCGCCTTCGGTGGAGTTTTCCACCGGCACCACGCCAAAGTTCACCGCACCGGCCGCCACTTCACGGAACACTTCGTCGATCGCCGCCATTGGCTTGCTGATCACCGCGTGGCCGAAGTGCTTCATGGCCGCCGCTTGGGTGAAAGTACCCTCAGGACCGAGGTAAGCCACTTTCAGCGGCTGCTCCAGGGCCAGGCAAGAAGACATGATTTCACGGAACAACCGCGCCATCTCTTCGTTGCCCAGCGGGCCTTTATTGCGCTCCATGACACGCTTGAGCACCTGGGCTTCACGCTCCGGACGGTAGAACACCGGCACTTCGCCTTCAGCCAGGGACGCCATCTTCACCCGTGCCACTTCCTGGGCGCACCGCGCGCGCTCGCTGATCAGTTCCAGGACTTTCTCGTCCAGGCTGTCAATGCGTACGCGCAGGGCCTTGAGTTCTTGCTCAGACATTAGCCGTGTTCCTTTTCGAACTCTGCCATGTAGGCAACCAGCGCCTTGATGGCGTTGATGTCGACAGCGTTGTAGATGGAGGCGCGCATGCCACCGACCGATCGGTGCCCCTTGAGGTTCAGCAGGCCACGCTCGTCGGCACCGGCCAGGAATGGCTTGTCCAGACGGTCGTCAGCCAGCCGGAACGGCACGTTCATCCACGAGCGGTCAGTCAGGTTGATCGGGTTGCTGTACAGGCCGCTGGCGTCGATGAAGTCGTACAGGGTGCGCTTCTTCTCTTCGTTCAGCTTGCCCATGGCGGCGACACCGCCCTGCTCCTTCAGCCACTCGAAGACCAGGCCGGACAGGTACCAGGCGAACGCCGGCGGGGTGTTGTACATCGAGCCGTTATCGGCCGCGACCTTGTAGTTGAGCATGGTCGGGCACAGCGAACGGGCGCGACCGAGCAGGTCTTCACGGATGATGTTGACCAGGATGCCGCTCGGACCGATGTTCTTCTGCGCGCCGGCGTAGATCATGCCGTATTTGGACACATCGATAGGGCGCGAGAGGATGTCCGAGGACATGTCGCACACCAGCGGCACGTCACCCACTTCCGGCACCCAGTCAAACTCCAGGCCGCCGATGGTTTCGTTGGCAACGTAGTGAACGTAGGCAGCATCCTTCGACAGCTTCCACTCGTTCTGACCGGGAATGGCGAAGTAGTCGTACGGCTTGGCGGTACCCGCGACATTCACGTGACCGTAACGGGAAGCCTCTTCAATGGCCTTCTGGCCCCAGATGCCCGTGTCGATATAGTCAGCCGTGCCGTCTTCCGGCAGCAGGTTCAGCGGGATCTGGGCGAACTGCTGGCTGGCGCCGCCCTGCAGGAACAGCACTTTGTAGTTGGATGGGATGTCCAGCAAGTCGCGCAGGTCCTGCTCGGCTTTGGTGGCGATGGACACGAACTCATCGCTGCGATGGCTCATTTCCATCACGGAGAGGCCTTTTCCATGCCAGTCGAGGAGTTCACCCTGCGCGCGCTGCAGGACTGCTTCAGGAAGCGCCGCGGGACCGGCACAGAAGTTATAGGCTCTCTTGCTCACATCCAATCTCACTCTGATCTGGTGGGGCTGCAATCATGTTCGGTAACGCTCTGTTTCCGGAGCGGACCGTTGTGGGAGCTGGCTTGCCTGCGATACAGGCGCCTCGGTACGTCAGTGATACCGTGGTGATGCCATCGCAGGCAAGCCAGCTCCCACATGTTTCAAAGGGGACAAACAACAAGGGGGCGAATCTTCATCCGCCCCCTGTGTGTCCGCTTATTCCTGCGGTTCTTCTTCGTCTGCGGCAGCATCGAGGGTTGGCTCGTCGACGTTGTCATCGCCGGCTGCGATCACCTCGCCGTCAAACTCCTCACCTTCCAGCTCCTCGCCTTCGACTTCCGACGGCTCCTGGACACGCTCCAGGCCGACCAGTTTTTCGTCCTTGGCCAGCTTGATCAGGGTCACGCCCTGGGTGTTACGGCCCAGGCTCGACACTTCGGCCACACGGGTACGTACCAGGGTGCCCTGGTCGGAAATCAGCATGATTTCCTCGCCGTCGAGCACCTGGACCGCGCCGACCAGACGGCCGTTGCGGTCGTTGCTGACCATGGCGATCACGCCCTGGCCGCCACGCTTGTACTCCGGGAACTCGCTGATGGCCGTACGCTTGCCATAACCACGCTCGGAAGCGGTGAGGATCTGGCTGCCTTCTTCCGGGATCAGCATCGAAATCAGCTTCTGCCCTTCCGGCAGACGCATGCCGCGCACACCACGAGCGGTACGGCCCATGGCGCGAACGTCAGATTCCTTGAAGCGCGTGACCTTGCCGCCGTCGGAGAACAGCATGACTTCACGCTCGCCATCAGTGATAGCAGCGGAGATCAGTACGTCGCCCTCGTCCAGCTCCAGGGCGATCAGGCCCACACTGCGCTGACGGCTGAAGGATTCCAGCGGGGTCTTCTTCACGGTGCCTTTGGCGGTGGCCATGAAGATGAAGTGACCTTCGGTGTATTCCTCGACCGGCAGCATGGTGGTGATGTACTCATCACTGTCCAGCGGCAGCAGGTTGACCAGCGGACGACCACGGGCAGCGCGGGACGCTTCCGGGATCTCGTAGGTTTTCAGCCAGTACACCTTGCCCTTGCTGGAGAACAGCAGGAGCGTGGTGTGGCTGTTGGCGACCAGCAGGTGAGCGATGTAGTCCTCATCCTTGACGCCAGTAGCCGATTTACCTTTACCGCCACGACGCTGGGCCTGGTACGCAGCCAATGGCTGGGTCTTGGCATAACCGCCGTGGGAGATGGTCACCACGCGCTCTTCTTCCGGGATCATGTCACCCAGGGTCAGGTCGAGGCGCGCATCAAGGATCTCGGTGCGACGCACGTCGCCGTATTCGGCGCGGATCACTTCCAGTTCTTCGCGGATCACTTCCATCAGGCGCACGGCGCTGCTGAGGATGCGGATCAACTCGCCGATCTGGTTGAGAATCTCCTGGTACTCGGCCAGCAGCTTTTCGTGCTCCAGGCCGGTCAGGCGGTGCAGGCGCAGTTCCAGGATGGCCTGGGCTTGCTCTGGCGACAGGAAGTACTTGCCTTCGCGCAGACCGTATTGCGGGTCCAGGGTCTCTGGACGGCACGAATCGGCGCCGGCACGTTCAACCATGGCCACCACGGCGCTGGATTCCCAAGGCGTGCTGATCAGCGCTTCCTTGGCTTCCGACGGGGTTGGCGAGGCCTTGATCAGGGCGATGACCGGGTCGATATTCGACAACGCAACCGCCTGGCCTTCCAGGATGTGCCCACGTTCGCGGGCCTTACGCAGTTCGAACACGGTACGGCGGGTGACCACTTCGCGGCGGTGACGGACGAAGGCTTCCAGCAGATCCTTGAGGTTCAGGATGCGCGGGCGGCCGTCGATCAGTGCAACCACGTTGATACCAAACACGCTTTGCAACTGGGTCTGGGCGTAGAGGTTGTTGAGGATCACCTCAGGCACTTCGCCACGACGCAGCTCAATCACCACGCGCATACCGTCTTTGTCAGACTCGTCGCGCAGCTCGGTGATGCCTTCGAGCTTCTTCTCTTTGACCAGCTCGGCGATCTTCTCGATCAGACGCGCTTTGTTCAGCTGGTACGGGAGTTCGGTGATGACGATCTGCTGACGGCCACCGACTTTGTCGATGTCTTCGATCATCGAGCGGGCGCGCATGTAAATGCGGCCGCGACCGGTGCGGTAGGCTTCGATGATGCCGGCGCGACCGTTGATGATCGCGGCGGTCGGGAAGTCCGGACCGGGGATGTATTGCATCAGCTCATCGACGGTCAGCTCAGGGTTGTCGATGAGGGCCAGGCAACCGTCGATGACTTCACCGAGGTTGTGCGGCGGGATGTTGGTCGCCATGCCCACGGCGATACCGCTGGAACCGTTGACCAGCAGGTTGGGGATCTTGGTCGGCATGACCGCCGGGATCATTTCGGTGCCGTCGTAGTTCGGCACCCAGTCCACGGTTTCTTTATGCAGGTCGGCCAGCAGCTCGTGCGCCAGCTTGGTCATGCGCACTTCGGTGTATCGCATGGCCGCGGCGTTGTCGCCGTCGACCGAACCGAAGTTGCCCTGGCCGTCTACCAGCAGGTAGCGCAGGGAAAACGGCTGGGCCATCCGAACGATGGTGTCGTACACCGCAGTGTCGCCGTGGGGGTGATACTTACCGATCACGTCACCGACAACACGGGCAGATTTCTTGTACGGCTTGTTCCAGTCGTTACCCAGCTCGCTCATCGCGAACAGCACACGCCGGTGCACGGGCTTCAAGCCATCGCGCGCATCAGGCAGTGCCCGACCGACAATTACGCTCATCGCGTAGTCGAGGTAGGACTGTTTCAGCTCGTCTTCGATATTGACCGGGAGGATTTCTTTGGCCAGTTCGCCCATGAGAAGCCTGATTCCTTTTTCGGGTGAAACCTCGTCACATCCATATGGGACGAACGAAGCTCGCCGCTGCCGGCAGAGTGCCTGACAACGACTTACGACAAATCAACGAGTTATGACACGGATCTGCACGTTATAGGCCACCCCTCGGGGTAACCCTGGAAACCGCCGGATGTTATCACAATCGCCGCCACGCACCTATCCCCCTGATGCGCATGGAGCATAGTAAGTTGACGGATGACAGGCTTGAGGGCGACGAGAGGGGCTCAGAGCTGGATCCAAGCCCGTTTCCGGAGGCAAATTGGCTTAATGCAGGCGCTTACGGCACATCAACTTGGCCAGCTTGGCGGTGTCCGGCCGCTCGACCACGCCTTTTTCGGTCACGATCACGTCGATCAGGTCGGCCGGAGTCACGTCAAACACCGGATTGTAGGCACTTACATCGGCTGCGAAACGCCGGCCGGCGACTTCCAGCAACTCGCCGGTATCGCGTTCTTCCAGGGCGACATCATCGCCAGTGGCCATCATCAGGTCCAGGGTCGAACTCGGCGCCACCACCATGAAGCGCACGCCGTGATGCATTGCACACACGGCCAACTGGTAGGTGCCGATCTTGCTGATCACATCGCCATTGGCGGCAATGCAATCGGCGCCGACGATCACCCAGGTCACGCCTTTGGTCTTGAGGATGTGCGCGCCGGCCGAATCGGCATTCACCGTCACCGGGATGCCCTCGCCCGCCAGCTCCCAGGCGGTCAGCCGCGAACCTTGCAGCCAGGGCCGGGTTTCATTGGCATAGACCTGCTCGACCATGCCTTCCAGATAGGCCGCACGAATCACCCCGAGCGCCGTACCGACACCGCCGGTCGCCAGGGCGCCTGCGTTGCCGTGGGTGAGGATGGCCTGGGCATTGCCCTGGTGCTTGCGGATCAGCTCGACACCCAACTGCGCCATGGTGAGGTTGGCTTCGCGATCACTTTCATGGATGGCAATCGCTTCCGCCTCCAGCACCGCCAGCGGATCGGCGTGTTTTTTGACGCGGTCCAGGCGGTCGCGCATGCGTTTCAACGCCCAGAACAGATTCGACGCGGTGGGTCGGGTATCGGCCAGCAGTGCATAGTCTTCTTCCCATGCGGCCTGCCAGTCACCACCCTCGGCGATGCGCTCACGGGCGGCCAGCACCAAGCCATAGGCGGCACTGATGCCAATGGCCGGCGCACCGCGCACCACCATTGAACGAATGGCGGCCGCCACTTCATCGACCGTCACGCAGGCCACCCAGCTTTCCCGGGACGGCAAGGCACGCTGATCGAGCAGGAACAGCGCGCCATCACGCCAATCGATGGCCTTCACCTTCTCCGCTGCCAACAGTCGATCGCGCATCCCTTACTCCGCACTCATAAACAAAGCCGCCGATTATAGCGATCCGCCAGCCAGGACGCTCGGGTATACTTCGCCCTTCTTTTATAGCTGCCTGGGAAGAAGCCTGCGATGACTGCCACTGCCGCCCCGCTCGACTTATTGTTGCTGCCAACCTGGCTGGTACCGGTCGAACCCGCTGGCGTGGTGCTCAAGGAGCACGGTCTGGGCATCCGCGACGGGCGTATTGCGTTTATCGGCCCACGGGCCGCAGCGCTGAAGCTTTCGGCCAACGAAGTGCGCGAACTGCCCGGCATGCTGCTCAGCCCCGGCCTGATCAACGCCCACGGGCACGCGGCAATGAGCCTGTTCCGGGGCCTGGCCGACGACCTGCCGCTGATGACCTGGCTGGAAAAACATATCTGGCCCGCCGAGGCCAAGTGGGTCGACGAAGCCTTCGTACGCGACGGCACCGACCTGGCCATCGCCGAACAGCTCAAGGGCGGCATCACCTGCTTCTCCGACATGTATTTCTACCCCAAGGTCGCCAGTGACTGCGTGCACAACAGTGGCATGCGCGCGCAGATTGCGATCCCGATCCTGGACTTTCCGATCCCCGGCGCCAGCACGCCCGACGAGGCGATTCGCCAGGGCGTCGAGCTATTCGGCGACCTTAAGCACCACCCGCGCATCAAGATTACCTTCGGCCCCCACGCGCCCTACACCGTGTGCGATGACAACCTGGAGAAAATCCGGGTGATCGCCGAAGAGCTGGACGCCGCGATCCACATGCATGTTCACGAAACCGCCTTTGAAGTACAGCAAGCGGTCGAGCAGACTGGCGAACGGCCATTAGCGCGCCTGGGTCGCCTCGGGCTGTTGGGCCCGCGCTTCCAGGCCGTTCATATGACCCAAATCAGCGAGGATGACCTGGCTTTGCTGGTAGAAAGCAACACCAGCATCATTCACTGCCCGGAATCCAACCTGAAACTGGCCAGCGGCTTTTGCCCGGTGGAGCGGCTGTGGCAGGCTGGCGTGAACGTGGCCATCGGCACCGATGGCGCCGCCAGCAACAATGACCTCGATCTGCTGGGCGAAACCCGCACCGCAGCGATGCTGGCCAAGGCTGTCGCCGGTTCGGCCACCGCGCTGGATGCCCATCGCGCCCTGCGCATGGCCACCCTCAACGGTGCACGGGCCATGGGCCTGGAAAGCGAGATTGGCTCGCTGGAGGTCGGCAAGGCGGCGGATATCGTCGCCTTCGATCTGTCGGGGCTGGCGCAACAACCGATCTACGATCCGGTCTCGCAGCTTATATATGCCACCGGACGCGATTGTGTGAAACACCTTTGGGTCGCCGGCAAGCAGTTGCTCGACGACCGGCAATTGACCCGCATGGATGAACAACAGTTGACCGCCACGGCCATCGCCTGGGGCCAACGCATCAGCGGGCACAGCGAATAACGAAGGTTTTGAACCCCTGGGTTCAGGACTGACCAAACGATTTATCAGGTTTAGAGGATTCACCATGAGCAACGTCGACCACGCCGAAATCGCCAAATTTGAAGCCCTGGCCCACCGCTGGTGGGACCGCGAGAGCGAGTTCAAGCCGCTGCACGACATCAACCCGCTGCGGGTCAACTGGATTGACGAACGCGTCAACCTGGCCGGCAAGAAGGTGTTGGACGTGGGTTGCGGCGGCGGCATCCTCAGCGAAGCCATGGCCCAGCGCGGCGCGACCGTGATGGGCATCGACATGGGCGAAGCGCCCTTGGCCGTGGCCCAGTTGCACCAACTGGAATCCGGCGTGAGCGTGGAATACCGCCAGATCACTGCCGAAGCCCTGGCCGAAGAGATGCCCGAGCAGTTCGACGTGGTGACCTGCCTGGAAATGCTCGAACACGTACCGGACCCGTCCTCGGTGATCCGCGCATGCTTCCGCATGGTCAAGCCCGGCGGCCAGGTGTTCTTCTCCACCATCAACCGCAACCCCAAGGCCTACCTGTTCGCGATCATCGGCGCCGAATACATCATGAAGCTGCTGCCGCGCGGCACCCATGACTTCAAGAAATTCATCCGCCCGTCCGAGCTGGGCGCCTGGAGCCGCCAGGCCGGGCTGACCGTCAAGGACATCATCGGCCTGACCTACAACCCGCTGACCAAGCACTACAAGCTGGCCAACGACGTTGACGTCAACTACATGATCCAGACCCTGCGCGAGGAGTGAGCCTGTGAAGTTGCGAGCGGTTCTCTTCGACATGGACGGTACCCTGCTGGATACCGCGCCGGACTTTATCGCCATCTGCCAGGCCATGCGCGCCGACCGCGACCTGGCGCCGATCAACCCTCAGCACATCCGCGATGAAATTTCCGGCGGTGCGAAGGCGATGGTGGCCGTGACCTTTTCCATGGACCCGGAATCCCCAGGCTTCGAGGAGCTGCGCCAAGAGTTTCTCGAGCGCTACCTCAAAGGGTGCGCGGTCCACAGCAAACTGTTCGACGGCATGGCCGAGCTGCTGGAGGACATCGAGAAGTCCAAGCTGGTCTGGGGCGTGGTCACCAACAAGCCACTGCGCTTTGCCGAACCGATCATGCAGCAACTGGGCCTGGCCGAGCGCTCGGCGCTGCTGATTTGCCCGGACCATGTGAAGAACAGCAAGCCGGACCCGGAGCCGATGATCCTGGCGTGCAAGATGCTCGACCTGGACCCGGCCAGCGTGCTGTTTGTGGGCGACGACCTGCGCGATATCGAGTCCGGCCGCGACGCCGGCACGCGCACTGCAGCGGTCACCTACGGCTACATCCACCCGGACGACAATCCGCGCCATTGGGGCGCAGATGTAGTGGTGGATCACCCGCTGGAATTGCGCAAGGTGCTGGATAACGCACTGTGCAGTTGCTGAGATCACGGTAGGAAATGGATGCCCTTGTGAGAGGGTGTACCACCTTGAATTTTGTCGAGGCTATTTATGTTTGATTACTCCGCACGCCCAGAACTGCTCAAAGGCCGGGTGATCCTGGTGACCGGCGCCGGTCGCGGGATCGGCGCGGCGGCGGCGAAAACCTACGCCGCCTATGGCGCCACCGTGCTGTTGCTGGGCAAGACCGAAGCCAACCTGGCCCAGGT
This sequence comes from Pseudomonas sp. C 49-2, assembly GCF_003970195.1. Lineage (NCBI taxonomy): Bacteria > Pseudomonadati > Pseudomonadota > Gammaproteobacteria > Pseudomonadales > Pseudomonadaceae > Pseudomonas > Pseudomonas sp. C 49-2. The sequence continues at coordinate 56,650 of NZ_RXYG01000018.1, forward strand.
GTATGACGAAATCGAAGCCGCAGGCCAGCCGCAACCGGTGGTGATTCCGTTCAACCTGGAGACCGCCCTGCCCCATCAATACGATGAGCTGGCCGCGATGATCGAAAAGGAATTCGGCCACCTCGACGGCCTGCTGCACAACGCCTCGATCATCGGCCCACGCACGCCGATCGAGCAGTTGTCCGGTGAGAATTTCATGCGGGTGATGCACGTGAACGTCAACGCGATGTTCATGTTGACCAGCACGCTGTTGCCGCTGCTCAAATTGTCCCAGGATGCGTCGGTGGTGTTCACCTCCAGCAGTGTCGGGCGCAAGGGTCGGGCTTACTGGGGCGCTTATGGCGTGTCGAAGTTTGCGACCGAAGGCTTGATGCAAACCTTGGCTGATGAGCTTGAGGATGTGGCAGCGGTACGCTCCAACAGCATCAACCCAGGTGGCACGCGCACCAGCATGCGCGCCCAGGCGTATCCAGGGGAAAACCCGATGGAGCGGCCTGCTCCGGAAGAGATCATGCCGGTGTACCTGTACCTGATGGGGCCGGACAGTACCGGCATCAACGGCCAGGCGTTCGACGCGCAATAACAGGCACACTGTAAAACCAAATGTGGGAGGGGGCTTGCCCCCGATTGCAGTGGATCAGTCAACAGATACAGTGACTGTCCCAGCGCTATCGGGGGCAAGCCCCCTCCCACATTTTTTATCGCGGTGTGGGTTAGTTTTTCACCACTTCTTCGAGGGTGAAACGGCCCAGCGGGTTTTGCAGGAAGTTGCTCACGTTCTTGCGTGAGATGTTGATGTACGGGCTGTAGTACAAGTCGATCCAGTTTACGTCCTGTTTCGCCAGCTTCTGCAGTTCCACATACATCTGCTCACGCTTGACCGGGTCCGCCTCGATGCGCGCTTGCGCCACCAGTGCCTTGACCTTGTCGTTCTTGTAACGGGTCATGTAGTTCTGGTTGGTGTCATGGCCCAGCACGAAGGTGGTCTTCTGGTCCGGGTCGAGGATGTCGTTGGTCCAGTACATCACCGAAATGTCGTACTCACCGTCCACCAGCATTTGCCAGCTCTGGGTCGGGTCGACCTTTTGCAGGTTGGCGGTCACGCCGACCTTGGCCAATTGGTCCTTGATGATCACCGCAATCTGCTCGTCGGCTTCGTTGCCGGCGTTGACCACGTAGTTGAGCTTCAAGTCCTTGGCACCGGCCTGTTCCAGCAGCTTCTTCGCAGCGGTCGGGTCATACGGGCGTTGCAGGTTGTTGGCGTAGTGGTACAACGAGCCCTTTGGAATGTAGGAATAAGCCACGGTGCCTTGACCGTAAGTGGCAGTCTTCACCAGCGATTGTTTGTCGATGGCCATGTCCAGCGCCTGACGCACTTCCGGCTTGGCCAGCAGACCGTGATCGTGGTTGATCAGCAGGTGATCTTCACGGGTGGAGGGGTCGGCGTGGATCACCACGTTCTTGTCTTTCTTCAGCTCTTCAACCCGCGAGAAGGGTACGAAGATCGCCGTGTCCAGCTCGTTGTTCTGCACCATGCGCATGCGTGTGTTGTCGTCGGTCACGGAGACCCACTCCACGCCATCCAGGCTCACGTTCTTGGCCTGCCAGAAGTTCGGGTTCTTCTTCAGAATCACCCGATCACCCTTGCGCCACTCATCCACGGTAAACGCGCCGGAAGTCACCGGGTTTTCCGAGTAGGCGTCTTCGCCCATTTTGGTCATGGCTTTTTCCGACAGGATCGACACCGTCGGCGACGCCAATTGCGAGAGGAAGGCTACCGCCGGGGTCTTCAGGGTGACCACCAGGGTTTTCGGGTCCGACGCTTTGGCCGTGTTGATCAGGTTGAACGGATCAGCCCACAGCGAAGCCTTGTTGTCGCGGATGCGCAACAGGCTGAACGCGGCATCGTCAGCGGTGATCGCGGAGCCATCAGAAAACTTCGCATCACGCAGTTTGAAGGTGTAGGTCAGGCCATCCTTGGAAATGTCCCAGCTTTCGGCCAGGCCCGGCTCCATCTTGGTGCCCAGGTTGTCGACACGTACCAGGGTGTCGTAGACGTTGGCGAATACCCAAGTGTCGCGGTTTTGCGCGCTTTTGATCGGGTCGAACGTGGTGCTGTCTTCACGGCAGCCGATGGTCAGGGCGCCGGCGGCGTGTGCCAACCCGGCAGTGAGAGACCATGCGGTCAATGTGGCGGCGGCGAGCAACTTCAAGTGGCGCGATTGCATGTCATAACTCCTTGTTCATGAATGGCAGGGAAGGGTCAAAGCAAAGGTTCTTCAAGCACGCAACTGTACCGATGCTCGTGCAGGAAATGCGTCGGCGGCAACACCACGGAACACAAGGCTCGGGCATGCCGACAACGCGGGTGAAAGGCACAGCCTGTAGGCAAATTCAGCGGGCTCGGCGGTTCACCCGGCAAGGGTTCGGTAGGCAACGGCCGATGGGGATCGATCTCGGGAATCGCCTGGATCAACGCCGCCGTGTATGGGTGACGTGGCGCCGTAAAGACCGCTTCTACCGGGCCTTCCTCGACGATCTTGCCCAGGTACATCACCGCCACGCGGTCACACAGGCGGCGCACGATGGCCAGGTCATGGGCGATGAACAGGATCGCCAGGTTCATGCGCTGTTGCAGTTCCAGCAACAGGTTGATGATCTGGCCCTGGATCGACACGTCCAGCGCCGCCACGCACTCATCGGCAATGATCAGTCGAGGCTCCACCGCCAGCGCTCGGGCGATGCCAACGCGCTGGCACTGGCCGCCGCTGAGGGAGCCGGGTTTGCGGCTGGCCAGTTCGGGGCGCAGGCCGACCAGGTCGAGCAGTTCATTCACCCGCGCCGGGATCTGCTCCGGCGCGACCTTGCGCTGCACTCGCAGCACTTCGGCAATGGTTTCGCCGATAGTGTGGCGCGGGTTCAGCGCGGCATACGGGTCCTGGAAGATCATTGCGGTTTCATGGCGCAGGCGGGTGATGTCGATGGTGCTGCCATGGGCCATGTCGATGCCATCAAACAACACCTGCCCGGCGCTGATCGGGTTGAGGTGCAAAATGGCGCGGCCCAAGGTGCTTTTACCGCTGCCGGACTCGCCCACCAACCCCAGGGTTTCACCCGCCGCCAGGTTCAGCGACACACCGTTCACTGCCCTGACCCACTGCTTGTTCAAGCCGAACAAACCCGTGCCGGACGCGGCAAACTTCACCTCAAGGTCCTTGATCTGCAACAGACTCATGGGTGCACTCCCAACGGGTAATGACAGGCGACTCGCGCGCCTTCCGGCAGCACCTCGGTGCACAAGGCGCCGACCTGCGGGCAACGCGGGTTGAACCGGCAACCGGCAGGCAATGCGTCCAGCAACGGCGGTTGTCCGGGAATCGTGCGCAGCAAGGCGTGGCCGCTGCTATGGGCGGGCTGGCAGTCAATCAGGCCTGCGGTGTAGGGATGTTGCGGGTGGGCTAGCAGCTCGTATTTGCTGCCGTGCTCACACAGGCGCCCGGCGTACATCACGGCGATGGCGTCGCAGGTTTGCGCGACCACGCCCAAGTCGTGGGTAATCATGATGATCGACAGCCCGCGCTGATCACGCAGGTCCAGCAGCAACCGCAGGATTTGCGCCTGCACCGTCACATCCAGGGCGGTGGTGGGTTCGTCGGCGATCAGCACTTTCGGGTTGCAGCCCAGGGCGACGGCGATCATCGCGCGCTGGCGCATGCCGCCGGAAAACTCGTGAGGGTAGTTGTCGACCCGCGCCTGGGGATCAGGGATGCCCACTTGGCGCAGCACGTCGATGGCCTGCAGCCGCGCGTCTTTTTTCGAGGTGCCTTGGTGCAGGCGAATACCCTCGGCAATCTGCTCACCGATGCGCATCAATGGGTCGAGGTGGCTGCTGGGGTTCTGGAAGATCATGCCCAACTGACCGCCGCGCACGGCACGCATACCGGCGTCATCCAGTGACAGAAGATCCTGGCCAGCCAGCCTTACGGCACCGCCGTGAACCCGCAAATTGGGGGAAGGCAATAAACGCATCAGGCCGCGACAGGCCATGGTTTTGCCCGAGCCGCTTTCCCCGACCAGGCCGAGGATTTCGCCTTCGGCCAAATCGAAGGACACGCGATCGACCAGGGTCACATCACGCCCGGCGTTGTTGGCAATCACACTGAGGTCGCGCACTTGCAACAGGCTCATGAGCGATCCCCCAGCACTTGCGCCACGCCATCAGCGAGCAGGCTGAAACCCATGGCCAAGGTCACGATGGCCAACCCCGGAAAGGTGCAGATCCACCAAGCGGTGGTAATGAAGGCCTGCCCTTCGGCCACCATCGTGCCCCACTCGGCGGTCGGCGGTTGCACGCCCAGGCCCAGGTAACTCACGGCGGCGCCGTTGAGCAATACCAACACCGCGTCTGACATGGAAAACACGATGGAGCCGAACATCGCATTGGGCAGCAGGTGCCGGAACAGAATCCGCCCATGGCCAAAGCCCAAGCTCTTGGCGGCCAGCGCAAAGTCGCTTTCCTTGAGGACCAGGATCTGCGAGCGGATCAGTCGCGCGTAGGACACCCACCCCACCAGCGCCATGGCGATGTAGAAACTCTTCAGGCCCGGACCGAGAATGGCCATGATAGCCAGCATCAACACCAGGAACGGGAATGCCAGGATCACATCGATCACTCGCATGCAGATACTGTCGAAGCGCCCGCCGATATACCCGGAAACCGCGCCGATGAAGGTGCCGATCATGAACGGGAAGATCACTCCGACGATGGCCAGTTGCAGGTCAATGCGCGCCCCCCAGATCACCCTCGAAAGGATGTCCCTTCCGTAGTTATCCGTACCAAATGGATGAGCCATGCTGGGCCCGAGCAAACTGAAATCCGTGTTCTGCGCAACCGGGTCATAAGGCGCGATCCACGGCGCAAACAGCGCAAGCACCAGCCACGCCAGCAGAATCAACAAGCCCCACGCAGCCGTCAGCCGGCCATTGCGAAAGCCGAAGCGCAGGCGCAAGCGCCAAGGAGCAATCAACGGGCGGCTGCTCATTGCATCTTCACCCGGGGGTCAAGGGCCACCGTCACGACGTCAGCGATGAAGTTGACGATCACCGTCGCGCAGGCCAGCACCATGGCCACGCCCTGCACCACCATGTAATCGCGGGTAAAGATCCCGCGCACCAGCAGTTGGCCGATGCCGGGGATGGCGAACAGGCTTTCGATCACCACGGTGCCGCTGATCAGCCAGCCGATGTTCACCGCCAGCAGGTTGACCGCCGGCACCAGGGAGTTGGGCAACACATGGCGACGAAACACCGCCGCTTCTGACAGCCCACGGGCGCGAGCGGCGGTGACATGGTCAGCCTGCAACTCCATCAACATGCTCGCCCGCAGGTTGCGCACCAGCACGGCCGACAACGCCAGGGCTATCGTCAGGCATGGCAGCACCATGTGATGCGCCTTGTCCAGCCAGGTGCGGCCGTAACCGGACACGGGAAACAAGCCCCACTGCACGCTCAGCAACAGGATCAGCATCAAGCCCAGCCAGAACGCCGGCATGCCCAGGCCAACCGTGGTAAACACGCGGATCAGGTTGTCCGCCCAGCCGCCCTTGTTGCGGGCGGCCAGCGTCGCCAGCGGCACCGCGATCAGCAGCGCCAGCACCACGCTGCCCAGCACCAAGACCAACGTGGGTTCAATGCGCGTGACGATCAGCTTGAGGGCGTCGACCTTGTACAGCAGCGATTGGCCGAGGTCGCCCTTGAGCAGGTTCTTCAGGAAGTAGAAATATTGCAGCCATAACGGCTGGTCGAGGCCGTACTGGGCGCGGATCTTCAGCAAGGCGTCGGGCGTGCTGCGCGAGCCCAGCAGCGCGCGCGCCGGGTCGCCGGGAATCGAGCGCACCAGCACAAAGGTGATCAGGCTGATGCCAAACAGCACCGGCAGCAATTGCAGCGGCCGGGACAGTACAAAACGGTAACGCGCCAGGTTCATCCGTCAGCCTCGGTGACGAGCGAGAAAGTCCAGCAGCACCGGGAAATATGCCTGGGGTTCTTCATAGAACGGCATATGGCTGCTGTTGGGGAAGACGTGCAGTTCGGCGTGCCGGGCCGCGAGTTTCATGCGCATGGCGCAGGCGGGGGTGAGTTCGTCGTGCTGGCCGGTGGTGATCAGGATCGGCATCTTGAACTCGGCCATCTCGGGGATGCGGTTCCAGTCCTTGAGGTTGCCGATGTAGAGGAATTCGTTGGGGCCCTGCATGGTTTCGTAGGGGCCCATGTTCCAGTCGCCCAGGGACCGCTTGACCGGCTCGGGCCATTCGTCGAGGCGGCACACGTGGCGGTAGTTGAGCAAGGTGATCGCGGCCTGGTATTGCGGGTGGTCGAGGGTGCCCATGGCCTCGTGGCGCTGCATCATGGCCACGGTTTCGCTGCCGAGGGCGCCACGCAGGCGCTCCAGCTCCTGGGACAGGTGCGGAATGTCGCCCACGGTGTTTTCGAGGATCAGGCTTTTCAGGGCGTCGGGGTAATGGATGGCGTATTCGATGCCGAGCCAGCCGCCCCAGGAATGCCCGAGCAAATGCACGCGGCCCAGGCCCAGGGCCTGGCGCACGGTTTCGACTTCTTCGACATAACGGCGGATTTCCCACAGGGAAATATCGGTGGGTCTGGCTGATGCGCCCGTGCCAAGCTGGTCGAATGCAACCACTCGCAGGTTATGGTCCTTGAGCCAGCCATGGGCGTCGCGCAAGTAGTCACACGGCAGGCCCGGCCCGCCGTTGAGGCACAGCAGCACCTCATCGCCTTCGCCGAAGCTGTAGACCACGAGGTTATGGCCGTCGACTTGCACGTTGTACTGCTGGTCGGGGGCAATTTCACGCCACATGCATACATTCCTTGTGTAGTGTCGGCCTGGCAGGTAGCGGGCCGCTGATCAGGCCAACACTACCGAGGATGCCGCGCGTCCATAACCTAGCATTTCTTATAGGTTTGGCCTGGCAGTCCTTCGCCGGGGCGTGGCATTCTACTTGCAGCAAGTCGAGATTCAAATGAATTCGGGAGCAGAACGGATGCTGGCCAAGCTGACTGCCTTAAATCACCGTCTGATGCCGGGCAGGAGCCTGGACGAGCAGATGGATAACACCTTTGTCCTCGCCCAACAGTTGGGCTTCGATGCACTGGTGTATGACTACACCCCGGTGCCGATCGACCAGGATGGTGCATTGATCACTCCTTCGGTGCTGGAACTGCGCAACACCCCGCCGGACTGGCACACCTTGTGGTGCAGTGAAGGGTTCTACCAGATCGATCCGGTGCAACACCTGGCCCTGAGCACGGTGTCACCGTTCGTATGGTCCTACGACGTCAAGGCCGATACCCCTCTGCAAAAGATCATCGATCCCTGCCATGCGCCGGTTTCGTCCTACCTGCACGACCAGCAATTGACCTGCGGCGTCAGCGTGCCGATCCACCTGCCCCGCGGCGGCTTCGCCTCGCTGACCGGCCTGCGTACCGGCAAGGCCCGCAGTGTGTTGCAGGATGCGCAGCAGACCTTGTCGGACTTCAGCCTGATTTCCCACGCCTTGCAGGAAGCGGCCTACCCGCTGTTCAGCAAAGAGCTACGCACTTACCCGCATATTCACCTGACCAAACGTGAACGCGAGTGCCTCAAATGGGCCGCCGACGGCCTGACCGCCGCCGAAATCGCCACGCAATTGAGCCGCTCACTGGCCGTGGTCACCCTGCACCTGGCCTCGGCGATGCACAAGCTGGGGGCCAAGAACCGCGTCCAGGCGGTGGTGCGCGCCACCCATTACCGCCTGCTCGAAGACTGACCGGCGGGAAAACCTAGCTGTTTTGCTAGTTACTTAAATTTCTGCCACGCATTATCGTGTCCCTGATCCTTTTTTCAGAGCAGGGTACGAAATGGAATTCATCGAAAAAATCCGCGAAGGGTATGCGGCGTTTGGCGCCTACCAAACCTGGTACCGCGTCACCGGTGACTTGTCGAGCGGTCGCACGCCCCTGGTGGTTATCCACGGCGGCCCCGGATGCACCCATGATTATGTTGACGCGTTCAAGGACGTCGCCGCCAGCGGTCACGCCGTGATCCACTACGACCAGTTGGGCAACGGCCGCTCCACCCATCTGCCCGACAAAGACCCGTCCTTCTGGACCGTGGGCCTGTTCCTCGAAGAACTCAACAACCTGCTGGACCATCTGGAGATCAGCGATAACTACGCGATCCTCGGCCAATCCTGGGGCGGCATGCTCGGCAGTGAACACGCGATCCTGCAACCCAAGGGCCTGCGTGCCTTTATCCCCGCCAACTCGCCGACGTGCATGCGCACCTGGGTCAGCGAAGCCAACCGCCTGCGCAAATTGTTGCCGGAAGGTGTGCATGAAACCCTGCTCAAGCACGAAGCCGTCGGCAACTATCAGGACCCGGAATACCTCGCCGCGTCGCGGGTGTTCTATGACCATCACGTGTGCCGGGTCATCCCGTGGCCGGAGGAAGTGGCGCGCACCTTCGCCCAGGTCGATTCAGACCCAACCGTGTACCACGCCATGAGCGGCCCGACTGAATTCCATGTGATTGGTAGCTTGAAGGACTGGAAATCCACCGGGCGCCTGTCGGCGATCAACGTGCCGACGTTGGTGATCTCCGGCCGGCACGACGAGGCGACACCGCTGGTGGTCAAGCCGTTCCTGGATGAAATCGCTGATGTGCGCTGGGCACTGTTTGAAGACTCCAGCCACATGCCCCATGTGGAAGAACGCCAGGCGTGCATGGGGACTGTGGTGAAGTTTTTGGATGAGGTGTGTTCCGTGCATTACAAGGAACGCAAGGCCAGCTGACCCCAATGTAGGAGCCGGCTTGCCGGCTCCTACAGGGGTAGCGTTAGACTTCGGAGGTCTCAGGCTTGGTTGTTTTCCTCGGGACATCCGCCACCAGCGGGATCTCCCTCCCTTCGGCATCAAACAACTTGCCGCCCTTGAAGTAATCCCCATCACGCAGCTCCGACACATCACGGAAGCACAGGCTGCGCTCGGTCCCCGCCACAAACACCGACTGCTGGTCCGAGTTACCGGCGGTGAAATGGTTGAATGCCAGGTTCAGCAGGATCGCCATGATCGCCGACGAACTGATCCCCGAATGGAAAATGGTCGCAAACCAGCTCGGAAAGTGATCGTAGAAGCTTGGCGCGGCAATCGGGATCATGCCAAAACCGATGGAAGTGGCCACGATGATCAGGTTCATGTTGTTGCGGTAATCCACCTTCGACAGTGTGCGAATGCCACTGGCCGCCACCGTACCAAACAGCACAATCCCGGCCCCGCCCAGTACGGAAGTCGGCACTGCCGCGATCACCCTGCCCATGAAAGGCAACAAGCCGAGAATCACTAGGAACAACCCACCGGTAGCCACCACGAAGCGGCTCTTTACTCCGGTAACCGCCACCAGGCCGACGTTTTGGGCAAAGGCGCTTTGGGTGAATGAACCGAAGATCGGCGCAAACATGCTCGACAGCATGTCGGCGCGCAGGCCGTTGCCCAGGCGTTTGGAGTCGACCTTGGTATCGATGATCTCGCCTACGGCCAGGATGTCCGCCGAGGTCTCGACCAGGGTCACCATCACCACGATGCACATGGAGATGATCGCGGCAACGTGGAAGGTTGGCATGCCGAAATGGAATGGCGTGGGGAAACCGAACATTGGCCCCTGGGTCACGCCGGAGAAGTCGGCCATGCCGAGGAACACCGCAATCACCGTGCCGATGACCATCGCCAGCAAAATCGACAGTCGCGAGATGGTTGCGCTGCCGATCTTGCTCAGCAGCAACACCAGCACCAGGGTCAGCGCAGCCAGGCCGATGTTGGACATGCTGCCGAAATCCGCCGCGCGACTGTTGCCACCCATGGCCCAGCGCGCCGCAACGGGCATCAGCGTCAGGCCGATGGTCGTGATCACAATGCCCGTCACCAGCGGCGGGAAAAACTTGGTGATCCGTGAAAACACCGGGGTTATCAGCAACCCGATAAACGACGCGGCCATCACCGCCCCGAGAATCGCCGGTACCCCGCCGGCGCCATCACTGCCGACAATCGCCACCATGGTTGCCACACCGGCAAACGACACGCCCTGCACCAGCGGCAACTGACAGCCAAAAAACGGTAGACCCAAGGTCTGCAACAGCGTGGCCAAGCCACCGGCAAACAGCGACGCAGCGATCAGCAGGCCGATATCCGCCGGGGACAACCCGGCCGCCTGGCCGACAATCAAGGGGACCGCAACAATGCCGCCATACATCGTGAGCACATGCTGCAGGCCGTAAGCCATGTTGGCGGCGACGCCGAGATTCTCATCTTCTGGCCGCTGCGGTGACGCCTTCGGGATAGTCATGGTGAGGGGTTCTCTGTTTTTGTTGTGCGGCCACTGTATGCAATGTTTGGTCTGGATGTCCATAGAGTTGTATACAATCAATCGAACAAGTTACCCTCCATCGGCGTTACAAAAACAATCCGGCCGTGATGAGCCAGAACGCCAAAGGACCCAGAACAATGAAAAAGGCACTACAGGGCGCAACCGTCGCACTCACCCTGCTCGGCGGCGGGGAGGCCGTCGCGCTGGAATGGATGAATAACAGCGTAGGATTTCGCTACGGCCAGCAGTTCACCAATCCGAATAACCCCGACGAATTCAGCAAGCGTATCTACAGCTTCACCCACGCCAGCGGCTACCAGTACGGCAGCAATTTCCTCAACCTCGATGTGTTCCTGTCCGACAGCCGCGACCCACGCAAGGGCACCGATCATGGTGGGAGTGAGGTGTACGCGGTATATCGCCATCAGCTGTATGCATCGCGGGTATTCGATGTGCCGCTGGGCACCGGCCTGGTCAAGGATTACGCGCTGACCCTGGGGTTTGACGCCAACCGTAACAACAACTTCGCCTCAGCCAAGAAACGCGCACTGGTCATCGGCCCGACGTTGAAGTTCAACACCGTCGGCGTACTTGACCTGAGCCTGATGTACTACAAGGAAAGAAACCACACCGGCATCCCCGGCGCGAAGGAGTCGAACCACACGTTTGACGACACCTACATGCTCAACCTGACGTGGATGCGGCCCTTCGAAATCGCCAACCATGCGGCGAAATTCCAGGGTTTCATCAATTACGTCGGGGAAAAAGGCGAGGACTACCATGGCCGCAATACTGCGCCGGAAGCCCTGATGCGCACCGCGCTGATGGTGGCGGTGCGACCGGGCAAAAGCGTCAAGCCAAACCTTTACCTTGGGGTGGGTTACGAGTATTGGCATAACAAGTTCGGCGTAGATGGCGGCCGGGGTAGCCGCACATCGACGCCGACGGTGAATATGGAAATCACCTTCTGACTGAAAAAACCCAATCAACCTGTGGGAGCTGGCTTGCCTGCGATGCGAGCGACTCGGTGCATCAGGTACACCGAGCCGATGCTATCGCAGGCAAGCCAGCTCCCACAGTTTTGACCGCGTTGTCACTTCAGATTCGAGCCAGTTCGGAGCTATCGGTTTTCGGCCGCGCCAGCCAGTAACCCAACACCGCCAGTGGCGCGGTCGCCAGCATCACGATTACGGTAATCAGCAGCGGTTGCTCGATCATCGACGACACCAGCAGGCTGCTGAGGAAACACAGACCCAGTTGCAGGGTGTTTTGCAATGCCGCCGCCTTGCCGGAATTTTCCGCAAACGGCATCAGCGCATTCGCCACGACGATGGGGTAACTGGCACCGTTGACCAGCGCCATCAAGCAGAACGGAATCAGCAAGGTGGTGAGGGTCGGCACCGTCAGCGTGGCAACCAGATACAACGCCACCATGCTGATGCAATACGCCAGCAGCAACCAGGGCAACAAGGTCTTGCCTTGGAAGTGCTGCAACGCGCTGCGGCAACTGTAGCCACCGACCAAAAACGCCAATGTCGGCAATAGGTAACTCAGGCCAATGTCATTTGGGCTGTAGCCCATGTCGCCCAGGATGAAGGGCGAAGCCGTCAGCCAGGCGAAGAAACTGGCCGAGCAAGCGGCGAAGATCATGACGTTGCCGGTAAACACGCGAGACGTCAGTAACTGCCCATAACCGAGGCGCGAACGCTCGCTCTTTTCTGACGGAGGTTTCGCCACCGTGCGCAAAAACAACGTCGGTAGCAGCAACAGCAATGAGACGCCCAGCAATACACCGAAGATCGCCTGCCAACCAAAGTGATTCAGCACCATCGCGCCCAACAGCGGCGCCAACGCAGGCGACAACGACATCAGCGGCATGATGCTGGCGAACACACGATGAGCCTTATCTGCCGGGTAGCGATCGATCACCAGCGCCTGCCAACTGACGGCGGCGGAACACACGCCGATCGCCTGGATGAAGCGCAGCGCCAGCAATTGTGGCGCGGTCTCGACCCAGAACATCCCCGCACAGCCCAGTACAAACAGGCTCAGGCCGGCGAGCAGGACGGGCTTACGCCCCAGGCGGTCGGACAATGGCCCCCACAACAACTGCCCCACGGCAAATCCGGCGAGGAAAATACTCAAGCTGGCGCCTACCGCGCCTGCGCCAATCTGCAACTGCTCGCCCATAGCGCCGAACGCCGGCAGATACATGTCCATGGCGAGGTAACCGAGCATACTCAGCCCCGCCAAATACCAAGTGAAACCAAAAGAATTTTTCATTGAAGCCTTGTTGATCTTGCCATCAAACTATTTGCTGACTGACGCCCATTATGAGGCTGACAGTTTCTCTGTGAAGCGATAATAATTGGACACTCTTATCAATAAATTTGAAGGCAGCCGCCATGTGGTCTGAATATTCCCTGGATGTGGTCGATGCCGTGGCGCGCCATGGTAGCTTCAGCGCCGCCGCTCAGGAACTGCATCGCGTGCCGTCGGCCGTCAGTTATACCGTGCGCCAGCTGGAAGAATGGTTGGCGGTGCCATTGTTCGTGCGACGCCACCGGGATGTGGAGCTGACGCCCGCTGGCCGCCTATTTATCGACGAAGCCCGTGGCGTGATGAAAAAAATGCTCGGCACCCGACGCCTGTGTCAGCAGGTCGCCAATGGCTGGAGCGGCCAGTTGAAAGTAGCCGTGGATTCCATCGTCAAACCCCAGCGCTGCCGGCAGTTGGTGCTGGATTTCTATCGACAGTTTCCCGAAGTCGAGCTGCTGCTGGAGTACGAGGTGTACAACGGCGTGTGGGATGCCCTGGCAGATGAACGCACCGACATTGTGATCGGCGCCACCAGCGCAGTACCGGTGGCCAGTCACTTCACCTTCCGCGATATGGGTTTGCTGAACTGGCTGTGCGTGGTCAGCGCGCGACACCCGTTAGCCAGTGTCGAAGGGTTGTTGAGCGACGATCAACTGCGCCCCTTTGCCTCGCTGTGCATGACCGACACCTCGCGCAACCTGCCCAAGCGCGACACTTGGACATTGGATAACCAGCGACGCCTGGTGGTCCCCAATTGGGCTTCTGCCATCGACTGCCTGCGCGACGGCCTGTGCGTCGGCATGGCGCCAGCGCATCAGGTGTTGCCGTGGATCGAGCGCGGTGAATTGGTGGCACTGCAATTGAGCCGGCCGTTTCCGGCCAGCCCGTCGTGTGTGGCCTGGGCGCAGAACAAGCTGTCCCCGGCCATGGCGTGGTTGTTGGAATACCTGGGCGACACCGAAACGCTGAATCAGGAGTGGCTCAACGGCCCTACGCCAGCAACCGAGTAATAGCCCGCACGATCATCTCGACCTCCTTGGTATCCAGGGTCAGCGGCGGCAGCAGGCGAATGATCTTGCCCCGTGTCACGTTGATCAACAGCCCGTGCTCCTGGGCGGCACGCTGCGCCAGGTCCCGATACGGGTTGGCCAGCTCGATACCGATCATCAACCCCTGGCCACGAACCGCCAGGACCTGCGGATGCTCACTCAACTCCACGCGTAACCGCGCCAGCAAGCGCTCGCCCTGTTGCACGGCGTTCTGCAGCAAACCTTGTTCTTCGATGATGTCCAGCACAGTGCACCCCACACGACACGCCAGCGGGTTGCCACCGAAGGTGCTGCCGTGACTGCCCGGCGTGAACAGTTGGGCCACGGCAGACCGTGCCACACAGGCGCCGATCGGCACGCCATTGCCCAGGCCTTTGGCCAGGGTCATCACGTCCGGGACGATGCCCTCATGCTGGAAGGCGAACCAGGTGCCGGTGCGGCCGATGCCGGTCTGGATCTCGTCCAGCATCATCAGCCAGCCATGGCGGGTGCAGTGATCGCGCAAGGCTAACAGATAGCCCGGCGGCGCCAGCAATACGCCACTTTCTCCCTGGATGGGCTCCAGCAGCACTGCTGCGATACGCGGGCCAAATGCCTTGGTGATCGCTTCCAGCGCCGCCAGATCACCAAAGCGCACCTTGAGAAAATCCCCCGGCAGCCGCTGGAAGCCCAGGCGCACCGAGGGCCCATCGCTCGCAGCCATGGTGCCGAGGGTACGGCCATGAAAGGCGTTCTCCATCACCACCACCAACGGCTCTTCGATGCCCCTCTTCCAGCCATGCAGGCGCGCCAGCTTGAGCGCTGTTTCGTTGGCTTCGGCGCCGGAATTGTTGAAGAAGGCGCGGTCCAGACCCGACAGCTGAGTGAGGCGCTGGGCCAACCGTTGTTGCCAGTCGATGCTGTAGAGGTTGGAGGTGTGCAACAGCAAGCCCGCCTGTTCGCTGATCGCCGCCACCAGCCTGGGGTGCGAGTGTCCGACATTGGTTACCGCCACACCGGCGACCGCATCCAGGTATTCACGCCCCTGCTGGTCCCACAGGCGCGTGCCCAGGCCGCGGGTGAAGCTCAGGGCCATGGGTTGGTAAGTGGTCATCAGACAGGCGGCGGTCATGGTGCGGTCTCCAGTGCATCGTAGTGATGGCTGCAGTATCGTTAGCCACCTGAGCTGGATAAACTGCGCATTCCTGCAATGACTTTAAATCAGGACTTGATAATGGATCTGTTCCAGGCAATGTCGGTGTACGTGAAGGTGGTCGAGACCGGCAGCATGACCGCCGCGGCCCATGCCTGCGGGATGTCCACCACAATGGTTGGCAATCACCTGCGCGCCTTGGAGCAACGATTGGGCGTCAGCCTGCTCAAGCGCACCACGCGCAAGCAAAGCCTCACGGAATTTGGCGGGCAGTATTACCAGCGCTGCCTGGAAGTGCTGGGGCTGGTGGCCGACTCCGAGCAGCTTGCCGAGCAAGCCCATAGCGACATCCCCAAAGGCACCCTGCGTATCACTGCGCCCCCAGTGTTCGGCACCGAACGCCTTACACCGGCCTTGAGCGAATTTTCCCGGCGCTACCCGCAGATCAACCTGTATGTGGTGCTAAGCAATGAGCGGATGGACTTGGTCGACAGCGGCTTCGACGTGGCAATCCGTCTTGGCGAACTGGAAACCTCCAGCCTGATCGCCAGGCCCATGCAGGACTACACGCTCACCCTCTGCGCGTCGCCAGCCTACCTGGCGCGACGCGGCACGCCTTCGAGCCCAGAAGAACTGCAGCAACACGACTGCCTGGCGTTCGCCTACCCGGCGAATGACAATTGGCGCGATACCGAAAAACTGTGGCGCATGACCGGTGATGGAGGCGAGCTGGAGGTTCCGGTGTCCGGCTCATTGACCATCAACAGCTCGCAAGGCCTGCGTCAAGCGGCCGTAAACGGCATGGGCATCATCATGCTGGCCGATGCCCTGGTACAACCGGATCTGGAGAGCGGCAAACTGGTGGCCTTGCTCACCACCTATCGACTGCCCAGCCGCCCCATGCACCTGCTCTACGGCCAAGACCGTTATCGGCTGCCCAAACTGCGCGCCTTCGTGGATTTCGCGATGGAAAAATGGGCGCGCTAGAAGCCCACACCCAACGCTCTCAATTGCGCGGCAGTGCGCTCGGCAGACACATGGTGGATCCCCTGCCAGCCAAGGGCGATGGCCGCTTCGATATTGCCGGCAACATCATCGATAAATACCACTTCAGCGGGCTGGATGTCCGGCAGGTGGGCGCGTACCTGACTGAGACTGGCGTGGTAGATCGCTGCGTCAGGCTTGATCAGTTTCAGCTCGCCGGACACCACGATGTCGCGAAAACATTGGAGGAAGGGGTAGTTGGCTCGCGCGTAAGGGAAGGTCTCAGCGGACCAGTTGGTGAGCCCGAACAACGGCATATCGACTTGGTGCAACGCCTCAAGGATCGCCACGCCTTCCGCCAAAGGGCCACGCAGCATCTCGTGCCAGCGGTCGTAATAAGCCTGGATCAGACGTTCATGATGTGGGTACTGCTCGATCAGGCGGTGGGTGCCTTCGGCCAGGGAACGACCGGCATCCTGTTCGGTGTTCCAGGCCTGAGTGCAGATGTTATCGAGAAACCACTGCCGCTCGAGATCATCGGCAATCAGCTTGCGGTAAAGGTGCTGCGGGCTCCAGTCGAACAGGACACCGCCGAAATCAAAAATCACTGCACGAATTGTCATACGCACCTCCTTTAAAATTGCTCGATAGTTTCCATAACGATAACGCTTAGGTGCGAGTAAACACGCGTAGGACCGCTCTGATAATTTCACGGTTCGCGCACAACAGACACCACGCCTGTGCCACCTTTACGGACCTGAACGTTCTTTCTCCCCTTCAGTTTCATACAACCCGTCACACTTTTCCCGCCCTCCAGAAGAAAGGCTGCTTTAGTGTTTCCCGTGCAGTCCAAGGAATGCCTAGGTATGGAAGGGATGATCCAACGTGCTTATGAAACACGATTTGGAGAACGTCAATGCAAGGCATCATCAACCCTGCTATTTCACCATCAGCGTTCAGCTTGAACACACTACTGAGCACTCATTCCAGCCAGTCAACTAACGCCAATCAAAACACGATAGACCCGATAAGCGTCGCCTTTGAACGCATCAGGGAGAAGACGGGCATGGTGCCCAGCCACCTTGTTCCCCTGCAAAACATCGCAGCGGCGACCAACACTATTATTGGCGTGCGCCCGGTAGAAACCGTCGCAACCGGGTTGATAGAAGCCGGCCACCCCACCAAGGATTTTCATATCAAGGGGAAAAGTGCCAACTGGGGGCCACAGGCTGGCCTGATCTGTACAGACCAGGCATTTAGCAAGCTTGAAAAGTTCAAGGAAGATGCCCCCGGAAAACTCACCCGCGCCAATGAGCAAATTCAAGAATGCATCCGCGATGGGCACGCTGTTGCAGTCCCCTTGGAAATTTCGGGCAACCGTCTCGGCGAATTGATGAAACTCGGGCAGATTACTCAGTTGGCAACAAACGCGTACGACGGCACACGACACTTCGGTGCTCGAGGGCCAAGCCAGCAGCTGTATGCATTCGAAGGCAAACGCACATCGGCTTCAGAAGACAGCTACCTCATTTTCCATCAAGGAAAATCCATTGAGGTTCTGGCGAAACATGAAGGAGGCAAGGCATTGACCGCCGATTATGACCTGCACATGGTCGCGCCCCACCTCAGCGATTTTGGCCCCCAGGACAGAATTCCAATACCCGATGTAGCGCACAGTGTTTTCAAGCAAAGAATAGATCGCTACAGGCAGCATCAACCAGACCCTGGATCTTCGCAGGTGCCTGAAACGTTACGCGCAGACTACGAAAGCGCCGCACATTTCTATCAAAAAGAAGACCCCGACCTGGGCAACGTCACGCCACGGATAAAGCAAATGATTGAGCTGATCAATCAGCGACTGGTCGGCAACGGAGAGCGGCTTGTGCACCACAATGCAGACTCCGGCAGCCCGGCAACTGAAGTCGCCGCCAACTACCCGGCAACATTCTTCTTACCGACCAAACTTGGGCGATTCGACGAAATCAGCATCATCAACAACAGCAAGGAAATGGCGGAACTGATAACAACAGCCAAAGACAGCGGCTATCACGTTCCTGTGAATCCGCTTTGGGAGAGAGAAGTGGTGGGTATCAAGCGCTCTGGTTTCACCCATGCGCAGGAGCGGCTGACGTCAGTCTTTCGCCAAGGTTGAAGACCTAGGGCGCAAACAAAACAGCAGCCTCATAATCGAGGCTGCTGCCTACCTCAGCCGTTATGCCGAGATGAGACCGTTGATCTTCACGGTCGGATTCACGTCAGCCTCGTAGTCCACGCCATCGATCTCAAAACCGAACAAACGCAGGAATTCCGCCTTGTAGCCGGCAAAATCGCTGATCTCGTTGACGTTGTCGTCGGTGACCTGGTTCCACAATGCTGCCACGGCGTCTTGGACCTTCGGCTCCAGCTCGGCCAGGTCGGCACGCAGGCGGCCGTCGGCGTCGAGTTTCGGCTGGCTGCCGTACAGGCTGTCCTTGAACAGACCGTAGACCTGCTCGATGCAACCTTCGTGGGTGCCCTGCTCTTTCATCACTTTGAACAGCAGCGACAGGTACAGCGGCATGATCGGGATGGCCGAGCTGGCCTGGGTGACCACAGCCTTGAGCACCGACACACGGGCGTCGCCCTTGAGTGCCGCGAGGTTGTCGCGCAGGGTCAGGACTTTCTTGTCCAGATCCTTCTTGGCTTCGCCGATGGAGCCGTTCCAGTAGATATCCTGGGTCAGCTTCTCGCCAAGGTAGGTGAACGCCGTGGTCTTGGCGCCTTCGGCCAGCACGTCGGCGTCACGCAGGGCGTCGATCCACAGCTGCCAGTCTTCGCCGCCCATCACTTTGACGGTGCCGTCGATTTCTTCCTGGGTCGCAGGCTCCAGCGTGGTGTCGACCACAACACCCTTGTCGGTATTGATACCGCGCAGGGTCACGGCCTTGCCGATCGGCTTGAGGGTGGAGTTGTGCACCACGCCTTGTGGGTCGGTACGGCGTGGCGCGGCCAGGCTGTAGACGACCAGGTCGATCTTGCCCAGGTCTTTCTTGATGGTTTCGATGGTCAGGCGCTTGATCTCATCGGAGAACGCGTCGCCGTTGATGCTCTTGGCGTACAGGCCTTTCTCGACGGCAAACTTCTCGAACGCGGCGCTGTTGTACCAGCCGGCGGAGCTCAGCTTGCCTTCTTCGCCTTCTTTCTCAAAAAACACGCCCAGGGTGTCGGCGCCGCAGCCAAAGGCAGCACTGATGCGCGCGGCCAGGCCGTAGCCGGTGGAAGCACCGAGGACCAGCACCTTTTTCGGGCCGCCTTCGATGACGCCGTGTTGAGTCACGTAGTCGATCTGCTCTTTGACGTTCGCTTCACAGCCAACAGGGTGAGCGGTCACACAGATGAAGCCACGAACCCGCGGTTTGATGATCATAAAATTTCTGCCTCTTCCAAGGTGCCGAAGGCCAATGGTGGCCATTCAACTTCAATCGTACCGGTCTATGACGTCCAAAAAACCGAAGCGTCACGATAGTCGCAAATCTTCTGTTTACAAAATCCAATCCACTCAGCGCTAAAAGGGTTAAAAACTGTGTAAAGCCTTCACAATTTCGCAATATTTAAAACGCCTATCCAGCGCCGAACGCCTTATCATGACGTAGTTGTTTCAACATGTTTCAAAACCCCTACCACTCGCAGCCAGGGATCCGGACCTGTCGAATGGCGTCCTGCTGGAGCTGAGTTACATGAATAAGCCTGCTTTGCGTAAAAAAGCGGTATCGGTCGCCTGGGTATTCGGCGTGCTGCTGGTTATGGATATTTTCCCCGAAACCACCTTGGTATTTCTCGGACTGGTCGTGATCTGCGGCATTTACGACTTCCTGCGTAATGGTCTGTATGACGCGCCCACCGCCAAGAAGTACTTTATTGGCAGCGGCCGCAACACCTGGCTGCTGGCACCGTTCAACACCCTGTTCGACCTGTTGAGTGCGCGTAACCGACACGTTTACAGGATGAACGACCTGCCGCCTGCCTGGCGTGCAGACCTGCAACAGGTGCTCGATGACGCCATGGCCCACAAGGACGAAATTATCGGTTACCTGGACGCACGCATGGCCGAGAAGAAGCGCGGCATGTTGTTTTTCCAGTGGTATGGCCAACCCATCGAGACCACGCTCGACATCCCGCAGCTGCGCAAAAAACTACCGTTCGTGAAGACCATCGGTGTGTCGGTATTCAATGAAAACCGCTCCACCTCCTTTCACTTCGGCCCCCTGCGCATGATGTTCCGCGTGCTCTACAACATGGCTCCGGCGCCCCATCATGAGGGCGTCTACATCCAGGTGGGCAAGCACAAGCACTACTGGCATGACGACCCGCTGTTTATTTTCGATGACACGCTGATGCACGCGTCTTTCAACAAAAATGATGCCAAGCGTTACTGCCTGTTTATCGATATCGTGCGGCCGACCCCGGTGCCCCTGGTTCTCAACGCCGTGATCGCTGGGTTTGCCGGTCTGGCCTTTACCCTGCGTCGGGTTTTCTACAAAAACTGGAAGCTGATTCAGTGAGTTCTGCGGCATGATGGTGCTGGACGGTGTTTGCGCTCGGCCCTGCGCCTGAGGTAAATATCCGTCTCGTGCGACCGAATTCGGCGCCCATCATTCTCAAGCCATCGCAGCCCATCGCGGGTGCGGTGGCTGCGCTTTCAAGGAATCAGAATGCCCCAACGTCAAGTCATCAATGCCTCCGTCAGCCCCAAGGGCAGCCTCGAAACCCTGTCCCAGCGTGAAGTCCAGCAACTGAGCGAAGCCGGTACCGGCAGCATCTACACCCTGTTCCGCCAGTGCGCCCTGGCGATCCTCAACACCGGCGCGCATATCGACAACGCCAAGACCATCCTCGACGCCTACAAAGACTTTGAAGTGCGCATCCATCAGCAAGACCGTGGCGTACGCCTTGAACTGTTGAATGCCCCGGCAGACGCCTTCGTCGATGGCGAAATGATCGCCAGCACCCGCGAGATGCTGTTCAGCGCCCTGCGCGATATCGTTTATACCGAGAACGAACTGGACAGCCAGCGCATCGACCTGAGCAACTCCCAGGGCATCACCGACTACGTGTTCCACCTGCTGCGCAACGCCCGTACGCTGCGCCCGGGTGTCGAGCCGAAGATCGTGGTGTGCTGGGGCGGGCACTCGATCAACACCGAAGAGTACAAATACACCAAGAAGGTCGGCCATGAACTGGGGCTGCGCAGCCTCGACGTGTGCACGGGCTGCGGCCCTGGCGTAATGAAAGGGCCTATGAAAGGCGCGACCATTTCCCACGCCAAGCAACGCATTACCGGCGGGCGCTACTTGGGCCTGACCGAGCCGGGCATCATCGCTGCCGAAGCGCCGAACCCGATCGTCAATGAGCTGGTGATCCTGCCGGACATCGAAAAACGCCTGGAAGCCTTCGTGCGTGTAGGCCATGGCATCATCATTTTCCCAGGCGGCGCCGGCACGGCCGAAGAGTTCCTGTACCTGCTGGGCATCCTGATGCACCCGGACAACCGCGACCTGCCGTTCCCGGTCATCCTCACCGGGCCGAAACACGCAGCGCCGTACCTGCAGCAGTTGCACGCATTCGTCGGCGCCACCCTAGGCGAAGCGGCGCAGGCGCACTACCAGATCATCATCGACGACCCCGCCGAAGTGGCGCGCCAGATGACCGCCGGCCTCAAGGCGGTGAAGCAGTTCCGTCGCGAGCGCAACGACGCCTTCCACTTCAACTGGCTGCTGAAGATCGACGAAGGCTTCCAGCGCCCGTTCGACCCGACTCACGAGAACATGGCCAGCCTGCAACTGAGCCACGCACTGCCGCCCCACGAACTCGCCGCCAACTTGCGCCGTGCGTTCTCCGGGATCGTGGCGGGTAACGTGAAGGACAAAGGCATCCGCCTGATCGAGCAGAACGGCCCGTACGAAATCCACGGTGATCCGGCCATCATGAAGCCGCTGGACGAGCTGCTACAGGCGTTTGTCGCCCAGCACCGCATGAAATTGCCAGGCGGCGCGGCGTATGTGCCGTGCTATCGCGTGGTGCAATAAGTCAGCGCTGCACCGCCACGCATTTGATTTCCACCAGCAGGCCGGGGTGTGCCAGTTCGGACACCCCAATGGTGGTCCAGGCGCAATGCCCGCGTGGGAACAGGCGGTTTTTCACGTCACGGAAAACCGCCATGTGCTGGCTCATGTTGACGTGGTAGGTGGTCATGTCCACCACGTCGTCGAAGGTGCAGCCACCCTCCTCTAGGACCTGCCTCAGGTTCTCCCAGGCCGCGATGAATTGCGCCTCTGGGTCTTCGATCACCGCCAATTCCGCCGTACGCCCGACCTGCCCTGCGCAGTACAACGTCTTGCCGACCTTGACGGCGGGAACGTAGCCGGCGCGTTCGACGATGGGCTGCATGGCGGGGGGGATGATGAGGTGGCGGTCGGTCATATGCTGTATCTCTTTGCGGGCGTTTTCGGACGTGCCCGAGGCATAACTCGGGCTATCTTTTTACCTGGTCCGATCAACTCACACCAGAAGAGCAACCTATGGACCAACGGATCTTGTCCTCCATAATTCCTTACCCTAACGTAAGGAGCATCACGATGGAGATCTTCACTATGGCCACCGCCACGCTTACTTCAAAAGGGCAAATCACCATTCCCGTCCAGGTCAGAACCGCCCTGGGCCTGGAGACAGGTGATCGCGTTGAATTTGTCGAAATGGAAGACGGTAAATTTGCCATGATTGTCGCCAGCAAAACCGTACACGACCTCAAGGGCCTGATCCGAAAACCTGCCAAGGCCGTCTCGCTGGATGAGATGAACCGTGCCATCGCGGCACAAGGGGCGAAAGCGGGATGATTGGGCTGGATACCAACGTGCTGGTGCGCGATGTCACCCAGGATGATCCCGTCCAATCGCCCAAGGCATCTGAGTTGATTGAGTCGCTCACCGCCTTTGCACCGGGCTTTGTCAGCCTGGTTTCCGTGGTGGAGTTGGTATGGGTTCTACAAAGTTGTTATCAGTCTGCCAAACGTGATGTGGTGACCGTTCTCGAAACGCTGCTACGCACCCGAGAACTGACCATCGAGCACGCTGAGATCATCTGGCAGGCACTGCGACGATTCACCGCCAGCAAGGCCGATTTCGCGGACTGCTTGATAGAACGGTGTGGCCATGCTGCAGGCTGCCAATACACGGCCACTTTTGATCTGAACGCTACCAAGACGGTAGGCATGCAACGTCTGGTCTGAGGCTTGCCGTTGCGACGTCCTTCAGGCTTTGGTAAAAATCGCGCTCAACCTTCATCAAGAGAACGATCAACGTGCGCATGCTCCTTCTCGCGACCTTGGCGATGGCCTCCGGCATGGCCATCGCCGACACAGTCACCTGGCCCGACCTGCCAAAAACCTGCTTCGTCAGTGGTCGTTCCGCCACCAGCATGGACGTCGACGCGGGCTGCGCGGCGTTCCTGATCAACGTGAAAGGCCAGGCCGCTGGCACGCCGATCAAGCTGGATATTCCGCAATACGCGCTGCACATCGACGAAGCCACCGGCAAGGAAACCCCGGTTATCCTCATCCAGGCGGAGGAGAACGGCGAGGTCAAGGCCGTGGGCTACCGGGAACTGGGCACCGACCAACTCGGTGCCGCATTGTTGCGAGAGGTTCGGCTGCTGGGTACCCACAAGCCGATCTAACGCTACTTGCCAATGAAACCTGGGCTCAGCGAACCCAGCCACCACCCTGCCAGTGATACCCGTCATTACGCTGCACCCAATGCGGATGCACGTAGCGATAGCCTTCGCGTACCGGCTCCCAGTGACCATGTACAGCCACATATCGCCCGCCGTCCCAGCGCCAATAACCACGCGACCATATATAGCCGTAGCGTACGGGTGGCTCGACTTCGATCACTTGCACCGGCGGCGGTTGCGGCGCGATGACTTCCACATACTCATGTTGCACCGGCCTGCGCTCATGCACGATGCGCTCTTGAACACACCCGGATGCCGCGACGACCATGGCCGCCAATGCCCCATAACGTAGCCACATAGAAAAACCCTCGGACGCTGACGCCCAGTACCTGCACCGCTAGAAAATGCCCCCTTGTTGCAGCCTCGCTCCTGCTTGGCTCTGGAGTATTTTTAACAGGTGGCGTCTGTCAGGTTGCTGAACCTGAGGGCGTTGCGCTCATGACGTAGACGAAAGGCTCGTCGGGTACTTGAATGCTCAAACCGGACCGAAACGCGCCAGCACTGCCTCGACAAATCGCCGCAACTTGGCGGTGCGCTGCCGATTTGCGGTGTAGACCAGATGCATTGGCCGGCTCGGTGCCTCAAAGTCCGGCAGCACCTGCACCAACTCACCGCGGGCCATTGCCGTACGCAAAAAATCCTGGGGGCCGAGAACCATGCCAAAACCGTCCAGCGCCGCCGACATCAATGCCCGGCTTTCGTTGATCTGCAGACGACTGGTCACCTGTACGCTATACAGCGTCGAGCCTTGATGAAATATCCACTCGCGGTCCGCCGGGCGTGACCAGAAGGCATAGCCCAGGCATTCGTGACGTTCCAGGTCTGCCGGCACCTGCGGCGTACCCCGCGCAGCCAGGTACGCAGGCGAAGCACAGACCACCAGGCGATAAGGCGCCAGTGGCCGGGCTGTCAGGCCGGTGGTCGCCAATGGACCGATCCGGAAGGCTGCTTCATAGCCCTCTTCCACCAGGTCGACGAAGCGATCCGTCAGGTGCAGGTCGATTTCCACGTCCGGGTTATCGCGCAGGAATGCAGTAATCAGTGGCATCAGGCTGTAGGAACCGAAGGTCACAGGCGCGGTGATCTTCAGCTTGCCACGCGGCGTGTCATTCATGATTTGCGCCAGCGAGTCCGCAGCTTCGGCCTCCGTAAGGATATGTTTGCAACGTTCGTAGTACGCGCTCCCCAACTCCGTGAGGCTCTGCCTGCGCGTGGTGCGATTGAGTAAACGCGCACCGAGGCGCTGCTCCAGCGCGGCAACGTGTTTGGCCACCATTTGCGCCGACATGTGCAAACGCTCGGCGGCGCGAGCGTAGGAGCCCAACTCGGCGGCGATCACAAAGGCATTCATGCTCGATAGACGGTCCATCATTCCCTACTCCCAGTAACAACACCCACGCCATAGTGCTTATTTATCGACATTTGGTTGCCAATCATCATAGCGGCTTCCCCCTTTATCAGGAGCAAGACCATGAAGATTGGCGTGATTGGAGCCGGTTTTATCGGGCGCGCCGTGGCACAGCGGGCACTGGCGGCCGGGCATGAAGTGATGTTGAGCAACTCTCGCGGCCCGCAGACCATGAGCAGCGTGGTAAGTGGCATACGCGGCGTCAAAGTGGGCAGCGCAGAAGATGCCGCACAGTTTGGTGACGTGGTGCTGGTGGCGATTCCGTTTGAACACTACCGAAAAGTCCCGGCGCAGTGGCTGGCAGGCAAGACCTTGCTCGACGCCAACAACTACTACCCGGAGCGCGACGGTCATTTCCCCGCGCTGGATCGATTTGAAACCACCACCAGCCGACTGCTCGCCGAACACTTCACCCACTCAAAGGTGATCAAAGTGTTCAACGCGATTTTCGCCGCGGACATTACCGATCATGCTCGCCCCCACGGCGCACCTGACCGTCGCGCATTGCCGGTGGCCGGCGACGACGCTGTCGCCAAAGCGCAGGTGATCACCCTGCTCGACGAGCTGGGCTTTGACGCCGTCGATGCCGGCAGCCTGGATGAAAGCTGGCGGTTCGAGCGGGCCAAGCCCGCGTATTGCGTGCCGCTGGACCAGCCCGGGCTGAAGGCGGCCCTGGCCGCGGCCGAGCGTACGGTCGAACTGCCGCCGGTCGACCGCGAGCACACCCGCGCTTAAACACCGCCCCACAAAAAAGCCCGCTGACCGTTACCGGTTCAGCGGGCTTTGTGCATCAGCCTGGCTTACAGCGCCAGATCAGACGCCGGCTTGCTCGGCTCAGCCGAGGGCTTGGCAGCCTCGGTGGCCTTGGGTGCAGCCATTTGCGGAATCACAGGCGGCGTAGGCAGTTGCAGGACTTCGGCGGTGTAGGCCCATTCCTTCGCAACTGCTTCAGGGCTGTCGTTCAGCTTGGTGCCGTAGCTCGGTACGATCTGGTGCAGTTTGGTCTGCCACTCAGGGGTCGCGACCTTGTCCTTGAAGACTTTCTGCAGCACGGTCAGCATGATCGGAGCCGCGGTGGACGCGCCTGGCGATGCACCCAACAGGCCCGCGATGGTGTTGTCGGCGGAGCTGACCACTTCAGTGCCGAGTTTCAGGACACCGCCCTGCTCCTCGTCACGCTTGATGATCTGCACGCGCTGACCGGCTTGCCACAGGCGCCAGTCGGATTGCTTGGCGTTCGGGAAGTACTCTTGCAGCGCCTTGAAGCGGTCGTCGTCCGACAGCATCAGTTGGCCAGCGAGGTACTCGACCAGTGGGTATTCACGAATACCGACTTTGGTCATAGGCCAGATGTTGTGGGTGGTGGTGCTGGTCAGCAGGTCCAGGTACGAGCCTTCTTTCAGGAACTTGGTCGAGAAGGTCGCGAATGGGCCAAACAGGATAACGCGCTTGCCATCCAGCACACGGGTGTCCAAGTGCGGAACCGACATCGGCGGTGCGCCAACCGACGCTTTACCGTAGGCCTTGGCCAGGTGCTGCTCGGCCACGGTTGGGTTATCGGTTACCAGGAACGAACCGCCTACCGGGAAGCCTGCGTATTCCTTGGCTTCAGGAATGCCCGACTTTTGCAGCAGGTGCAGTGCACCACCGCCCGCGCCGATGAACACGAACTTGGCGTCGGTTTCGGTCTTGGTGCCGTCTTTCAGGTTCTTGTAGCTCACACGCCAAGAACCGTCGGCGTTCTTGGTGATGTCCTGCACTTCGCTCGACAGTTTCAGGTCGAACTTAGGCGTGGTCTGCAGGTGAGCGACGAACTGGCGGGTGATCTCGCCGAAGTTCATGTCGGTCCCCAGCGGGCTCCAGGTAGCCGCGATTTTCTGGTTCGGGTCACGCCCTTCCATCATCAGCGGGACCCACTTGGCGATCTGCGCCGGGTCTTCGGAGTACTGCATGCCAGCGAACAGCGGGCTGGCCTTCAGGGCTTCGTAGCGTTTTTTCAGGAACTTGATGTTGTCATCGCCCCACACGAAGCTCATGTGCGGTGTGGTGTTGATGAACGAACGCGGGTCCTTCAGCACACCCTGGCGGACCTGCCAGGACCAGAACTGACGGGAAATCTGGAACGCTTCGTTGATCTCGACCGCTTTCGGGATCTCAACGTTGCCGTTCTTGTCTTCCGGGGTGTAGTTCAGCTCGGCCAGGGCCGAGTGACCAGTACCGGCGTTGTTCCAGCCGTTGGAGCTTTCTTCGGCCACGCCATCGAGGCGCTCGACCATCTCCATCGACCAGCCCGGCTCCAGCTCATTGAGCCAGACACCCAGGGTTGCACTCATGATGCCGCCACCAATCAGCAGCACATCGACTTTCTTTGCCTCTTCCGCGTGAACGGAGCTGATCCCCAGCGACAAAGCCAGCCCCAGCAGGGCAGTGTTTACTTTTTTAAACATCAGTAGCACCTATGATAAAACGCCATCCGCCCTACCGTCCCTGATCATGGGCAACCCTCCATCACGCTGCGCCAGGCAACGCACCGCGGGGTTTGCACATTCACTCGGGGACCGCAGGGTGGGCACACAAGGCCGACGTATCGACCTCACTTTTATGTCCCTTCTGCGCTGACTTCTTATCATTATTGGCTTCAGCTACCTGGGCGACAGCCAATCGCTGGGACGTATACGGATGTACGCACCAGAGAGAGACTAGACCAAGACGGCGCGCAGAATATCACGGCAAACAGCGTTTATGCGCCGTTTGGCCAATTGACAGCTCTAAATCGCGGCTTTTAACACGTCGATGTCAAGCCTGGCAGGCGCGACGTGGGGTCACAGGCCAGGAACTCTCACGCAAAAGGCTGTTCTAGACACCTTTGTCGCTGCTTGCGTAGCATCGGCGATTCTCCTTCGTGCAATCCATCCCAATAGAGTTACCCATGACTATCCAGCAAACACCCGGGCACGTGCTGCCTGCGCGCAGCGCCGCCAAAATGGAAGCGGCCATGGCCGTGGGCGCCTTCGCGATCGGTACTGGCGAATTTGCCATCATGGGGCTGATGCCCGACATCGCGCAGAACCTGAACCTCAGTGAGCCTCAGGTCGGCCACGCCATCAGCGCCTACGCCCTGGGCGTGATGGTGGGCGCGCCACTGCTGGCCATTCTTGGCGCCAAGCTGCTACGCAAACACATGTTGCTGCTGCTGATGGGCCTGTACGCCTTGGGCAACCTGGCCACCGCCTTCACCCCGACCTTCGGCTCACTGGTGGCCTTCCGCTTCATCAGCGGCCTGCCCCACGGCGCCTACTTCGGCATCGCCGCAGTCGTGGCCTCCAGCATGGTGCCCAACGACAAACGCGCAGGCGCCGTAGCGCGCGTGATGATGGGCCTGACCCTGGCCATGCTGCTCGGCAACCCCATCGCCACCTTCCTCGGCCAACACCTGGGCTGGCGCTCGGCGTTTGCACTGGTCAGCGTGATTGCCTTGTGCACCATTGCCCTAGTCTGGCAGTTCGTGCCGGATCGCCACGACGAACCGCGCAGCGACCCGCGCAAGGAATTGCGTGCGTTCACCAAACCGCAGGTGTGGATGGCGCTGTCCATCGGCGCCATTGGGTTTGCCGGGATGTTCTGCGTGTTCAGCTATTTGGCGCCGACCATGCTGGAAGTGACCAAAGTGTCGCCACAGTGGATTCCGTTTGGTCTGGCGGCGTTCGGTGTCGGCGGGATTATCGGCAACATTGCGGGCGGCAAGTTGTTCGACCGCCTGCAATTTCGGGCGGTGGGCTGGATTATGGTGTGGTCGATGGCCGTGCTGATCTTCTTCACCTTCGCTGCCAGCTCACTGTGGAGCGTGCTGCTAGGCATTGGTCTGGTCGGCACCATGATTGCCATGGCTGCGCCGCTGCAAATCCGCCTGATGGATATTGCCCATGAAGCGCCGAGTTTGGCGGCGGCTTCCAACCATGCGGCGTTTAACCTGGCAAATGCGCTGGGCCCGTGGTTGGGTGGGATGGCGATTACGGCGGGGTATGGGTGGACGAGCACCGGCTACATTGGTGCCGCTACCGCGTTGATCGGCCTGGGCATCTACCTCATCGCCCGGCGGATGAAGGGCGGCCACTGACATTTCCCGCCCCACCTCAGTTCCAATGTGGGAGGGGGCTTGCCCCCGATAGCAATGGGTCAGTCACCACCCCAGTGACTGCCCCACCACCCCATCAATCATCATGCAACAACCCCGACCCATACTCCCCATAACTACTTCCCAGCCCACTGCCGCCAAAATTCATCTTGGCGGTTTTGCTGGGGGTATGGTCACCAAACGCCTGGCATCCGCCTGAAAAACAAGGGTCACTGCTCACGCCGGCCGACCCTGTCGAACAAGCGCCCAACAGCAAAGTACCAGCAACCACCACGACTTTAACGAGGTTCGAAATCATGGTTTCAGTTCCCTGTGGAATGGAGGCGCGGAGGTCCTCTCTTGAAGAGGATCGTAGACCTCAAAAGCGCCGCGAATGATGAAACTTTGCTGGGTGACAGGACGGGTTCAGGTTGCCGCCTTGGGGTAAGGCGGCGGGGTTGGGTGTCAGGCGGTGGCCTTACAGGCGGCAGGTGCGACGTGTTCCTGGACTCGGTCGATGAGTAGAGCACTTAGATCGATGAGTTGTTGGATGCCCAGGACAATGGCGCGGTGCGGGTCATCGAGGTCGAAAGCCAGGGTGGCGGCCATTTGGTTGGCGGATGCGAGGTTTTCGGCGGCGTTGGCCAGGAGGGTTTCGGTGTCGATGTTGGGGCTGACGGAGAATAGGTTGCTGCTTGGCTTTTCGTTGGTGGTAGCAGCCTCAGGCTGAGGCAGGTAGTGATGGATAGCGCGTTGGGCGGCAGCTTGAAACCGGGTATCGGCAGGTGCAGCTTTTGAAACATCAGGCGGATTGGGTGTGACCTTGTACATGGCGAAGCTCCTTAACTGTTCAGGAACTGCCAAACTCACTTCCACATGAGGGTGGCAGCCGTACGCGGGTGTGGAAGACCAGGGCTAAGGACCCGGCGCACCGAAGTGCCCCGCGCACAGCCGCCGAAACACATGATACAGGCGAAAAAAAACGCCGATAGGTGTTTGTGACGATTGCGTCTTAGCTTGGTACGGACTTCCACATCCGGCCGCTGGGTTTCCAGCGGTTTGGGGAGGTTAACTAGGGGAAGTCTGAGCGGCAAGCTGAGAAAAGTGTGGGAAGTTTCCCCATGGATTTTAGCCCGTTGCCGAGATCACTCCATGCTGTGTTAGTCGTCTCGATGATGGATTGGGCGTAGCCCTCGTCCAACGCCCCAGCCAGCTTGGCTAACCTGCTGTACCTTCTTTGCTTTGTAGCAATTTCTAAGCAAGCTGTAATTACTGCCTGACACGGGCGCTGCCGCTACTGTGCTTGCGCTTTTCTCGAGGTAGTCCATACCATGCTACGTGATTATTCGCTGTACGACGTGCTGGAGAGAATGTACGACAACCAGTTAGCTCTGGAGGCGGCCTTGATGGAGTTAACACTGCGGGTCGCAGTAGACGAATACATGCAATAGACCATCCGATTTAACCCATATAATTAAAAAAATTTCCGGAGCGAGCGCTGCAATGGCAGTCAACCATCAAAATAACCATGAAAGTTTTACCCTGATCAGCAATCGACTTCAACTTGCAAAAAATCTTTTAGAGGAGTCAGACAAATTACCTGGTGCCGAAGCATACAGGGATTTTGGACACGATAGCATCTTACATCATGAGCGACATGAGAGAGAGTCGGTGGTTATATATTTGCTGTTAACGTGTTTGGATTTGCTTGGCCAAACTGAAAAACACATCTCTTTTTCAAATTGGCTAAATAGCAAAAAAGAAGAGTATGTAAGCCAGCGTGACAGCGTACTTTGCACACTCGGACCATGCATAGACCCTATTGAGGCCTCAAACACACTACTCAACGCTTACAATAAAATTTATGGCGTAAGCAATTCTTTTTATCGAGGAATAAATAATCTTTCAAAAGAAGCTCGGAGCTACCTACTTTCAAGCATTCAGATTTCCAAGATAATTCCAGCCCCTGAAGACTCGAAAAAAGAGTTCAGAGAAGAGAATGACGTAATTGAAACTCAAGATCTTTTAAAGATGAAATACTTGTTCAGCCTGCGCAATTCGTTCACACACTCACTTGCGCAACACCACACATCCTCAGCGCCCATGATGTCGATCCTCGGTAATGAAACGAATCCGGAATTAGCCAACAAACCGCGAGCATCGTGGGGTTTCTTTGTAGGCGAGGGCATAATTGCGCCATGGAGTTCAAACCGCCAGAGGCAGGGAAAGTTTTTATATTCCTCCAATAACCTGATAATTGTATTACTTGAATTATTATACAACGCCATTGGCGAAGAGTTCAACCAAGATGATTTGAATATTAATTTCTTCATTTTCTCATCGCAAGGCGTTTTCTTCCCATCAATCCCCAGCAAAGATCTTGATACTGTTTTAAAATTAAACTTTGGAATAACTCGACCCAGATGGAAAAATCAAAATGGCAATTGACACTAAGCTCTTGATTGGTCGAGTGACGTATTTGACTACAGCGGGCCTGATTAGCGCCTCGTTGCGATGGCCTACAGTCACTTGATCGCATGGATAGGGATTCGAACCCGACCAGCACACCCCACAACCCGCCCTAGGCCAAGATTATATTGGTTTTTGGTTGGGCTACAAGGACTGCAAAGGCCTACAGCGGCCCCGATATTGCCCTAAATTTGCCCTAAGAGTCATGCCTTTCAAGGTCTTGGTTTAAAATCCCCCAACAACTTCTGTCAGGATGACGAAACTATGTGGGATGTGGTTCT
>NZ_RXYG01000019.1:0-83522 GCF_003970195.1 Pseudomonas sp. C 49-2
TGGAGCTACACCGAGGCCGACGGCACCGTGCTGGGCCAGAAGGTCACGCCACTCGACCGCGCTGGCCTGTTCGTGCCTGGCGGGCATCGGCCGCTTGCTGGCCTTCGCCGGCATGATCGCCCTCGCATCCGCCGGGTTGGCAGTGGTGCTGCAAACGTCGGAGTTGTTGTTCTATGGGATCAAGATCCTCGGCGCGGCGTATCTGTTTTATCTGGCGTTTCAGTTGCGGCGGGCTAATCCGGAGGCCGAGGCAGATTCGGCCACAGCGACGGTGGGATTGTGGGCGTTGGCGCGGCAGGAGTTTTTGGTGGCGGCGGGCAATCCGAAGGCAATCCTGATCTTCACTGCCTTCCTCCCGCAATTTGTAGTGCCCGGCGAGCCCATCACCCCGCAATTCGCGCTGCTCGGCGCGATGTTCCTGGTGCTGGAGTGGATCGCCATCAGCGCCTACGCCTATATGGGCCTGCATATGCGCCGCTGGTTTGCCGAGCCGCGGGGCAAGCGGATTTTCAATCGGTGCTGCGCAGGGTTGTTGTCGGCGGCGGCGACGGTGTTGTTGATGGCGCGCAGGGCTTAACTCACGTTTTACAGTCAAGGAGACACGCATTGAAAACCCTGGTGGTAGGTGCAAGCAAAGGATTGGGCAAAGCCCTGATCGAAGGGCTCGGTGAGCCTGGGGATACGCTGATCGGCGTGTCCCGCAGCCGCCCAGAACAGCTGGATCACAAGAACGGCGTCGAAGTGCAGTGGATCGAGGCCAATCTCGCCAAACCTGCCCAGGCCGCGCACGTCATCGCCGAGGCGATTGCCGATAAAGGCCTGGACACGCTGATCTACAACCTGGGCATCTGGGAAGAGTTCGCCTTCGACCCGACCTACAACTTCCTCGCCGACGACGATGAGCAGATCGAGGCCATCGTGACCTGCAACATCACCTCTACCCTGCTGCTGATCAAGCGCCTCTTGCCGATGCTGCTCAAAAGCCCAACCCCCAGGATCATCCTGACCGGATCCACCTCCGGCCTGCCGCAGAGTGGCCGTCCGGAGGTCGCCTTCGGGGCCTCCAAGTTTGCCTTGCGCGGGATTGCCGATGCGTTGCGTGAAGGCTATCGCCAGCAGCGCCTGGCTGTCACCTGCCTGAATCTGGGGTACTTGAACACTGAGGATCCCCTGGGCACGCCGCGCGAGCAAGCCGCGCAGCGGGATGAAGGCCACTCGATTCCTGTGCACGATGTAGTGCAGGTGGTGCGCATGACGTTGAGCCTGTCCTCGGCCAGCTTCGTCAAGGACATCACTTTGCCGGCGATACTGGACGAGCGCTTTTGACCCAGGAGTACGCGACATGACCCGAGACGAACTCGCCGTCTAGACTCCACACAGCCATTTTCCTGTGGAGACCGACCATGAAAAGCAAAAACACCCTCTGCCTCTGGTACAACGGCACCGCCTTGGAGGCTGCCACCTTCTACGCCATGACCTTCCCGGACAGCAAAGTCAACGCCGTGCACCTCGCGCCCGGCGATTATCCGTCCGGCAAACAGGGCGACGTGTTGACCGTGGACTTCACCGTCTTGGGCATCCCCTGCATCGGCCTCAACGGCGGGCCGATCTTTCCCCATACCGAGGCGTTTTCGTTTCAGGTGGCCACTGATGACCAGGCCGAGACGGATCGTTACTGGAACGCCATCGTCGGTAACGGCGGCCAGGAAAGCGCCTGTGGCTGGTGCAAGGACAAGTGGGGTTTGTCGTGGCAGATCTCACCGCGCGTGCTGACGGACGCCGTCACCCACCCGGACCCGGCCGTCGCCAAGCGCGCCTTTGACGCAATGATGACCATGAAGAAGATCGACATCGCTGCCATTGAAGCGGCGGTGGCCGCCGGCTAAGGCAATGCCTTGAGCATGGCCTTTGCCGCCAGGGCGTGGACCTTGCGGGTGGGATGCCATTCGTCCCAGTAGTAATGCGCATCGGCATTGGCGCACACCGGTTTCACGTCCGGGTAGGTGGCCTGGCACGGTGTGTCCAGGTCCGTGAACCCATTGGCTTGCGGATTGGCGCGTAGCGCGTCGCTGAACGCCAGGTGATCGAAGTAGGTGACCTTCGCCACGCCAATCTGCGCCAACATGGCCGGGAGCTTCTGTGCGAGCAATTGCTGGTAGTGCTTCGCGTTGTCGACCTGGTTGCCCTGCACCACGGCGGGCACGTGGCTGAGGTCCGTAGTGCCCACCACCATCACATGCCTGGCCCCCGCGGCCACCAGTTGCTCGGTGGCGTTGCGGATGTTGGCCAGGCTCGACTCGCTCAAGGCCTCGATGGTTTCAGGATGGGAGAAGTCGGCCCATTCGAAAAAATCGTTGGCCGAGATGAAGATGAAATACAGCGCCTTGGGGTCGGCCTTGTGGGACTTGGCGGCCTGCAAGTGCTCGGCGACTTGGCCGAGCACGCCTGTGTCCTGGGTCGGCATCAGCCACGTGTAGTAGTTGCCGTGGCCGCTTTTGGCGCCGCCCACGGCGTAGTCGGTCAGCGGTGTCTTCAACGCCTGGGCCAGGCCTTCGACGGCGGTTGGGCCGTTGCTCCAGCGTCCCTTCCAGTACAGCGGGCCAGGCAGTGCCTGGGCGTCCTTGACCTTCTGCGCGGCGAGCCGGGTGGTAAGCGCTTCGCCCGCGCCATTGTCGGAATAGCTGTCGCCAAAGGCATACAAATGATCGTAGGTCGAGGCACCAAAGGCGGTCGACACAGACAGGGTCAGCAAAGCGGCCAAACACGCGCGTCGGATCATCGAGGTTCTCCCGGAATGTCCGAATAGACTACCGGCTGGCAGAAAGCACGGCAGGACGATTGCGACTCGCACATATCCGGCGGCGGCCATGCTAACGCTGTACAGATGCCGTCATGCTCGTTAGGCTTTTGTCTCGCAACATCCGGCTACAGATTCAGCTCAATCGGCCGCCACTCTTATATCCCTGAATGGACTCAACGAGGCTCTCGTGCGCGTTATTACTTCTCTCTTGCTCATCGGTAGCCTCGCTACCCTGGCGGGTTGTGCCACCCAGAAAACCCAAGTCGACCGCATGTTCGCCGACACCCTCACCCAGCCCCTGGTTGAAAACAGCATCGTGCGCGAGGGCGACTCGCTCAGCTTCGAGCTGCTGATGCCGGGCGGCCCGAGTGGTCTGCGGCGCACCATGCAATTCGAGGCCGCTTGCTCATCGCCGCAACTGCACTTGCTGTACCTGGACGGTTCACAACGGGTCTACCCGGCCAGCGCTGGCCGTTACAGCGCAGCGCGCAAGTTGTCGCCGCAATTGCGCGCGACCTTGGCTGCCAACCAGACGTTCATACGCGCGTGTGCCGAAACGCCAAAGCCAGACTGGCGCCTGGTGCAGGCCAACGCGCACGATAGCCAGGTATTGATTGACGCCAACAGCATCAAGACGGTGAATGGCGAAACGCGCTTCTGGGCCGCCTTCGACGAACCGACGGTGCTCAACGACATGCCCTACAACGCCCCCTATGCCCAAAAGCGTGAACACTTTGCGGTGTCTTGCGCGGGCGGGACCTATAAGGAACTGGCCGGCTACGACATGGACGCCGACAATCGCGTCAGCGACGGCCGTGTCGACAGCTTTCCCACGCCGCAGAACATCGCTGGCAGCAATGCCGACTATGAGCTGTTGTTCAATAAAGTCTGCGCGACGCCACAGACAATCGCCGCGCTGCCGGTGTTCAAGCCACGCCTGAAAGCGCCGATAAACATCGCACTGACCTCGGTGCAACCTCAGGTGCTGGCCGCAATCACGCAGTTGAACCTGGACAAACCCGCGCGCGCCTTCAAATACGTGCATATGACCGGCACGTCGACGCTCAAGGGCGAAACCAGCCAGATTCAGAGTGCGGACTTCATCAGCCAAGACACGGCGAGCGGGCAACTGGCCATCGCCACCCGCGGGCAGGGCTATGAAAGCCACACGGTGAGTTGGCGTAACCTCATCCCGCTGGTGGCAAAAAACACCTACAGCTCCTCGGGCATGGCAGAAAGCGAGGCGCTGACGCAATTGAGCTTCACGGGCAATTGGAAAGCCCTGCCAGTTGGCGACACCGTGGTCTACCAAACCACCCGCGCCAGCCTCAACAGCCTGATTGGCAGCCGTACCAAAGTCCAGACTACCCGCTGCGTAGTTGAACGCGAACTGCAAGCCAGCGAGCTCAACCCTGGCCTGCTCGGGGCGGCCAAGGCCCTTAAGTGCAGCTTCGACAACGATGAATACAACCGGGTGAACCACCTGTACTACCTGACCGACTACGCCTACTTCTACGAGTCGAGCACGGACAAGAACGCGTTCTACTACTCCGACACGCGTATCGATAAATTCGAATAAGCCCCGTTGACACACTCTGCAATATTCCATGAAGATGGAAGCCTTATTCAGGGTGTGTCAGCCAATGTCCGCAATGTCCTCCGTTAACCTTTCCGTCATTGGCTCCCCTGCCAAGGCGCAAGGTTGCGTTGCGCACGCCCTCAAATCGAAGAAACAGTCGCTCATGTGACCGGGGCGCGCTGTCCCGTCAGATGAGCTGACAGGACATTGAGCGCGACGGCCTTCCTCCCTTGCACAATTCCCTCTGCCCTTCTGACGGTGACTCCAGCGGTCAATCATCAGGAGAAAGTGCATGTCATCGTTTCAAGGTATCTGGGTTCCCGTGGTCACACCGTTCCATGACGGCGCCATCGATTTCATTGGCCTGCACCGCCTGGTCAGCCACCTGCTGGAAAAACACGTGGCCGGGATCATGGTGTGCACCACCACCGGGGAAGCGGCGTCGCTGAGTCGTCAGGAACAATTGGCGGTGCTCGATGCGGTGTTGCAATGGGTGCCGGCGCACCGCGTGGTGATGGGCTTGGCGGGCTATAACCAGATTGAGCTGCTGCACTTCCAGCGTGAAATCCTGCAACGCCCGGTGGCTGGGCTTTTGGTGCCGGCGCCGAGTTACATTCGCCCGTCCCAAGCGGGTTTGGAGGCGTTTTTCCGCACCGTGGCCGATGCCTCCAGCGTGCCGATCATTCTCTACGACATCCCCTACCGCACTGGCGCTACTTTCGAGCAGGCGACCCTGCTCAACATCGTCGCCCATGAGCGCATCGTGGCGATCAAGGATTGTGGTGGCAACCTGGGCAACACCCTTGCACTGCTGGCCAGCGGTGACGTGGACGTGTTGTGTGGCGAAGACGTGCAGATTTTCAACGCACTGTGCCTCGGCGCGACCGGTGCGATTGCGGCCTCGGCCCACCTGCACACCGAGCAATTTGTAGCGCTGTACCAACGGGTGCGCGACAACCAACTGGCTGAAGCGCGAGCGACATTCTTCCAGCTGCTGCCACTGATCAACACGCTGTTCATGGAGCCCAATCCAGCACCGGTAAAAGCCGCGCTGGCCCTGCAAGGCTTGATTAGCAGCGAATTGCGCGCGCCAATGCAGGCCGCCAGTAGCACCGTCGTCACGCGCTTGCAGCAGGTACTGAACCCGACCGGCTAATGCGCCAAAAACAGACAGCCAACGGACCGTCCGGTTGCGACCGGACCGATCCCGGCCTATCGTCGAACCCATGCTTTGCCTTTTGCTGTCCAACCCATTCGTATTCAGGTGACGACATGCCCACGCTTTCCCGCCCCGCCGTCCTCGAACTGATCGGCAACACGCCGCTGGTTCGGGTCAGCCGGTTCGATACCGGCCCCTGCACGTTGTTTCTCAAGCTTGAATCCCAGAATCCCGGTGGTTCCATCAAGGACCGCATCGGCCTGGCCATGATCGACGCCGCCGAACGCGACGGCCGCTTGCGCCCCGGCGGCACGATTATCGAAGCCACCGCCGGCAACACCGGCCTGGGCCTGGCGCTGGTCGGTCGGGCCAAGGGCTACCGGGTAGTACTGGTGGTGCCCGACAAGATGTCCACGGAAAAGATGCTGCACCTCAAGGCCATGGGCGCCGAGGTGCACATCACCCGCTCCGAT
The DNA here is from genome assembly GCF_003970195.1 of Pseudomonas sp. C 49-2. Taxonomy (NCBI): domain Bacteria; kingdom Pseudomonadati; phylum Pseudomonadota; class Gammaproteobacteria; order Pseudomonadales; family Pseudomonadaceae; genus Pseudomonas; species Pseudomonas sp. C 49-2. The sequence continues at coordinate 6,012 of NZ_RXYG01000019.1, forward strand.
GTGGGCAAGGGCCACCCCGAGTATTACCAGGACGTGGCCGCGCGCCTGGCCAAGGACATTCCGGGCTCGTTCTTCGCTGACCAATTCAACAACCCGGCCAACCCCCTGGCCCATGAAACCAGCACCGCGCCTGAGATCTGGGCGCAAACCCAGCACGATGTCGATGCGATTGTGGTGGGTGTCGGCTCAGCCGGCACCCTTACCGGGCTGACGCGTTTCTTCAAGCGCGTTCAGCCGGAGCTGGCCATGGTGCTGGCCGATCCGGTGGGTTCGGTGATGGCCGAATACAGCCGCAGCGGCCGCCTGGAAACGCCAGGCTCTTGGGCAGTGGAAGGCATTGGCGAGGACTTCATCCCTTCGATTGCAGACCTCTCCAGCGTGCGCCATGCCTATTCCATCAGCGATGAAGAAAGCTTCGATCACGCCCGGCAGTTGCTCAAGGCCGAGGGCATCCTGGGTGGTTCCTCCACCGGCACATTGCTCGCCGCCGCCCTGCGCTACTGCCGCGAACAGACCGAGCCCAAGCGCGTGGTCACCTTCGTGTGCGACACCGGTACGCGCTACCTGTCGAAGGTCTACAACGACCAATGGATGAACGACGCCGGGCTGTTGCACTACAAGCACTATGGCGACCTGCGCGACCTGATCGCGCGGCGCTTCGAAGACGGCCGCGTGATCAGCGTAAGCCCCGACGACACGCTGCTCACCGCCTTCCAGCGCATGCGCCTGGCGGATGTCTCGCAGTTGCCAGTGCTGGTGGACGGTCAAAAGCTGGTCGGCGTGATCGATGAATCCGACATCCTGCTGGGCCTGCACCAGGACGCCACGCACTTTTCCATGATCGTCTCCAGCGCTATGACCGACACCCTGCAAACCCTGGCCCCCAGCGCTAGCCTGGCAGAACTGCAGGCGGAGCTGGATCGCGGCCTGGTCGCCATCATTGCCGACGCGTCAGGCTTCCACGGCCTGATCACCCGCGTCGACCTGCTCAACCACCTTCGGAGATCCCTTGCATGAGTCAGTCCGATAAAAGCGCGTTTGCCACCCGTGTGATCCATGCTGGACAGTCCCCCGACCCGACCACAGGCGCGCTGATGCCGCCAATCTACGCCAACTCTACCTACCTGCAAGACAGCCCCGGCGTGCACAAAGGCTTCGACTACGGGCGCTCCCACAACCCCACGCGGTTTGCCCTGGAACGCTGCGTGGCCGACCTTGAGGGCGGCCGCCAGGCGTTTGCTTTCGCGTCCGGGCTGGCGGCGATTTCGACAGTCTTGGAGTTGCTGGATGCCGGCGCCCATATCGTGTCCGGTAATGACCTGTACGGCGGCACCTTCCGGCTATTCGATAAAGTGCGCCAACGCAGCGCCGGGCACCGTTTCAGCTTTGTCGACCTGAGCGATTTGTCGGCGTTTGAAGCGAGCCTGCAGGACGACACGCGCATGGTCTGGGTCGAGACCCCCAGCAACCCGCTGCTGAGCTTGACCGACCTGAGCGCCATCGCACGTATCTGCCGTGATCGCGGCATCATCTGTGTGGCCGATAACACCTTCGCCAGCCCGTGGATCCAGCGTCCTCTGGAACTGGGCTTTGATGTAGTGGTGCATTCCACCACCAAATACCTCAACGGCCACTCCGATGTGATCGGCGGCATCGCCATTGTCGGCGACAACCCCGAACTGGCGGAGCGCCTGGGCTTCCTGCAAAACTCGGTCGGCGCCATCGCGGGGCCCTTCGACGCGTTCCTCACCCTGCGCGGCGTGAAAACCCTGGCGCTGCGCATGGAACGCCATTGCAGCAACGCCCTGGACCTCGCCACCTGGCTGGAGCAGCAACCGCAAGTGGCACGGGTTTATTACCCAGGCCTCACGTCCCATCCCCAGCATGAACTGGCGCGCGAACAGATGCGTGGGTTTGGCGGGATGATTTCGATTGACCTGAACAGCGACCTGGCCGGCGCCACGCGTTTCCTGGAAAACGTCAAGATCTTCGCCCTGGCCGAAAGCCTTGGCGGCGTGGAAAGCCTGATCGAACACCCGGCGATCATGACCCATGCAAGCATCCCGGCGGTAACGCGGGCGCAGCTGGGGATTGGGGATGGGTTGGTACGCTTGTCGGTGGGGGTTGAGGATGTGGAGGATCTGCGGGCGGATTTGGCGCAAGCCTTGGCACTTATCTAAAGTCGTTTAGCTTGGCCTGCGTGGTGAACCGGCCCACTCACCACAGCAAGCCAGTTCCCACAGAAAGTTGTGTCAGGCTGAGGTGACGTTGGCACGCGCCGCATGCAGTTTCTTGTAGCTGTCGATCAAGCGCAAATGCCGATCCAACCCTTCCAGCTTCATGCTGGTCGGCGTCAACCCATAGAAGCGCACATCGCCCTGTACCGAACCGATCACCGCATCCATCCGCTCATTACCAAACATGCGGCGGAAGTTGGCTTCGTAGTCCGCCAGTTCCAAGTCATCGTCCAGCTCCATCTCCAGCACCGCATTCATCGCCTGGTAGAACAGGCCACGTTCAGCGGTGTTGTCGTTGTACTGCAGGAACATCTCCACGCACTCCTTGGCCTCTTCATATTGCTGCAAGGCCAGGAAGATCAGCAGTTTCAACTCCAGGATGGTCAGCTGCCCCCAGGCAGTGTTGTCATCGAATTCGATGCCGATCAGGGTGGTGATATCGGTGTAGTCGTCCAGCTCGCTTTCGATCAGGCGCTCGACCAACGCTTGCAATTCTTCCTCGTTGAGGCGGTGCAGGTTGAGAATGTCCTCGCGGAAAAACAGCGCCTTGTTGGTGTTGTCCCAGATCAGGTCGTCCACCGGGTAGATTTCCGAGTAGTCCGGCACCAGGATGCGGCACGCGGTGGCGCCAAGGTGTTCGTACACGGCCATGTACGATTCTTTACCCATGCCTTCTAGAATGCCGAACAGGGTCGCAGCTTCCTGGGCGTTGGAATCCTCACCTTCGCCTGAGAAATCCCACTCGACGAATTCGTAATCCGATTGGGCACTGAAGAAACGCCACGACACCACACCGCTGGAGTCGATGAAGTGCTCGACGAAGTTATTCGGCTCGGTCACCGCCTGACCTTCGAAGGTCGGCTGCGGCAAGTCGTTGAGGCCCTCGAAACTGCGGCCTTGCAGCAGTTCGGTGAGACTGCGTTCCAGCGCCACTTCCAGGCTTGGGTGCGCGCCGAACGAGGCGAACACGCCACCCGTGCGCGGGTTCATCAGGGTCACGCACATTACCGGGAATTCACCGCCAAGGGACGCGTCTTTCACCAGCACCGGGAAGCCTTGGGCTTCGAGGCCCTGGATACCGGCGAGAATGCCTGGGTACTTGGCCAGCACCTCGGCCGGCACGTCCGGCAAGGCGAACTCGCCTTCGATGATTTCACGCTTCACGGCGCGCTCGAAGATCTCCGACAGGCACTGCACCTGGGCTTCAGCCAAGGTATTGCCGGCGCTCATGCCGTTGCTGAGGTAGAGGTTTTCGATCAGGTTAGATGGGAAGTACACCACTTCACCGTCCGATTGGCGCACGAACGGCAGCGAAACGATACCGCGCTTTTCATTGCCGGAGTTGGTGTCGAACAGGTGCGAACCGCGCAGCTCACCGTCGCGGTTGTAGACCTTCAGGCAGTAGGCGTCGAGGATTTCGCTCGGCAGTTCGTCGTTGGGGCCAGGCTGGAACCAGCGCTCATCCGGGTAATGCACGAACGGCGCATTCGCCAGTTCTTCACCCCAGAACTGATCGTTATAGAAGAAGTTGCAGTTGAGCCGCTCGATGAACTCGCCCAGTGCCGACGCCAAGGCGCCCTCTTTGGTCGCGCCCTTACCGTTGGTGAAGCACATCGGCGAATGTGCATCGCGGATATGCAGCGACCACACGTTGGGCACGATATTGCGCCACGACGCGATTTCAATCTTCATGCCCAGGCCGGCCAGGATGCCGGACATGTTGGCAATGGTCTGTTCCAGCGGCAGGTCTTTGCCGGCGATATAAGTGCCACCCTCTGACGTCGAGTTGGGCATCAACAAGGCCTGGGCATCGGCGTCCAGGTTTTCGACTTCTTCGATGACGAACTCAGGCCCGGCCTGCACCACTTTCTTGACCGTGCAACGGTCGATGGAACGCAGGATGCCTTGGCGGTCTTTGTCGCAAATGTCGGCCGGCAGCTCGACCTGGATCTTGAAGATCTGGTTGTAGCGGTTTTCCGGGTCGACGATGTTGTTCTGCGACAGACGAATATTTTCAGTGGGGATATTGCGCGTCTGGCAGTACAACTTCACGAAGTACGCCGCGCACAACGCCGACGACGCCAGGAAGTAATCGAACGGCCCCGGTGCCGAGCCATCGCCTTTGTAGCGGATGGGCTGGTCGGCAATCACCGTGAAGTCGTCGAACTTGGCTTCAAGCCGGAGGTTGTCGAGAAAGTTGACCTTGATTTCCATGGGGGCACACCAGAATAACGGCTAAACAAAAATGGCCGCCATTATGAGGTTTTTCGGCAGGAAGTTTCAGGCTTTTGACCAGTGGCTGGCGAATTGGCCAATGTGCATTAACCTTTTCGCACATGGCGCCGATGGACTGAGGGCAACCAGGGAGTAGTCGGAATGCGCAATAACCAGCCCGTAACACAGCGTGAGATTTCCCTCGCGCCTTCGCAAAAACTCATCTCCGCCACGGATGTCCGAGGTGTCATCACTTACTGCAACGACGCCTTTGTGGACATCAGCGGCTTTGAACGCGCTGACTTGATTGGCGCCCCGCAGAATATCGTACGTCACCCCGATGTGCCCCCCGCCGTGTTTGCGCACATGTGGAGTGCACTCAAGCAAGGCCTGCCCTGGATGGGCATCGTCAAGAACCGCTCGAAAAACGGCGATCATTATTGGGTCAACGCCTACGTCACACCCATATTCGATGGCAGCAAAGTCGTTGGTTTCGAGTCCGTGCGGGTCAAGCCCACGGCGGATGAAATCCGTCGGGCCCAGGCCCTGTACCGCCGCATCAGCCAAGGTAAACCGGCCGTTCCGCGGCAGGATGCCTGGCTGCCGGCGGCCATCAGTTGTGTGCCGTATGTGGCAACCGGGCTTACCGGCTGCCTCGCCGGTTTGTTCCTCAGCGCGCCCGTCGCCATTGCTGTGACCGTTGCAGTCGCAATCCCGGTGGGCGTGCTCTGCTCACGCTGGCGTCAAGGCAGCACGTTGCGTCTGTTGCAAGGGGTGGAGCCCTCGACCTCGGATGCCTTGATCGCGCAGATGTACAGCGACGCCAGCGGGCCACAGGCACGTCTCGAAACGGCGTTTCTCAGCCAGAACGCACGCCTGAAGACCTGCCTCACCCGCTTGCAGGACAGCGCCGAGCAACTCAGCGCCCTGGCCAGGCAATCCGATCAGTTGGCCACCGCCAGCTCCAAAGGCCTGGACCGCCAGCGTGTCGAAACCGAACAGGTCTCGGCCGCCGTCAACCAGATGGCCGCCACCACCCAGGAAGTCGCCAGCCACGTGCAACGCACCGCCGACGCCACCCAGCAAGCCAACGTCCTGACCGGGCGCGGGCGCGAAGTGGCACGCGACACCCGTGAGGCGATCGAACGCCTGTCTGCGGTGGTCAGCGAAACCGGCGCCACCGTGGCGCAACTGGCCAAGGACAGCGACGAAATCGGCAGCGTGGTGGACGTGATCAAGGGCATTGCCGACCAGACCAACCTGCTGGCCCTCAACGCGGCCATCGAAGCGGCGCGTGCCGGCGAGCAAGGCCGTGGTTTTGCCGTGGTGGCCGACGAAGTGCGGCAACTGGCACAACGCACGTCCCAGTCCACCACCCAGATCCATGGGTTGATCACCCAACTGCAGGCGTCCTCCAACAATGCCGTGCAAAGCATGGAACACGGCCAGCGCCAGGCCCAGGAAGGTGTGGCCTGGGTGCTGGAGGCGGACCAGGCGCTGGTCGGCATCAGCGAAGCGGTGTCCCATATCACTGACATGACCACCCAAATCGCCGCCGCCACCGAGGAACAGAGCGCGGTCGCCGAGGAAATCAGCCGCAACATCACCACCATCGCCGAACTGGCCGACCAGACGTCGATACAAGCCCATCAATCCACGGACCTGAGCAAGGAGCTGACGAACAACGCGTCCACCCAATATGCGTTGGTTGAGCGGTTCAATCGCTGAGCCTACGTTTACAGTGGCAAGCCCGCTTTCTGTAGTGAGCGGGCTTGTTGTGGTGAGCGGGCTTGCCCTGCTCACCAATGGCGATCTGCTGTGGTCTCTAATATTGATCGGCGCCACGCAGTCGCTTTCCGGTTTCCTGCGTCGCGAAAAGGTCATCCAGTGGATGGACCGCACCACCGGTATGATCTTTGTGTTGTTCGCTGCAAGGCTGGCGTTCAGCAAGCGCTGAATACTCGCTTAGCCCAAGCGCATTGAAAGTTCGATGTCATCGGTAAACGGCACCGACAAGTAGCCGTTCTCCGGAGCGCGCACGTAGGCCAGGTATTCAGGGCAATAATCGGTGTTGTCCGCGACTACCAGTGCGCCAGGACGCAGGTTGTCTTCCACCAGGTTCAGCACGTCGCCATACAGCGTCTTGGCGCCGTCCAGCAGCAACAGATCGACAACCTCCGGCAAGTCGCTGGCCAGGGTCACCAGCGCGTCACCTTCGCGAATGTGGATCAGGTCGCTCACGCCGCCTTCGATGAAATGCTCGCGCGCCAGGGCTATCTTCGAGGCTTCGAATTCGCTGCCGATCAGCACACCGCCGCCGTTGTCACGCAGCGCGGCAGCCAGGAACAAGGTCGACAGCCCAAATGAAGTGCCAAACTCCACAATCGCTCGCGCCTTGTTGCTGCGCGCCAGCATGTAGAGCAGCTTGCCGGTGTCCTGCGACACGGGCAGCCACAGGTCCTTGAGCATCGAATACAGCGCCACGTATTCGGTTTTGCTGTGCATCAGCCGTTCGCGTTCTTCCTTGGATACCGAGTTCACCAACGGGCTGGTGGCCGCATTGGCCTGGGCATAAAGACGTTCGATAAGGGGCGCCAGAGGCGCGGTGGTCAGGCTCGACATAATTGATTTCCAGTGAGTTGGGACTAAGATGCGACTAATTCGTCGCATTAAAAGTATGCGAGTCATTCGCATCCTTCGCTATTCGCATTAGCCCTGCTTCAGGAGTCCCGTATGACCAGCCGCCAAACCCCACGTATTTCCACGCGCAAACAGCCGCAACAGGCCCGTTCCACCGAGTTGGTGGCGGCGATTCTGCAAGCGGCTATTCAGGTTTTGGCCAAGGAAGGCGCCACCCGTTTCACCACCGCACGGGTCGCGGAAAAAGCCGGCGTGAGCGTGGGGTCGGTGTACCAGTACTTCCCCAACAAAGCGGCGATTCTGTTTCGGTTGCAGAGTGATGAGTGGCAGCAGACCACCCAGATGCTGCGCGGCATACTGGAAAACCACGACGAGACGCCGCTGGAACGTTTGCGTAGCGTGGTGCACGCCTTTATCCAGTCAGAATGCGAAGAAGCGCAAATGCGCGGGGCGCTGAACGATGCGGCGCCGATCTATCGTGATGCGCCGGAGGCCCTGGAGGTGCGCGCGGCGGGACGCCAGGCGTTCAAGGGGTTCATGCTGGAGTTGTTGCCTGAGGTGTCGGTTGACACGCGTACGTTGGCCAGTGATTTGATCCTGACCACGCTCAGTTCAGTGGGGAAGGCGTTCTCCAACAGTCCGCGAACGGCTGAAGAAATCGCGGTTTATGCCGAGGGGATGGCTGAAATGTTTCGTGCGTATGTGAATGTGCTCAACCTGGTCCAAAGGGCAACCGATACCTCATTTCTTCCAGAGTGACACCTCCCCTCTGAAGATTACGTTCACTCCCCGCGTCCTCGACACAGCCCATCCTGCGATAAAACCGGATAGCTCTTTCATTACGGCTCAAGACCCAAAGCGTCAAACACTCATACCCCTGCTCCATCAAGAACTGTAGGCCCGCGTTCCACAACGCCAGCCCAACGCCGGCTTGCCAATACCTGGCTAAAACATAAATGGCCATGACCTCACCGGTGTTTGCTCCGGCAGCTTTTTCGTCACGACTGGCACCGGCCGATATCCAGCCGACAACTTGCCCATCCAGCTCCGCGACCCACACGTCGGACTCGCCCGACTCAATCGAGCGAACCCAAAAGGATTCACGCCGAGCCAGCGTTGCATCCAGCCCATTCAAGAACTCGGCAGGCATCAGGTCACGATAGGCTTCCTGCCAACTGCGGATATGCACCTGGGCGATGGCGTTGGCGTCGCCAGGTAACGCTTTGCGGATCATTGATCTATTCCTTATGCAGTCAATGGCCTTCAAGTAAACCCAACCTTCATGACCGTTTACCCTCGTGGTATGTTTCGAGCCCTGCCCGCAAAAGGAGGTGCCATGCAATCGTTAGCCATCAACGCCGCACTGCTGATCATCGACATGCAGCAAGGCATGAACCAGCCAAAGCTGGGGCGACGCAACAACCCCGACGCCGAAGTGCAGATACAGCGTCTGCTGACAGCCTGGCGTCAATCCGACCGCCCTGTTGTTCACATCCGGCACATGTCCCGCTCGCCCGACTCGGTGTTCTGGCCGGGCCAGCCGGGCTGCGAATTCCAGTCGGCGCTGCAACCGTTGGCGCATGAGCATGTGACCGAAAAGAACGTTCCGGATGCCTTCGTCGCCTCAGGGCTGGAACGCTGGCTGCACGCGCGCGGGATCCGGCAACTGGTGATCGTCGGCGTGATCACCAACAACTCGGTCGAGGCCACGGCACGCTCAGGCGGCAACCTGGGTTTTGCGGTGACGGTGGTTTCAGATGCGTGCTACACCTTCGATCAAACCGATTTGTCCGGGCGCCTGTGGCCCGCGGAAGATGTGCATGCGCTCTCACTGAGCAACCTGGCGATGGACTATGCCGCCGTGATGGAGACCGACGAAATCCTGGTTCATTGTTGATCACGACGGTCAGGCAGCGGGTTGAAACACGCCCTCTTTCACAAGCATATCGATCAGTGATTGCGGCCAGACTGTCTCTTCGGTAGAGCGCAGCGCATTGGCAGACCACCAACGATGATCCGCCATGACCTGAGTCTCCTTTGCCCGGCCAATGGTCCGTCTTTATGGACGAACCTGAACAGAAGCACCTCCTGGGAGGGGTTGATCACCAGCAGGCGTGACGCCTTTCGTTCGCGCATTGAATCCATCCCATCCTTAGGCCGATGTCGTCGCTTCCAATAATCGCGCAATCGTCTTGCGCATCTCCCCGTGGTCGACCTCCGCATACGGCTGTGCGTTTTTCCAGTCATAAAACCACGCCGGCATCGTGCGTTTGTCGTCCGGTTCCGAGGCATAGCGCGGGAAGAGATGGCAATGCAGCTCCGGCTCGGAATTGCCCAGGATCTCGTAGTTCATGCGCAACGCACCGGTGGCCTGCAACACCGCATCGCCGAGGCGGGCCATGTCCAGCAGGTAGGCAGTGCGGGCTTCGGTGTCCAGGTCGTTCAGGCTGGCAACGACCGGGTCAGGCAGCAGCAGGCAGTAACCAGGGAGAAACTGTACATCACCCATGACCGCCCAGCCCGAGGCCATGCGGCATATAACCTTGTCGTTGGTGCTGTTACGGGCCTGTGCTACACGTTCGGTGATAAGCGCCATGCAAAATCCTTGATCAACCTGAAGTCCAGGCGGCATCTTAACGCGATTTCAAGCACTGCCATTCACCTTGCGCACACGGCATAACCTGCTGAAGGTAAGCGTCCAGGACATCGGTATTCGCTGACGAACCCATCGCACCGATATACCCATCAGGCCGCACCAGCACCCACTCGCCCATCGCCAGTCCGTAGACATGTTCAACGTAGCCCTGGTCGTCGAGCACATCACCCTCAGGTCCAACTATATGGACATGCACGCCCGGCCGAGCAGGCACCACCCCGCGCGCCACGCCATAACCGAGCACCGTCCAGTGCGTTCCCTTGAACAGATGGAACAGCCGCAACGCCTGCCCAGCGGCACCTCGGACCGGCGCGTCCGGCGCCCGGTCGCCCGCTGCAACGCCGTTACGCACGGGGCTCTTCAACGCCAGCGAGGACTCTGGATAGGCAATATCCAACTGATGCACTTCCCTGCCCCTACGCAGTTCGCCGTTCTTCATCTCACCCAGCAGTTGGGTGGACAAACCAAGCACGCAAGCGGCGACAGGCCGACGCTCCGCTTCATAGGTATCCAGTAAATCATCAGGTGCCCCCTGTACCACCGCCGCCAGCTTCCAGCCCAGGTTGTAAGCGTCCTGCACGCTGGTATTCAGGCCCTGGCCGCCGGTGGGTGGATGGATATGGGCGGCGTCCCCCACCAGCAGCACCCTCCCCACGCGGTATTGATCCGCCAGGCGGGCATTCATGGTGTAGGCCGACGACCAAGACACCGCGTGCACCTGGATATCGGCGCGACCGGTGCGATGGGCGATGATTGCGGTGAGCCCCTCGGCACTGAAATCGACGTCAAGATCCGCGGGAATCGGCCCCTGAATCTGGAACAGCTCGGTGCCGGCCAAGGGGCATATCGCAATCTGGCGCTGCAGATCGCCGCCACCATAACGGTGCCAGGCATCACGCGTGAGGCCGCTGAGTTCGACATCCGCCACCAAAGCGCGTACGCCAAGGGTCTTGCCGGGAAAGCCGATATCCAGGGCATGTCGAACAAAACTGCGCCCCCCATCAGCGCCCACCAACCAACGCACACGGATGTGTTCTTCACCTGCGTTGCCGATCAGCCTTGCGGTGACTGCGTTGCCGTCCTGCTCGAACCCAACTAATTCACAAGCAAATTCAGGCTGATGTCCCCACTCAAGCAGACGCTCGCGCATCACGCGCTCGGTCAAAAACTGCGGCACCATCAACGGTTGTCGATAAGGCTCGGCGGGCGTCGACGCCTTGGATTCTGTGAATTCTGCTTCGCTGTAGCTGCCATCGTCGCGGTAGCGCCGGTCAGTCGGATAGACTCCACCCACTGCCATCAGACGGTCGAGAATCCCCAGGTCTTCGAACACTTCCTGAGACCTTGGCTGGATACCTTTGCCGCGCGAACCCTGGAAGGGAAGCGCATTTTTTTCGATCAGCCGAAAAGTGATACCCCTTCTCGCCAGGTCGATCGCCAAGGTCAGGCCGGCGGCACCGGCACCGCAAATCAGTACATCGACAGCGAATTGCGCTTTCATACTGGATCACCTATATGTGCAATACGCACATATTAAGAGAGGCGAACACCGTGTCAATTAAAAATGTGCAAAACGCACGTATATCCGCCCAACTGCGTGACCTGCATGGTTCATTGGTTGAGATTGTGGGGGTGATGAACCGCCCGCAGCGCGACGAAGCGATGGTGCGCGACGCTGGGATTTCACTGGATCGCGCCCTGTTTCCGCTGCTGGTGCTGGTGGAAAGGTTGGGTCCGATCGGCGTGGTCGAACTGGCTGACCGCGTGGGCCGTGACTACACCACTGTGAGCCGGCAGGTGGCGAAGCTGGAAAGCCTGGGCTTGGTTCTGCGCCAGGCAAGCGCAGTCGACCGCCGCATACGCGAGTCGGTGATTACCGAGAAAGGCAAAGCCATGACTGACCGCGTCGACGACGCGCGGGAGAGGATCGGTGTGTCAATCTTCTCCACCTGGGATGAAGGCGACTTCGACAATCTGGTGCGGCTGATGCGCAAGTTTGCCGAGGATATCAAGGATGACTCGGTGCGTGCGACGAAGGGCATTTCCTAAGGCCATGCACGTTTCCTGTGGCAAGCGTGGCAAGCCCGCTTGCCACACAGCATCAATCCAATGCCAATTCCACCACCCCAGCGTTCAACCGCACCGGCCATACCCGCAGCCTCTGGTCAGGCGCCTCCAGGCACTGCCCATCCTCGAGCCGGTAATGCTGCTTGTAGATCGGCGCCGCCACCACCAGGTCACCCTTGATGCTGCCGATCAAGCCGCGTCCGATCACATTCGCGCCGGATTCCGGGTCATGGTTGTCGATGGCGAACAACGTCTGGTCCTGCGCACCCGGCAGGTAGAACAGCGCCACTTGCGCGCCGTCCAGCCACACCACCACGCCGGAATTGCTCACCAGGTCGGTCTCGCTGCACACACCTTTCCAGGTGGCCAGGTTGCGTTGCGGGTTGGCTTGGCTCATCAGGCAATCTCCTCGGTGACGGGAATCAGGTTGAGTTCGGCGGCCATGATCGGCCGGCGTTGGCCGCGCTCCTGGACGAAGTGGATGTCCGGGTCGGGGCGTTTGTCGTTGACGAAGGTGCGGAAGCGCTTGAGTTTTTCCGGGTCTGCGAGGGCGTTGGCCCATTCGCATTCGTAGCGGTCGACCACCAGTTGCATCTGCGCTTCCAGCTCTGCGCCGAGGCCCAGGCTGTCGTGCAGGATCACGTCCTTGAGGAAATCCAGGCCGCCTTCGAGGCTTTCGCGCCAGACCGAGGTGCGTTGCAGCTTGTCGGCGGTGCGGATGTAGAACATCAGGAAGCGGTCGATGTAGCGGATCAGCGTGGCGTCATCCAGATCGGTGGCGAACAACTCCGCATGGCGTGGGCGCATGCCGCCGTTGCCGGCGATGTAGAGGTTCCAGCCCTTCTCGGTGGCGATCACGCCCACGTCTTTGCTCTGGGCTTCAGCGCATTCGCGGGTACAGCCGGACACTGCGAATTTGAGCTTGTGCGGCGAGCGCAGGCCCTTGTAACGGTCCTCGATCAGCAGCGCCATTTTCACGCTGTCCTGCACGCCGTAACGGCACCAGGTGCTGCCCACGCAGGACTTCACCGTACGCGTGGATTTGCCGTAGGCGTGCCCGGTTTCAAACCCGGCGGCGATCAGTTCGCTCCAGATATCCGGCAGTTCGTGCAGTTGTGCACCAAACAGGTCGATGCGCTGGCCGCCGGTGATTTTGGTATAGAGGTCATATTTCTTCGCGACCTCGCCGATCACGATGAGTTTATCCGCGGTGATTTCGCCGCCTGGAATACGCGGCACCACCGAGTAGGTGCCGTTTTTCTGCATGTTGGCCATGAACGTATCGTTGGTGTCCTGCAACGGCACCAGGGACGCATCCATGATCGGCTGGTTCCAGCACGACGCCAGGATCGAGCCCACCGCCGGCTTACACACATCGCAGCCGGTGTGACCACGGCCGTGTTTGGCCAGCAGTTCGTCAAAGGTGAGGATGCCTTCCACGCGCACCAGCGCGTACAACTCCTGCCGGGTGTAGGCGAAGTGTTCGCACAGGCTCTTGTCGACGCTGACGCCACGGGCGATCAGTTCATGTTCGAACACCTGCTTCAGCAAACCGGCGCAGCCGCCGCAACCGGTGCAGGCCTTGGTCTGGGCTTTGAGCAGGCCGAGGTCGCTGCAGCCGCCGTCGATGGCCGAGCAGATCGCGCCCTTGGTCACGTTGTGGCAGGAACAGACGGTGGCCGATTCCGGCAGCGCGCCGGGGCCGAGGGTCGGTGCGCCGCTGGACGACGGCAGGATCAGGCTGGCCGGCTCGGACGGCAGCGCGATGCTGTTCTGCATGTATTGCAGCAGGGTGTCGTAGTAGCTGTTGTCGCCCACCAACACCGCGCCGATCACATGTTTGCCCGACGCATCCACCACCAGGCGCCGGTAGCTGGCGCTGGCTTCGTCGATGAACTGGTAGCTGCGTGCGCCCGGCGTGTGGGCATGGGCGTCGCCGATGGAGCCCACGTCGACGCCGAGCAACTTGAGTTTGGTCGACATGTCGGCACCCACAAACGGCTCGGCGGTTTGCGCGCACAGCAGCGCGGCAACTCCACGGGCCATCTGATAGCCCGGCGCGACCAGGCCGAACAGGCTGCCGTTCCAGGACGCGCATTCGCCAATCGCGTAGATGTTCGGGTCGATGCTCAGGCATTCGTCATTGATCACCACACCGCCACGCGGGCCGATGTCCAGGCCGGCCTGGCGGGCCAGCGCATCCTGGGCGCGGATACCGGCGGAGAATACGATCAGATCGGTTTCAAGGAACTCGTCATTGGCAAAATTCATGCGGTAGCGGTACTGCTCGCCCGCGCAGATGGATTGGGTGGCGCGCGACAAATGCACGCCCACGCCTAGCCGTTCGATCTGCGCCTTGAGTGCCAGGCCGCCAAAGTCGTCGAGTTGCACCGGCATCAAGCGCGGCGCGAACTCCACCACATGGGCCTCAAGGCCGAGGCTTTTCAGGGCGTTGGCGGCTTCCAGGCCCAACAGGCCGCCGCCCACCACCACGCCGCGTCGTGCATTGGCGGCGGCCTTGCGAATCGCGTCCAGGTCTTCAAGGGTGCGATACACCAGCCGCGAATCGCCTTCGGCGCCTTCGATAGGCGGCACAAACGGATAGGAGCCGGTGGCCAACACCAGCTTGTCATAGGCGACGCAGCCGTCAGCGGTGATCACCTCGCAGCGGGCGCGGTCGATCTCCAGCACCGGTACGCCCAAGTGAAGCGTCACGCCCGGCGTCTGATACAGCGACGCTTCGGATAATGCCAACGATTCCGCATCACGGCCGGTGAAATACTCGGACAGGTGCACCCGGTCATAGGCGCGCATCGGCTCTTCGCTGAACACATGCAAACGGTAGTGATCCAGCGCGCCGCGCTCGATCAATTGCGCCACACAGTGGTGGCCGACCATGCCATTGCCGACGACGATCAAGGTTTTGAGATGGTTCATAGTAAGCACCCGACAAAGCTCATCACGGTTTTAAAAAAGCAAAAAAAAACGCCTGAAACCTTGCGGTTCCAGGCGTCTTTGCCTGTTCTTATGCGGGTTCGGATCGGGCGACTGCGCCGGATTCTCCGCTATTGCCCCTGGTGTCGATCGTCGTTGACCGAAGTGGGTTGAGAGGGAGCTTGCAGGGTCTGTGCCAAGCGGATGCAAGGCCTGTGTTCACGGCTCAACAGGTGAGCCGCCAATGCCAAGCACCACCTCCGGCGCCTCCAACTGGTGCATCTCGCGTCATAAAAGTGCATGACTCGCCATGAATGAATGGTTTTCTGTGGTGAGCGGGCTTGCCCCGCACCGACGGCGCCTCGGTATCAAGGGGCAGTTCAAAAACCTGGCGCGTGACTTGCTAGGAACACCCCAACCAAGCAGTCAACGCTGACTGCCCTCTCACGACAAAGGCGCCGTGTAATCCCCGTTCTGAACGGAGGGTTGCAAGGCGCCTTTTTTGTTTACGCAGGTTTCAGATGGCCGACCAAAGCATACGCAGTGTGTGTCCCTATTGTGGCGTGGGCTGTGGCATCGTCATGCAGGTACAAGACAATAAAGTGGTCAAGGTGATCGGCGATAAGGCCCACCCCACCAACTTTGGCCGCCTGTGCACCAAGGGCACCACCTGCGGGCAAGCCATCGCCGAGTCCGGGCGCATGGAAAACGCCTATGTACGCCAGGCCCGGGAGCATGACCCGGTGCGCATTGGCATGGACAACGCCATCCGCGAAACCGCGCGCCGCCTGCGTCACACCCTCGACACGCACGGCCCGGACGCACTGGCTTTCTACGTGTCAGGGCAGATGTCGCTGGAGTCCCAGTACCTGATCAACAAATTGGCCAAGGGTTTCGTCCGCACCCCCAACATCGAGTCCAACTCGCGGCTGTGCATGGCCAGCGCCGGCAGTGGCTACAAACTCTCCCTCGGCTCCGACGGCCCGCCGGGGTCATATGAAGACTTCGATCGCGCCGACCTGTTCTTCGTGATCGGCGCGAACATGGCTGACTGTCACCCGATTCTGTTCTTGCGCATGATGGACCGGGTCAAGGCCGGGGCGAAGCTGATCGTGGTCGACCCCCGGCGCAGTGCCACGGCGGACAAGGCCAACCTGTTCCTGCCGATCAAACCCGGCACCGACCTGGCATTGCTCAATGGTCTGCTGCACCTGCTGGTCAAAAACGGCCACACCGACCCTGCCTTTATCGCCGCCTTTACCGATGGCTGGGAGGCGCTGCCGGAATTCCTGGAGGACTATTCGCCAGATCAAGTCGCCGCCATCACCGGCCTGGCCGAAGCCGATATCCGCCAAGCCGCCGACTGGATCGGCCAGGCTGCCGAGTGGATGAGCTGCTGGACCATGGGCCTCAACCAGAGCACCCACGGCACCTGGCACACCAACGCGCTGTGCAACCTGCACCTGGCCACTGGCGCCATCTGCCGTCCGGGCAGCGGGCCGTTTTCCCTCACGGGTCAACCCAACGCCATGGGCGGGCGCGAAATGGGTTACATGGGCCCTGGACTGCCGGGGCAACGATCGGTGCTGGTCGAGGCCGACCGCGCCTTTATCGAAGACCTGTGGCAGATCCCCCACGACAGCCTGCCGCGCCAGGCTGGCAGCGGCACCGTGGCGATGTTCGAACAGATGGCCGCCGGGCAGATCAAGGCCTGCTGGATCATCTGCACCAACCCGGTCGCCAGCGTGCCTAACCGGCAGACCGTGATCAAAGGCCTGCAAACCGCCGAACTGGTGATCACCCAGGATGCTTTTCTCGATACCGAGACCAACCGCTACGCCGACATTCTGTTGCCCGGCGCGCTGTGGGCCGAGGCCGAAGGGGTGATGATCAACTCCGAACGCAACCTGACCCTGATGCAAAAGGCCGTCGACGCGCCCGGCGAGACCCTGCCCGACTGGCAGATCATCGCCAGGGTCGCCTGTGAAATGGGCTTTGCCGATGCGTTCACCTATGCATCCGCCGCCGACGTGTTTGAAGAAATCAAACGCGCCTGGAACCCCAAGACCGGCTACGACCTGCGTGGCGCGAGCTACCCGCGCCTGCGTGAGAAGCCGCTGCAATGGCCTTGCGCGTCGGAGGATGGCGCGGACCGCAACCCGATCCGCTACCTGGACACAGGCACCCTCGCCTTCGCCACCGAAAACGGAAAAGCCCAGTTTTTCGCCCGCCCCCATATGCCACCCGCAGAAATGCCGGAAGACGCGTTCCCCTTCGTGCTCAACACCGGCCGCGTGCAACACCAATGGCACACCCTGACCAAGACCGGCAAGGTTGCGACCCTGAATAAACTCAACCCCGGCCCCTTTGTGGAATTACACCCCGAAGACGCGAGCCGCTTGGGTATCAAGGACAAGGATCGAGTCGAAATACGCTCCCAGCGCGGCCGCGCCGTGCTGCCCGCCGTGGTCACCGACCGTGTGCGGCCAGGCAATTGTTTTGCGCCGTTCCACTGGAACGATGTATTCGGTGAAAACCTGGCAATCAACGCGGTGACCAACGACGCGGTGGACCCGATCTCCTTACAGCCGGAGTTCAAGTACTGCGCCGTCGCCCTGGCTCGCGTCGAGCTGATCGACCACCAATTCCTGGACCGCCCTTCCCCTGTAGCAGAGGACACCGCCATGTCGCGCCTCGACGCCTTCGCCGAAATCGCCGGCATCTGCAACCTACCCGCGCCACCCTTGAGCGAGAATGAGCGCACCTACCTCGCCGGCTTTCTCAGCGGCCTGCAGTCCAACGCCGCACGCCAGGCTGTCGGCGTGCCGACCATGCCCGCCAATGCACCGCTGACGGATGCCGCGCGGCTGTGGCTGAACGGCTTGCTCGGCGGTTTGTTCAGCCATACACAATCCCTCGCAGCGCCCTCCCCAGTCGTCACCTTGTTGTGGGCCTCGCAAACCGGCAACGCCGAAGCTTTGGCCGAGCGTTTTGCCAAACGGCTGCGCGACGCGGGCATTGCCGTGGAACTGAGCGCGATGTCGGATTTCCCGGCGAGCAAACTGGCAAGCACCCACACCCTGGCGCTGATCAGCAGCACCTTTGGCGACGGCGACCCACCGGACAATGGCGAAGGTTTCTGGCACAGCCTCAGCACCGCCGAGACGCGCCTGGAGTCCTTGCGCTTCGCAGTGCTGGCCCTGGGTGATCCGAACTATGACCAGTTCTGCAACCACGGCAAGCAACTCGACCAACGCCTGTTGGAACTGGGCGCCACCCGCCTGCTGGAACGCGTCGACTGCGACACCGAATTCGAAGCGCTGGCCGATGCGTGGCTGGTGCGTTTCCAGCAAACCCTCGCCCCGACAAAGCCCATCGCGCCCGCCACCCCCGCCGGTAAAACCAAATTGTACGGCTCACGCCTGCTGCTCAACCGGCACCTGAACCCGCTCAGTACCCACAAGGAAACCCGTCAGTTCGCCCTGGACCTGGCCGGCTCCGGGCTGACCTACGAAGCCGGCGATGCGCTGGGCGTGCGGCCGCGCAACTGCCCCGAACTGGTCAACGAACTGCTCGACCTCACCTGCCTGAACGCCCATACCAGCGTGAACATCGACACCTTCGGCGATGTGCCGCTGCAACAGGCCTTGACCCAGCACTTCGAAATCGCCCGGCCCAGCAGCGACACCTTGGCCTTCATCGCCGAGCGCAGCGCCAACCCTGGCCTCAAGCACTTGCTCAACCCCGAACACAAGGCCGAACTGAATGACTGGCTGTGGGGCCGGCAACTGGCGGATGTGCTGCAGGCATACCCCATCGAGTGCTCGGCGGATGAATTACTGGGCACCCTCAAGCGCTTGCAACCACGCTTGTATTCAATCGCTTCGAGTGCCAAGGCCTATCCGCAGGAGGTCCATCTCACCGTGGCTGCCGTGCGCTATGGCAAGCGCAAGGGTGTGTCCTCGACGTTCCTGGCTGACCGGGTCGGCGACGGCGAAGTGCCGCTGTTCGTGCAGCCGTCCAAGCACTTTCGCACGCCCACCGACGGCGACGTACCCATGATCATGATCGGGCCCGGCACCGGTATCGCGCCCTTTCGCGCGTTCTTGCAGGAACGTCGCGCGCTGGGTCATCAGGGGCGCAACTGGCTGTTCTTCGGTGAACAGCACGCCGCCAGCGATTTCTACTATCAGGACGAACTGCAAGGCATGCAGCGCGATGGCCTGCTCAACCACTTGAGCCTGGCGTTCTCGCGCGACCAAGCGCAAAAAGTCTACGTGCAGGACCGCATCCGCGAACAGGGGGCCGAGCTTTGGCGCTGGTTGCAGGATGGCGCCAAGCTGTACATCTGCGGTGACGCCAGCCACATGGCCAAAGATGTCGACCAGGCCCTGCGCCAAGTCGCGCAAACCCACGGCGGGCTTGGCGTCGAGGGCGCCGTCGAGTACTGGCGGCAGTTAAGTGAGCAGAAGCGTTATCTGCGTGATGTGTATTGATTGGATACAGAACAATAAGCACTTTGTATTGTGTACAAAAAACCCTAAAGATTTACCGGGACCGGGCCGAAACATCAGTGATAGCAAATCGCCGCAATCCTGATCGAGGTGCGCGATGATTTGGCCGCCCTTCACGCTGATGGTCGTCTCGATGAAAATAAAAAATAAGCTGGTACTCGCATTTGTCTCCGTTGCTTTCATCCCGGTAAGCCTGGTGGCCGTGATTTCGGTCATGAACACGCGGACCCAGGCGGTGGATCAGTTTATCGACGGCAGTACCCGGGAAATCCGTCAGATCGACGGCAATATCCGCCAGTTCTTCGACGGTACGCTGCAAAACGTCGATCAAATGGCCACTGATCCTGTATACACCTCAGTGAACACGCTGAAGAACTACCAGCCTGCCGACGCGGCCAGCCAGCCCATGCCCGCCGAGGCGCAAGCGGTGATCGACCGCTTCGCGCGCTTTGGCGCCACACACCCAGCCGCGGCGATCCTGTCCATCGGCCTCGAAGACGGCACCTACGCCAAATGGCCGGATGACCCGCAACTGGCCAAGTACGACCCGCGCACCCGCCCCTGGTACAAGGCGGCCATGGCCATCCCCGGCAAGACCGTGCGCACCCCCGCGTATTACTACGACAAAGACGACGTCGCCCTGGTGGGTACCGCGCGCGCCCTACTGGAAAACGGCAAGGCCAAGGGCGTGTTCGTGGTCAGCGTTTCACTGAAAAACCTCACCGAACTGCTCAAGAGCATCAAGCTGGGCGAAAGCGGCTACGTGATGCTGATCGAGGACGGCGTGGTGCTGGTCGACCCGCGCAACGCCGCCCACAACTTCAAGCCGCTCAAAGACCTGGGCACAGCCTATGCACAGTTGGCCGACACAGCGCAGGGCTCCACTGAAGTGGTGATCGACGGCGTACGCTACATGGCCAACGTGTGGACCTCCCCCGGCCTCGGCTGGCGCTATATCGGGCTGATCGAACACCGTGAAGTCATGGCCGAAGCCACGCGCATGACCTACCTCACCGCCATCATCGTCGCGGTGCTGGTGCTGATCTTCGGGCTGATCGCGGCAGCGTTTTCCAAGGTCATCGTCAAACCCATCGGCCAGGTCAGTACCGGCTTGCAGTCCATCGCCCAGGGCGAAGGCGACTTGCGCCACGAATTGCAGGTCCAGGGCAAGGATGAAACCGCCGAACTGGCCGGCTGGTTCAACAAGTTCCTTGCGGCGATCCGCCAACTGATCCAACACATCGGCGCGGCCTCGGCCAACTTGCAGAACGCGTCCAAGGTCAACAGCGAGGTGGCGCACAACATGAACGAGGCGGCCGGGCGCCAGCGTGAGGCGGTAGAACTTGTGTCTACGGCGTTCAACGAAATGGTCGCCACTGCCAACGAAGTCGCACGCTCCTGCAGTGGCGCGGCGGAATCCGCCGAGAACGGGCACCGTCGCGTCGCCGAGGGCAAGCAGCAGATCGAAGTCACCACCGACAACGTCAACCGCCTGGGGCGCCGCCTGACCGAGTCATCCCAGGCCATGGTCGAACTGGAAGCCGGCAGCCGCAGCATCAACCAGATCCTCGGCACCATCCGTGCGATTGCCGAACAGACCAACTTGTTGGCGCTCAACGCCGCCATCGAAGCCGCCCGCGCGGGTGATCAAGGCCGTGGTTTTGCGGTGGTAGCCGACGAAGTGCGCGCGCTGGCCAAGCGCACGTCCGACTCCACTGGAGAGATCGAGCAACTGCTCGGCACCCTGGAGAACAAGACCCAGGAAGTCACGCAAAAGATGGGCAGCTGCCTCGACCTGTCGCGGGCCAGTGTGTCGTCCATCGAAAGCGCGCGGGACAGCTTTGAAGGCATCCAGACGTCGGTCAATGAGATCCGTGACCAGAACCTGCAGATATCCGCCGCCGCCGAGGAACAACACAGCGTGGCCGAAGAGATCAACCGGCATATCCAGCAGATCTACGACGAAGCACGGCTGGTGGAAAGCCTGGCCAACTCGGCGCAGGACGATTCGGGGCGGTTGTCGAACCTGTCGGATGAGTTGAATGGGCTGGTGGGACGGTTCAAGTCCTGAGCAAACCGGCGATTAAAGTCACCTTTCACGGCCAAGGCAATGTCCAGGGACGGCCGAAACCGCTTATGGACGGTGCCTCTCAATCACCAGGCCTTCCGACTCGCTGGGCGCACAGAAGTGACGGGTGATCAGGTCAAACTCGGCATCGGTGGCGGCGAAGTCATGCTCGCCCTGTGCATTGCGCGCATGCAGTCGGGCCCGGCAGGTGCTGTCATCGAGTTCAAGGTAGTGCAAACAGTGCGGCACCTCGGCTGTCTGCGCGAGGCCTAGCAGCCATTCACGATTGGCCAAGGTGTTGGCAGGAAAATCCAGCACCACATTGACACCCGACTGCAGCAGATTGATGACCAACGGCCCCAACACACCGCGCATGCGCTGGGAGCGAGCAAGGTAGTCAGAAATAGAGCTGACTTCACCGGGGTAAAGCGTAGCGAGCCAGTGGTCTTCACTGAACAAAAAGGCGTCGTGTTTGACTGCAAGGGTCTTGGCGAGTGTGGATTTGCCAGAGGCTATTTTTCCGCAGAGCAGGTGGAGGGTCGGCATAGGTGAAGGCTCCTTCTTCTAGATTGAATGTCGCTTGAAGTGTTCATAAAAGGCCAGCGCCGCCACGTTTTTATCCTTGGCTTCCAGCATGATGTCGAAGCGGTCAAGGAACTGCAGCGCGTAGTCGTTGGTCCAGCGGTTCCACATCTGAGCGCTGTGGGCGTAGAGGTCGCGCTTGGACACCACCTGCAACAGCGCGTCCATTTCCAACTTGTGCTCGGCGTCGAAACTCAGTTCCTGCAAGACTTCCTGGGGCTGGGAGTAATGCATGGTTGGGCGCACGCCGCGCCAGCTTTCAATCACGCGGGCGACGCGCTCGGAGTGGGGGTCGATGTAGTCGTTTTCGTTGATCCAGCAGTGGTGGATGTCCAATACCACCGGCGCCAGGTCAGCGACTTGCAGGCAATGGTCGAGCCCGTAGGTTTTCTCATCGTTCTCGAAGGTGATGCAGTTACGCGCCACCTCCGACAGGCGTGACCACACCGCGCGGGTGCCTTCCACGCCAAGGCGGCCGGCGATGTGCACGTTGCACTTGAGGTCCTGGAAGCGACGGCCGTAGCCCATCATGCGAATCATATCGGCATGGTATTCGAATTCGGCCAGGCTGTTCTCCACCACGCCGGGGTTTTCCGAACCGAGCACGCAGTACTGGCCGGGGTGGAAGGACAGGCGGATATCCGACGCGCGGGCCAACTCACCGATGGCGGCGAACCCTTCCACCAGTTGCCGCTCGATGGCAGGGTCTTGGTACACGGTAGCGACTTTCGGGTGGCTGTAGAACGGCAGCAGATCGCTGCTCAGGCGCAACATGCGCAAGGTCGGCGGCAATTGCGCCACATAAGCCAAAAGCCGCAACTGGGCGGCCAGGTTGTGCGTGACCACTTCCACCAGCTTGTCGCGGGCCACTTGCGGCGTGACGCTGTCCATCCAGCGCAACGTGGTGGTGCGTGGGTTGAACGGGCCTTCAATCAACTTCAAGGCACTGGCGGACAGCAGGCGCTCAGGATGTTTGTACTGACACGCAAAGCCGATGCGAGGTTGAGTCATGGAGGCGCCTGGCGAGAGAAAAGGACGGGATGATACGGCGTTAGGCCGGGGCGCCCCTAGAGGGTTCCCACTATTTCGAAACGTTTCACGCTGAACTTTCTCACACGCACTGCGTTCACTTCTTATGCGCTGCCCCGTCCAGGGGCGTTGTACAACAAGGAGCCGCCCCCTTATGACTACCCTTCCCGCCTACCGATACGCACCCGGACCGCTGCATGCGACCTTGCTCGCCGGCACCGTGCCGTTGTTTCTCGGTGCCTTGCTCAGCGACATTGCCTACACCCAGACCTACCAGATTCAATGGGCCAACTTCTCGGCCTGGCTGATTGCCGGTGCGCTGGTGTTCGCCGGTTTCGCGTTTTTGTTTGCGCTGGTCAACCTGCTCCGTGCCGAGCGCAAGGCAGGCCAACCCACGCGTTATGTACTGCTGTTGTTGGCCACCTGGATACTCGGCCTGGTCAACGCCTTCCAACACGCCAAGGACGCCTACGCGTCGATGCCCGGCGGCCTGATCCTGTCGGCGATTGTCTTGCTGCTGACGTTGGCGGCCACCTGGACCGGCCTGCGCGTGGGAGGTGTTAAATGAAAACGTCCAACACATTGACGCTATTGAGCGCCGCCCTGCTGCTGACCGCCTGCGGTGGTGAAGGCGACAAGACCCAGGCCCGCGGCCCCGATCCCAAGCTGCCGGAACAACAAAGCAGCCTGCTGCCGAGCATGAAGATTGCCGAGCCCGCGCCCTGGGGCGATCAGAAACCCAAGGTGCCGCAAGGCTACAGCATCACTGCGATTGCCACTGATCTCGCAATCCCGCGCCAGACCTTGGTGCTGCCCAACGGTGACATCCTCGTCGCCGAGGGCCGTGGCGGCAGCGCGGCCAAGCTCAAGCCCAAGGATGTGATCGCCAGCCTGATCAAGGCCGAAGGCAACACCAAGGTCAAGGGCGGCAACCGCCTGACCTTGCTGCGTGACGCCGACGGTGACGGCACCTATGAACTCAAGACCGTGTTCGCCGAAAACCTTAACGCGCCGTACGGCCTGGCGTTTGCCAACGGCAAGCTCTACGTGGCCAACCAGGATGCGCTGGTGAGTTTCGACTACGCCGACGGCCAGACCAAGGCCGCTGGCCCGCCCACCAAGGTCACCGACCTGCCGGCGCAGATCAACCACCACTGGACCAAATCCCTGGCGGTGAGTGCCGATGGCAGTCAGCTTTACGTGGGTATCGGCTCCAACAGCAACGTTACCGAACGTGGCATGGAAGTGGAGATCGATCGCGCAATGGTCTGGCAGATCGACGCCGCCACTGGCGCGCACAAGCCTTATGCAACAGGCCTGCGCAACCCGACGGCACTGACGATCCAGCCGGACACCGGGCAACTCTGGACCGTGGTCAACGAACGCGACGAACTGGGCCCCGATCTGGTACCGGACTACCTGACCTCGGTGCGTGAAGGCGCGTTCTATGGCTGGCCCTACAGCTACTGGGGCCAGAATGTCGACCCGCGCGCCCAACCGCAGAACCCGGCCAAGGTCGCCGCCGCGATCAAGCCGGATTACAGCCTGGGCTCCCATGTGGCAGCGCTCGGCGTGGACTTCTCCATCCCGCAAATGGGCGAGCAGTTCGCTGACGGCGTGTTTGTCGGTGAGCACGGCAGTTGGAACCGCGACAACCCGGTGGGCTACAAAGTGATCTTCGTGCCGTTCAGCAACGGCAAGCCGTCCGGTGAACCGATCGACTTTGCCACCGGCTTTCGCGGAGACGACGGCAAGACCCGTGGCCGCCCGGTCGGTGTGACGGTGGACCCCAAAGGTGCGCTGATCATTGCCGATGACTTGGCCAATACCCTTTGGCGGGTGACGCGTAACCGCTAAGCAAAGTGTTTGACATGGTTGCCTGAAGCAACAATATAATTGCTTCAGGCAACCATTTGAGCATTCCCGCATGTCCACTCCCCTGCTTGTCGAACGCGCCGGCATCGTGCGCGGCTTCAATCGCTTCTACACCCACCAGATCGGCGTGCTGCAGGAACACCTGCTGCAGAGCGACTATTCGCTCACCGAAATCCGCGTGATGTACGAATTGTCTACCCGTGGTGATCTCACCAGCGCCGACCTGTGCCAGATGCTCAGCCTCGACGCGGGTTACCTGAGCCGATTGACCAGTGGTTTCGAAAAGAAGGGCCTGATCCAGAAAGTCCGCTCCGCCACCGATGCCCGCGCGGTGCAACTGCACCTCACCGACCACGGCCGTGCGGTGCTGGCGCCCCTGGAACAGCAGACCCAAAGCGAAGTCATCGCCCTGCTCGACAACCTGCCGGAATCCCAACAGCGGCAACTCACCGACGCCATGAAGCGCATCCAGGCCCTGCTGCAAGGCACGGCGCCCAGCTATTTGCTACGCGACCCACAGCCAGGCGACATGGGCGTGGTGGTGCAACAACAGACCGCATTGTATGCCCGTGAATATGGTTGGAACTGGGAGTTCGAAGCATTGGTGGCGGAGACGGTCGCCAAGTACCTGAGGGCGTTTGATCCAACCTGCGAGCGTTGCTGGATCGCGGAAAAGGACGGCGAAGTGGTGGGCTCGGTGTTCGTCATCCGCCACGGCGAAACCACAGCCCAGCTGCGCATGCTCTACGTGGACGCCAGTGCGCGCGGCATGGGCATCGGCCAACGGCTGGTGGATGAGTGTGTGCGCTTTGCCCGGCAGGTCGGCTACCAACGCATGCAACTGTGGACGGTGGACATCCTCAGCGATGCACGCAAGCTCTATCAGAAGGCCGGGTTCGCGTTGGTCGAGGAAGAAACGATAGACAGCTTCGGCAAATCCCTGGTCAGCCAGACCTGGGCGCTCACGCTTTAAAGCGGCCCCGCGCCGTTGCGGCGCGGGACATAAGACCTTACAGGTCAGTGATTTCCTTGTGACGCGGCACCAGCGTCTTCATCACGCTCCAGGCCACCAGGTAGGCCAGTGCGCAGATCGCGAACATGATCATGTAGCCGGTATGGATGTCGCCGACGGACTTGTAGTAGTCGAACACCCAACCGCCGATCTTGGTCATTACCACGCCACCCAGGCCGCCGGCCATGCCGCCGATACCGACCACCGAGGCCACGGTTTTCTGCGGGAACATGTCCGACACCGTGGTGAAGATGTTGCATGACCACGCCTGGTGCGCCGAGGCGCCCACGCCAATCAGCAATACCGGCACCCAGAAGCTGATATAGCCCAATGGCTGTGCCAGCAACACCACCAGCGGGAACAGCGCGATCACCAGCATGGCTTTCATGCGGCCATCGTAGGGCGCATCGCCGCGTGCCATGAAGTAGCTGGGGAACCAGCCGCCGCCGATACTGCCGACCATGGTCATGCTGTACAGCACCGCCAGCGGCATGACGATATCAGCGCCTTTCATGCCGTACTGCGCCGACAGGTAGGTGGGCAACCAGAACAGGAAGAACCACCACACGCCATCGGTCATGAACTTGCCGAAGGCAAAGGCCCAGGTCTGGCGATAAGTAAGCAGCTTGAACCACGAAACTTTCTTCTCCACAGCGCCGGCCGGTGCCGGGGTGAAGGGTTGCACGGTCTGGTCGCTGCGGATGTAAGCCAGCTCCGCCGCCGACAGGCGCTTCTGTTCATCCGGCTTTTGGTAGAGCGCGATCCACACCGCCACCCACACGAAACCCAACGCGCCAATCACGATGAACGCGGCTTCCCAGCCCCAGAGACCGGCGATCAACGGCACGCAAATCGGCGCCAGGATCGCGCCCACGTTGGCGCCGGAGTTGAAGATGCCAGTGGCCAGCGAGCGTTCTTTCTTGGGGAAGTACTCGGCGGTGGCCTTGATCGCAATCGGGAAGTTGCCCGCCTCGCCAATCGCCAGCACCGCACGGGACAACATGAAGCCCGCAATGGACACCGGGATCACCGCCAGGCCGATCGCCCCGCTGATGGCCGCAATGCCCTCGCCCATCGGCACCGAGAATGCATGCATGATGGCGCCCGTGGACCAGATGCCGATCGCAACCACATACGCCGTCTTGGTGCCGATCTTGTCGACGAAGCGCCCGGCGAACAGCATGGAGATCGCGTAAACAAACTGGAACACCGCCGCGATATTGGCGTAATCGGTGTTACTCCAGCCAAATTGCGTGGACAACTGAGGGGCCAAGAGACTGAGCACCTGGCGGTCGAGGTAGTTGACGGTAGTCGCGAAGAACAGCATCGCGCAGATGGTCCAGCGATAGTTGCCTACAGCTTGGCCAACGCGGTGAGCGTTGATGGGCTCGTTCAAGTTCATGGCATCACTTTTTATTTTTGTTAGGTAGGACATATGTAACGTCATATGTCGTCGTACAACTGCGACTTTTATATCGGGACGCCTGAATGCTGTCAATCTGAAAGATTGCCGTTTATCGAGGTATTGCGCGGGTATGTGAAACGTCAGGCAAAAGCAGTTGTAGGATGACGAACGCGTAGTACCAGGCTGGGTGCCTTGCCCGGCACATCATCGAGCGTACCGAAAGGCTGCATGCCGATCTTTTCCAGCACGCGAATGGATGCCGCGTGATCCGGCCGTACCAACCCGAACACTTCGGGCAAGCCAAGTGTTTCGAAGGCCAGCTTCAATGCGTCACGGCCCAACTCGGTGGCGTAGCCCTGCCCCCAGGCTTGCACCGCAAACCGGTAACCCAGGTTGATGCGTCTTTCGGTCAGGTAGTCCACCGGCGCGATTCCACCAAAGCCGATGATGTGATCCGGCGCTTCGACGCGTGCAATCGCCCACCAGCCGTAGCCTTGGGTAGCCCACTGTTCGAGCCAGTGATCGAGCAGGCGTTGTGCAACCTCCAGGCTGGCCATGGGGCCGGCGGGGTTGAACAGGTTGGTCTGCGGATCGCCGTAGATCGCGAACAATCGCTGCACGTCACCGGGTTGTGGGCGACGGTAGGTCAGGCGCGAGGCGGCAGCGGGCATTCGGTTTTCTCCTTGGCAAACCTGTGAAGTTCAATGCATGTGCAAAAAAACGCAAAAAGTGGTGAATTATTTCATGTCCGCTTGTATCTGAACTGACAGAGCGGTGCCATCGCAACGATGGCACCTCCCCTGTTCTGCTTTAGAGTGTCCCGCATGAAATTACGTAAGAAAAGCGTCAAGCCCATCGGATTGAAAGACATCACCATCGTCGACGATACCAAGGTGCGCAAGGCAATCACCGCCGCTGCCCTGGGTAACGCCATGGAATGGTTCGACTTTGGCGTCTACGGTTTCGTCGCCTATGTGCTCGGCAAGGTGTTCTTCCCCGACGCCTCGCCCAGCGTACAAATGATCGCTGCACTCGGCACGTTCTCGGTGCCGTTCCTGATCCGTCCCCTGGGTGGCCTGTTCTTCGGCGCCCTGGGCGATAAATACGGACGGCAAAAGGTCCTCGCCGCGACCATCGTGATCATGTCCCTGAGCACCTTTGCCATCGGCCTGATCCCCTCCTACGCCTCCATCGGTATCTGGGCGCCGATTTTGCTGTTGCTGTGCAAAATGGCCCAGGGTTTCTCGGTGGGTGGTGAATACACCGGCGCCTCGATCTTCGTCGCCGAGTATGCCCCGGACCGCAAGCGTGGCTTCCTCGGCAGTTGGCTGGACTTCGGATCCATCGCCGGTTTCGTGCTGGGCGCGGGCGTTGTCGTGCTGATCTCAAGCATATTGGGCGAAGCTGACTTTGAGTCATGGGGCTGGCGCCTGCCGTTCTTCCTTGCCCTGCCCCTGGGCATTATCGGCCTGTACCTGCGTCATGCGCTGGAAGAGACCCCAGCCTTCCAGCAGCACATGGACAAAATGGAGCAAGGCGACCGCGAAGGCCTGACCCACGGCCCCAAAGTCTCGTTCAAGGAAGTGGCGACCAAGCACTGGCGCAGCCTGCTGACCTGCATAGGCATCGTGGCGGCGACCAACGTGACCTACTACATGTTGCTCACCTACATGCCGAGCTACCTGTCGCACAACCTGCACTACAAAGAAAACAGCGGCGTGCTGATCATCATCGCGATCATGGTCGGCATGCTGTTCGTGCAGCCGTTCATTGGTTTCATCAGCGACAAGATCGGCCGCAAGCCCTTCATCATCGCCGGCAGTATCGGCCTGTTGTTCCTGTCCATCCCGGCGTTCATGCTGATCACCAGCGGCAAGATCGGCCTGATCTTCGCGGGCTTGCTGATCCTCGCCGTGATCCTCAACTTCTTCATCGGCGTGATGGCTTCGACGCTGCCCGCAATGTTCCCGACTCACCTGCGCTACAGCGCGTTGGCCAGTGCGTTCAACGTGTCGGTGCTGATCGCTGGCGTGACCCCAACCGCCGTAGCCTGGTTGGTGGAAAGCACCAACGATCTGTTTATGCCTGCTTACTACCTGATGGTGTTTGCCGTGGTCGGCCTGATCACCGGCCTGACCATGAAGGAAACCGCGAACAAGCCGCTGCGTGGCGCAGCGCCGGCCGCTTCGGACATGGAAGAAGCCAAGGAACTGCTGCAGGAGCATCACGACAATATCGAGCAGAAGATCGAAGACATCGATGCCGAAATTGCCGAACTGGAGGCCAAGCGCAAGAACCTGGTCGAGCAACATCCGCGTATCAACTAACACCTGAAAGCGCGTGGCGGCTCGGGCCGCCACGCAACTGGAGTGTCCCCATGGTTCCAAGCGTCACCGCGCCACAGTCCCTGCTCAGCGCCGATGAGCGTGCTGCCATCGCCGAAATAGAAGCCACCACCAGCATCCTGCAACTGGTCACCCGCCTGACGGGGATGCGCTTTGCCGGCATCGCCAAATTCACCGACCTGGAATGGGTAGTCTGCTCGGTGCACGACACCGTGGACATGGGCATCCATGTCGACGATGTGCTCGATCTGGAAACCACCCTGTGCAGCGAATTCTGCATCAACCCGCAAACCCTGTTCATCCCGCAGATCAGCCAGAACGGCCGCTTCGCCGCCCGCCCGGTGGTCAAGCAATTCGCCATTGAGAGCTATGCCGGCGCGCCGATTTTCCTGCCCGACGGCCGCCTGTTTGGCGCTCTGTGCGCGCTCGATTCAAGAGCAATGCTGTTTGAGGACCCCAACCTGCCGGAAACCCTGAACCTGTTTGCGCGGCTGATCGGGTGCATATTCTTTGCTAATTTGACGTCCGATCATTGACCTCGGTCCTGCCACGCAGCGCCGCGATATCACGTTTGGGTGGCACCCCAAACAACCGGCCGTATTCGCGACTGAACTGAGAGGGGCTTTCATAGCCCACCTTGAACGCCGCGCTGGACACGTCCTGATGCTCGTTCAACATCAAGCGCCGCGCCTCGTTAAGGCGCAGCCACTTCTGATACTGCAACGGGCTCATTGCCGTCAGTTGGCGAAAGTGATGGTGAAACGTCGCTGCGCTCATTTGCACGCGCGCGGCCAACTCCTCCACGCGCAAGGCCGCGGTGTAATTGAGCTTCAGCCAATCGATGGCCTTGGCAATCCGATACCCCTGCCCGTCGACGGAGCAGATCTGACGCAATCGGATCGCCTGGTCGCTTTTCAGTAGCCGGTAATGGATTTCACGCTGAATCAAAGGCGCTAGCACCGGGATGGCTTCAGGCTCATCGAGCAGCGCCACCAGGCGCGCAAACGATGCCAGCATGCCCTCGGTCACCGTGCCGATACCCACGCCCTTCAACACTGCCCTCTCCCGCGTTGGCGGTAGCTCACTCTGGGCGATCAGCTCGGCCAATATGCGCAAGTCCAGCTTGAAAGTGAGCCCCAGGCACGGATGCTCTGGGCTGGCCGCCAGCACTTCGGAGTTGGCGGGAATGTCCAGGGAGGTCACCAGGAAGCGTGACGTGTCATACGGGTAGCCCTCGCCACCGACCCACAACTGCTTTTCACCCTGGGCGACCAGCACGATGCACGGTTCCACCATGCACACGACGGGTGTTGCAGGCTGATCACGGTGATAAAAACCCAGGCCCGGAATCGGCATGGGGTAGTCACCCGGCGCGTGCACGCGCGAGCCGATGGCCTGGATCAGCGCATTCAAGGATGTTTGATGAGTGGTCATTACAGGCTCTTTCCTCTCTTCATCGGACTTTACCCCGTCGCGCCCATGGCCGTCCCCGGCAAACTACAAGACTCAGAGGATCAGGCAAGTATTCCAGTCAAACGCACTACAGAACCCTGCTCTCACTCGGGAAAATGCGCGGACCAACCTTCTCGAGGAACCCCCGATGAAAAGCCTCTTGCTCACCCTGAGTTTGCTGGTGACCTCTATGTCGACACTGGGAGCCGATATGTCCAATGGTGCTAACAACTTCTACCAAAGCGAGCAGGTGACCGTCGAAAAAGTCACCTTCAACAATCAATATGGCATGACGGTCGCAGGCAATTTGTTTGTGCCCAAGCACCTTGCCCCCTCTTCAAAAAATGCGGCAATCATCGTCGGCCACCCGATGGGCGCCGTCAAAGAACAGAGCGCGAATCTGTACGCCACCAAAATGGCCGAGCAGGGCTTTGTCACCCTTTCCTTGGACTTGTCGTTCTGGGGCGCAAGCGCTGGCGAGCCGCGCAATGCCGTGTTGCCCGATCTTTACAGTGAAGCGTTCAGCGCCGCCGTGGATTACCTCGGCACCCGCCCGATGGTCGACCGCGAGCGCATCGGCGTGATTGGCATCTGCGGCAGCGGCAGCTTTGCCATCGCAGCGGCAAAGATCGACTTGCGCCTCAAAGCCATCGCTACGGTGAGCATGTACGACATGGGCGCAGCCAACCGTAACGGCCTTAAAAACGGCGTGACCTTGGCGCAGCGCCAGCAAGTACTGCTGCAAGCCGCCAACCAGCGTTATGTGGAGTTCCAGGGTGGCAACACCGTCTACACCGGCGGCACGCCTCAGACCCTGACCGGCGATGCAGTGGGCGATGAGTTCTACGACTTCTATCGCACGCCGCGTGGTGCGTTCACCCCGGCGGGTGCCTCGCCGCAAAACACCACGCGACCGACGCTGACCAGCAACGTTAAGTTCATGAATTTCTACCCGTTCAACGACATCGAGACGCTTTCCCCACGACCACTGCTGCTGATTGCCGGTGCCAATGCCCATTCCCTTGAGTTCAGCGAGGACGCCTACCAGCGTGCTGCCGAGCCCAAGGAACTGGTGATCATCCCGGATGCCGGCCATGTGGACCTGTACGACCGGGTCGGCCTGATCCCGTTCGACAAGCTGGCCAGCTTTTTCAGGAGCAACTTGAAGTGATCTCCGACACCCCGAAAAACTGGGGCGCTGTGCTCGCGATGTCCCTGGCCGCCTTTGCCCTGGTGGCGTCCGAGTTCATGCCCGTAAGCCTGCTCACGCCCCTGGCGGCCGACTTGCAGATTACCGAGGGGCAAGCCGGCCAGGGCATTTCGGTGTCTGGTCTGTTTGCGTTGCTTACCAGCCTGCTGATCGCAGGCGTAGCGGCGCGGGTCGAGCGCAAGCGCCTCTTGCTGGCCTTGACCGTGCTGATGATCGTTTCTGGCACCGTGGTGGCGCTGGCACCGAATTACCCGGTGTTCATGCTTGGCCGTGCGTTAATCGGCGTGGCCATCGGCGGCTTTTGGTCGTTGTCGGCCGCCACGGCCATGCGCCTGGTGCCTGAGCCCCAGGTGCCGCGTGCGCTGGCGATCGTCAATGGTGGCAACGCTTTGGCGACGGTGATCGCCGCGCCATTGGGCAGTTTTGTCGGCGGCTTGATCGGCTGGCGCGGGGCGTTCTTTTGCGTCGTCCCCGTCGCGACGTTGGCAGCGGCCTGGTTGATGATCAGCCTGCCTTCAATCAAGGCTCAAGGCGTCGCCAAAAACAGCAGCCTGCTGCACTTGATGAAACGCACGCCGGTGGCCTTGGGCATGCTGGCGGTGAGTGTGTTTTTCATGGGCCAGTTTATGTTGTTCACCTACCTGCGGCCGTTTCTGGAGGCCGTCACCCAGGTAAGTGCGTCCGGGCTGTCGTTGATCTTGCTGGTGCTGGGATTGGCGGGTTTTGCGGGGACGTTGGTGATTGAGCGTTTCCTGAAAAAAAGCCTGTTCCTGACGCTGGGCATTATTCCGCTGGTGATGGCCGGGATTGCGCTGGCGCTGGTCATATTTGGCAGTTCCACAGCGATAACCACGCTATTACTGGGGCTCTGGGGCCTGGTCGCCACCGCCGCCCCCGTGGGTTGGTGGACCTGGCTGTCAAAAACCCTGCCCGACGACGCCGAGGCAGGGGGTGGCTTGATGGTGGCGATTATCCAACTGGCGATCGCTTCCGGCGCTATCGTGGGCGGCCTGATGTTCGACCTGAGCGGGTATCAGGCGACATTCGAATTGAGTGCAGCGGTGCTGAGCGTCGCGGCCCTATTGACGTGGTTGGCAACGCGCGCCAGCGGCCACCCTACCCGGCGGTCTAAATGTTTTGCCTGAGCTGCCGATAGCAAGGGACACCCCTGACAAGCAGCGACGCCCTGCGGGAAACTATGCCGAACGCTCTCGCCCCTATCGTCCGCTCGCTTTCCGATCGCACCAGTCTGTCGCTGGCGCGCACCTCACTCTTCAGGTTCATGGCCTTGCTGGCCGTGGTGTTTGCCGCCGCGGCCTACTCGTTGGTCTATCTGGCCCATGAACTGGACCGCTCCGAGCAGGCTGAAAGTGCGTTCTATACCCGCAAAGCCGTGCAGTCGCTGGAAAAGTCCCTGCGGGTGACGGTCAAGGACTACGCCTTCTGGAGTGACGCCTACAAGCATTTGCATATGACGGTAGACGCTGATTGGGCCTTTGTCCGTGGCAACATCGGCGCCACGCTGTTCGATGATTTCGGCTTTCAAGGCCTGTTCGTGGTCGACGACGCCAACCGCACGGTGTATGCCGTCGTTGACGGCCAGTTACAGACCGTCGAACTCAACCAGTGGCTCGGTGGGCCCATCACCGAGATTCTTGAGCAGGCTCGCGCGGGCGCAGACAATGAGACACCCGCCACGGCTTTTATCAGCGTGCTTGGCAGCCCTGCACTGGTAGCTGCCGCCGCCATCACCCCCGGTACCGACCCCACGGTGTTGCCCGACGGCCGGACAGCGTCGGTGCTGATCTTTATCGATATCCTCGACAGCGCCAAACTGGCGGTGATCGGCGATGAATTCGGCGTGGACAAACTGCACGTCGCCACCGCCGATGAAATCGGCAAGACCTTGCTCTTCCCCCTCGGCGACAACGGCTCGGCCGGCAGTCTCCACTGGGAGCCGGCTCGTCCCGGCTTGCGCCTGATGGGCGTAGGCCTGCCGCTGCTGGGCCTGGCTGCGTTGCTGGTGTGCGTGATGACCTGGGTCATTTCGCGGCGCACCACCGCCGCCGCACTCGCCCTGGACGCCAGCCATTCATCGCTGCAGAACAGTCAGAACGCCCTGGCCACCAGCGAAGCCCGCTTTCGCGATGTGGTGGAAGCCAGTTCCGATTGGGTATGGGAAATCGACGCCGGCTGGCGCTTTACCTACCTGTCGGAACGCTTTGAAGGCGTGACCGGGCTGGTGCGCAACGCTTGGATCGGCGCCACAATGAACGATTTGCTGGAGACCGAAAGCGGCCTGCTCTCCCAGTGGCTCAGCGCCCCCGAACGTCGCCCGGATATCAGCGTGCAGTGTCGTTACGTCGATGCATTGGGGCTGGAACGCAGCACTCGACTGTCCGCACGGCAGATGCCGTGTGGCGGGTTTCGCGGAACGGCCACCGATGTAACGGAAGAAGTCGAGGCCCGTCGACGCATCGAGTTCCTGTCCCAGCATGACGCCCTCACCGGGCTGCCCAATCGCACGCGCCTGCAGGCGTTTCTGGAGGGCAAGTTCAAGGCCTTGTCCTCCTTGGAGCAGCCGTTGGTCATGTTCAGCCTGGACCTCGACCGGTTCAAACCGGTCAACGACTTGCTTGGGCACGCTGCCGGTGATCGGGTGCTCAACGAAGTGTCGGCCCGCCTGGCGGACTGCGTTCGCCATGGGGATCTGGTCGCGCGAATCGGCGGTGATGAATTTGTACTGATCCTGACCGATGCAGGCACTCAAGACGAAGTCGAAGCACTGTGCAAGCGCTTGATCGAATCCATCGAGCGTACGATCAGAATCGACGAGCAGGAGGTGTTTGTCAGCGCCAGCATCGGAATCGCTATCGCCCCCACCGATACCCGTGAAGCCACGGAACTTCTGCGCTACGCCGACATTGCCTTGTACGAAGCAAAGGCTGCGGGGCGCAATACCTGGCGGTTCTACTCCGGCGACATGAACGCGCGAATTATCGAACGTCGCCGCTTGGAGAGCGACCTGCGCTATGCGATCAAACACGGCGAGCTGCGCCTGCATTTCCAGCCGCGCTATCGCATCGCCGACGGGCAAATGGTCGGCGCCGAAGCCCTGGTGCGCTGGCAACATCCCGTGCGTGGGCTGATCGCGCCTGACACCTTCATTCCGATTGCCGAGGAGTCCGGGCTGATCCTGGCGTTGAGCGACTGGGTACTCGAAACCGCCTGCGCGCGTGCCGCCCAATGGCCAGAGCATCTGTTTGTGTCGGTGAACCTGTCACCCACCGAATTCAAGCGCGGCAACCTGGTCGAGCGCGCACGCCAGGCATTGGCGACGTCGGGTATCGACCCGGCACGGGTGGAACTGGAAATCACCGAAAGCGTCATGCTCGATGATACCGACGGTGCACTTGAGGTCATGCATACGCTAAAGCACTTGGGCCTGCGTATCGCCATGGATGACTTCGGCACCGGTTACTCATCCCTGAGCTACCTGCGGGCGTTCCCATTCGATGGTTTGAAGATCGACCGCAGCTTCCTGACCCGCCTGGAAGAAAGCGACGATGACAAGGCGATCATCCAGGCGATTGTCGGCCTGGGCCGGGCCCTGGCACTGACGGTGACAGCCGAGGGCATCGAAACCGCCGAGCACTTGGCATTACTCAAGAGCGTGGCCTGTGAGGAGGGCCAAGGCTATTTCCTCAGCCGACCGCTGGACATTGATGCGTTCAACGGTCTGTTGGACCTGCACGCCAACCTCACGCAGGCGCCTACCTGAAGAAATGACTCGGCGTCTTGCCGAACTGTTTCTTGAACATGCTGGTAAAGGCGCTCGGACTTTCGTAACCCAGCTCCAGCGCGATATCGATCACCTTCTCCCCCACCGCAATCCTCTCCAATGCCAGCAGCAGCCGCGCCTGCTGGCGCCACTGGCCGAAGGTCATGCCGGTTTCCTTGCGGAACAGGCGCTGGATGGTTTTCTGGTCCAGGTTCAGGCGCTCGCTCCAGTGGGCGACCGTGGAGGCGTCGCCGGGCTCTTCCTGCAACGCGAGGCAAATGCGCTGCAGGCGCGGGTCGGCAGGCTGCGGCAAGGACAGTGGCAAGGCCGGCAGGATGGCGAGTTCGTCGAGGATCAGGTGCATGATCCGCGCATCCCGCGAGTCCTCGGCATACGGCGGTTTCAGGCTCACCGAGGCCTTGATCAATTCGCTCAGCAGCGGCGAGATGCTCACCGTCTTCGGCTCGCCGGGCATGTTCGGGAAACGATCCGGGCGCACAAACACGCTGCGCATTTTCAGGGTGCCCACGCAACGCAGGGAATGCACCTGCCCGGCGGGCATCCAGATCCCGCGATTGGGCGGCACCGTCCATTGGTTGAGCGCCGAGTACACCACCATCACGCCTTCGATGGCGTAGAGCAGTTGGTGCTTCTCGTGGCTGTGGTCGGGGATCACCCAGTTTTCCGGATAATCCGTGGCGGAACTGATGACCGCCCAGGCACCTTCGTTGATTTCCTGGAGGAATTCGTTCAATGGTTTGATGATTTCGCCCTTTTTGCGATGGTTGTCGCCCGAATTACGCGAGACAGGCATTCCTGACGAATTTAGCATGAACGCCGAATCATTTTGTAATGGATGGCGACCTTAAGAAGTTGCCGCCTCTGATTAGCTGCCTTGTATGGAATGCCTGCATGTCGACCCTCACCGCGTCACCCGCCGCTGCAACCACCACACCCCAAGCCAGCCCTTTGGTCATGCGTGTGCTCGGCGCCTGCGCCCTGGCGCATTTGATCAACGACCTGATCCAGGCTGTGCTGCCGTCGATCTACCCAATGCTCAAGGCCAACTACGGCCTGTCGTTTACCCAGGTAGGCCTGATCACCCTGACGTTCCAGCTGACCGCATCCCTGCTGCAGCCGTGGATCGGCTACCACACCGACCGCCACCCGAAACCCTGGCTGCTGCCGGCGGGCATGGTCTGCACCTTGATCGGCATTCTGATGCTGGCGTTTGTCGGCACGTTCCCGGCGATTCTGCTCGCAGCAGGCCTGGTGGGCGTCGGCTCGTCGACCTTCCACCCGGAAACCTCCCGCGTTGCGCGCCTGGCGTCCGGCGGTCGCTACGGCCTGGCGCAGTCGACGTTCCAGGTCGGTGGCAACACCGGCAGTGCTTTCGGCCCGTTGCTGGCGGCCGCGATCATCATTCCTTACGGCCAGGGCAATATCGCCTGGTTCGGGTTGTTTGCGGTGTTCGCCATCTTGGTGCTCTACGGTTTGAGCCGCTGGTACCGCAACCACCTCAACCTGTTCAAGCTCAAGCAAGGCGGCAAAGCGACCCACGGCTTGTCCAAGGGCCGCGTGACCTTCGCCCTGGTGGTGCTGGCCGTGCTGGTGTTCTCCAAATACTGGTACATGACCAGCCTGACCAGCTACTTCACGTTCTACCTGATCGAAAAATTCCAGCTGTCGGTCGCGAGCTCCCAGATGTACCTGTTCCTGTTCCTCGGCGCCGTGGCCGTCGGCACCTTCGCGGGCGGCCCGATCGGCGACAAGATCGGGCGCAAGAAAGTCATCTGGTTCTCCATCCTCGGCGCCGCGCCGTTCACCCTGGCCCTGCCCTACGTCGACCTGTTCTGGACGGCGGTGTTGAGCGTGGTGATCGGATTCATCATCGCGTCGGCCTTCTCGGCCATCGTGGTGTATGCCCAGGAACTGGTGCCGGGTAACGTGGGCATGATCGCCGGAATCTTCTTCGGCCTGATGTTCGGGTTCAGCGGGATTGGCGCAGCCTTGCTCGGTTTGCTCGCTGATACCCACGGTATCGAGTACGTCTACAAGCTGTGTTCGTTCCTGCCGCTGGTGGGCATTCTGACCGTCTTGTTACCCTCCACCAAAGGCATTTGATCGCGCCTACGCCCACGACTGACGCAGGCAAGGACGCCTGCGTGTAGCCATTCCGTGCTTAAATCCTTGTTTGGCAGCTTCCCGTGCGTTTCTGCCCATCCAAGGACCTCCCGTATGCGCCTGCCTGACTTCATTCTTGCGAACCTCGAGCCGATCCTTCAGGCGTGGGAAGACTTTGCCCGCACCATCCAGACACCTGGGGCCGACCTCGACCGTGAAGGCTTGCGCGATCATGCCGAGCAGATGCTTCGCGCCATCGTGAGTGACCTGCGCACCACCCAGACCGTGCAGGAGCAAACTGACAAGGCGCAAGGGCTGGCGCCGCGGAATGACGAAGAAAGCCCTGCTGAAACCCACGCGGTGACACGCTTGATGGCGGGTTTCTCCATCGACCAGATGGTGTCTGAATACCGCGCGTTGCGCACCAGCGTGCTCAGCCAGTGGCTTGACCAGGTCAAACAGGGAACGGCGCTGGATGTCGACGACATGAACCGCTTCCATGAAGCCATCGACCAGGCACTGGCAGAATCCATCGCCAGTTACTCACGTGCCGTAGAAGCGTCGCGCAATGTGTTCCTGGGCATCCTCGGCCACGACCTGCGCACGCCGTTGGGCGCGATTCTGCTGGGCGCCGACACGCTCCGGCGCTCGCCGACTGTGGACGAGCGCGGCGGCCGTGTGGCCACGCAGATCTATACCAGTGTGCAACGTGCCAGCCAGATCGTCGGCGATCTGCTGGATTTGACACGTTGTCAGATGGGGCCAGGCATTCCGGTAAAGCGTACGGAGGTCGATCTTGCGCCGATCTGTGAACGCATTGTCGAGGAGATCCGAGCCTTTCACCCTGCTTCGAACATCGTCTTCGAAGCAAAAGCCCAGGCGCTTGGCAGCTTTGATGGCCCGCGCATGGAGCAGGTATTTTCCAACATCATCAGTAATGCCGTGCAACACGGCGATGCACAGTTACCCATCACAGTCGAGTTGGCGACTCGCGCAGAGACGGTGGTGTTCACTGTGCGCAACGGTGGCAACCCCATTTCTGCCGATGTCCTGCCGTTTATCTTCAATCCCATGGGGCGCTTTTCCCAACGGTCGTTCATAGAACACGGCCCAACGGAAGGTCTTGGATTGGGCTTGTTCATCGCCTCTGAAATTGTGACCTCCCATCAAGGTTTAATTGAGGTCGAGTCAGATCTGGCGTCGGGAACGGTGTTCCGCGCGACGTTGCCAGTGCGTTAAATTGAATGCATTGATAGCCGTTCGCCAGTAAGCCTCCGAAAACCTCGCGCGAACGCTTACAATCGCGGTTTTCAACGCAACCCTGGCAGACCCGGCAGCACATGACGCTCGACCCTCCTACGATTTTGGCACTCACCGTTGCCCTGGCAGCCGCTGCCGCCCTGTACCTGGCCGTTGAATGGCGCAGCGTGCGCGAACCTTCGCTGCTGTGCTGGAGCGCCGGTTTTGCCACCATCAGCATCGGCTCCACCCTCGCCCTACTGCGCATCAACGGCTATTTGATGATCGGCATCTGGTTCGCCAACGGCTTGCTGGTGACCGCGCATTTCCTGTTCTTGCTCGGTGTGGCGCGATTCACGCAAACACGCTTGTCGCCCGTGTGGCTGCTGATGCTGGTGGCCTGGTTTTGCATGCTGATGCTGCCGAGCGACCCCTCATGGTCTAAAGCCATGCTGGCGGTACAGTCGCTGTTGGTGGCGTTGCCGACCCTGCGCGCCAGCTTTTTACTGCGGCCCCATGGCAAATCCCTGAGCATCGGCGCCGTGCAACTACGCTATGTGCTGTTGATCCACGGCGCGTTTTATGTGGCCAAGGCGCTGTCGGTGCTGATCCCCGGCACCTTGATCGACCTCGCCGCGTTCAAGGGCGAGATCATCCAGATTTCCCTGGTGGAAGGCGCCATGGCGATCATGCTGATCGCGTTGTCGATGACCGGCTCCGAACGCTACCGACGCGAACAACAGATTGCCCGCCTCGCCGCCCGCGACCCACTGACCGCCCTGTACAACCGCCGCGCCCTCGACCTGCGCGCACCGCGCCTGCTGGCCCAGGTCTCGCCGGCGCAACCCGGCGCGTTGCTGCTGATCGACATCGACAACTTCAAGTCGGTCAACGACCTCTACGGCCACACCGCCGGCGACCGTTTGCTGATCGCCTTGAGCGAGATGATTCGCAGCGTGGTGCCCCAGGGAGCATTGGCCGCACGCCTGGGCGGGGATGAGTTCGTGATCCTGCTGAACCCGGCGTCCACCGAGCAGATCGTCGAACTGGGCAGCAGCCTGCGCGACCAGTTCCAAAAGCTGGCCGCGCAGACCTTCACCACGCCGGCGCCGGTAACCCTGAGCATCGGCGCCAACCTGTTCGACCAGCCGCCACCGAGCCTCACGGCGTTGATCGAGCAAGGCGACACCACGCTGTATGAAACCAAGCGTGGCGGGCGCGATAGCATCCGGTTGGTGGATAGAACGGGAACCGCACCCTATTGTTAAGTGGAAATCACCATCAGCCTGGCAACCACAGTGGCGCCCTGCCCGAGCAGGCAGATTGCGCCCAGCCCATACGCGAGCGTCCGCCAGGGCTGGCACCCCACCAGATACATCACCGTATGCGCAACCCGTGCAAGGGTAAAACAGACACATAACCCTGCCGTCACAGCGCCGCTCGCCCCCAACGCAATACACAGCCCGCCCAACACGAAAAACAGTGGAATACTCTCCAAGTCGTTCGCCCAGGCCTTGGTCGCCCTCACCACTTGCGGCAGTTCCGCTGAATGCGCAGCACGCTTGAAGAACGCTGCATCCTCCAGGTTGGTAAACGCCTGGCGCCGTATCCGAAAGACCCCCTGATAACAGGAAATCGCAAACATCTTCAGGCACAGCACCAGCACACAGAGCGCATAAACCTGCAAAAGATCACTCATCGCGCACCCCATTTACCACCAAATAAAGCAACGGCCCCACCGACACAAACACTGCCGTCAGCACAAAATACGGCAGCAACGAAACCACCGAGCGCCCGCGCCGTCGTGCGTCCTGGTACATCCACACACACGCCAGCACCGCCATCAAATACAGGTCGATCACCACCTGCGCGGTGTCCGGCCGTGACATCAGTTCGCGGCCAAAGGCCCACAGCGACTGTTCGGCTGTCAGCATCGTCGCCAGGGTGTAGAACGAAAATCCCAGCAAACCGGCCAGGGCGATAAAGCGACTGCTCATGGTCTCTTCCTTGAAGTGATGGAAGCCCACGTTAGTGATAAGGTTCGGACCCTCGCAATGACCTCGGAGGTCATGATTCCGCCATGGACAACCTTGTTACTGCCGGCGAACAGCTGCGCCAATTGCGCCGGCACGCCAAGCTGAGCCAACTCGACCTGGCCCTGATCACCGGCATTTCCCAGCGTCACCTCAGTTGCATCGAGACCGGTCGCGCCAAACCAGGCACCGCCACATTGCATAATCTGTTGACGGCACTGGAGGCACCGCTGGAGCAGTGCAACCGCGTATTCCTCGCCGCCGGCTATGCGCCGCGCTACACCGCCACCCCACTCGCCTCACCCGCCATGACGGCGATCCGCGAAGCCGTCAGCCATGTGCTGCACGCCAACAATCCGGCCC
The DNA here is from genome assembly GCF_003970195.1 of Pseudomonas sp. C 49-2. Taxonomy (NCBI): domain Bacteria; kingdom Pseudomonadati; phylum Pseudomonadota; class Gammaproteobacteria; order Pseudomonadales; family Pseudomonadaceae; genus Pseudomonas; species Pseudomonas sp. C 49-2. The sequence continues at coordinate 47,792 of NZ_RXYG01000019.1, forward strand.
CTGCCATCCTGTTGGGCAGTCAGTGGGAAGTGCTGGCGGCGAATGCCAGTACCGGCCTGCTGTTTGAATTAGTGGGCATCCGAGCGGATGCCGCCGAGGGCGTGAACTTGCTGACGACGCTGCTGCAGCCGGGCGGCCTGGGCGATCACCTGATCAATGCCGAGGAGATCCGCGCCCTGGCCTGGCAGCGCGCCACCCGTGAAGCGCTGGGCAATCCCGAACTGGCCGCATTACTGGCGAGTTTGCCGACACCGGCCAACACCGAACTGCCCGCGCACATGCCGCCGCTGGTACTGACCCGCGTGCGCTCACGCCAGGGTGAACTGAGCTTTTTGTCCACCTTCACCACGTTTGGCATGCCCCAGGACATCACCCTCACCTCCCTGCGGATCGAACATCTGATTCCCGCTGACGAGGCCACCTGGCAGGTGATGCGCGGCGCCTATGCGGAGTATGCGGCGCTGGTTTTGTGAAATATCTGTACGTAGACTGCCGCCATACCCCCACTTGAAGGCGGCGAAAAAAACGTGATGCAAGTTACCGAAGTCTCCATTGCCCAATTGCGCGCTGCGCTTGAATCCGGCCAGACCACGGCGGTTGAACTGGTCAAGGCCTACCTGGCGCGGATCGAGGCCTATGACGGCCCGCAGACCGTCACCGCCTTGAACGCCGTGGTGGTGCGCAACCCCGACGCCCTGAAAGAAGCCGAGGCGTCCGATGCACGCCGGGCCAAAGGCGAAACCTTGGGGCCATTGGATGGCATTCCTTACACCGCCAAAGACAGCTACCTGGTCAAGGGCCTGACCGCCGCCTCCGGCAGCCCGGCGTTTGCCCATCTGGTCGCCCAGCGTGATGCATTCACCATCGAACGCCTGCGCGGCGGCGGCGCCATCTGCCTGGGCAAGACCAACATGCCGCCGATGGCCAATGGCGGCATGCAGCGTGGTGTGTATGGCCGGGCGGAAAGCCCGTATAACGCCGACTACCTGACGGCGCCGTTTGCCTCCGGTTCGTCCAACGGTGCCGGCACCGCGACGGCGGCCAGTTTTGCCGCGTTTGGCGTGGCCGAAGAAACCTGGTCCAGCGGACGCGGCCCGGCGTCCAACAATGGCCTGTGCGCCTACACCCCGTCCCGTGGGGTGATTTCGGTGCGCGGCAACTGGCCGCTCACACCGACCATGGACGTGGTAGTGCCTTACGCCCGCACCATGGCAGACCTGTTGGAAGTGCTCGATGTGGTGGTGGCCGAAGACCCGGACACCCGTGGCGACCTGTGGCGTTTGCAGCCGTGGGTGCCGATCCCGAGCGTCGCCTCGGTTCGCCCGGCGTCCTACGCTGAACTGGCCGTGAGCTCCGAATCCCTCGCCGGCAAACGCTTTGGCGTGCCGCGCATGTACATCAACGCCGACCCTGACGCCGGCACCAGTGAAAAACCCGGCATCGGCGGTCCTACCGGGCAGAAGATCAACACCCGCGCCAGCGTGATCGACCTGTGGAACGACGCGCGCCAGGCGCTGGTTGCGGCCGGCGCCGAAGTCATCGACGTGGACTTCCCGCTGGTGTCCAACTGCGAAGGCGACCGCCCTGGCGCACCCACCGTGTTCACCCGTGGACTGGTCTCCAAGGAGTTCCTCCACGATGAACTGTGGGAACTGTCGGCCTGGGCCTTCGATGATTTCCTGCGCGCCAACAACGACCCTGCCCTCAACCGCCTGGCGGATGTGGACGGGCCGAAGATCTTCCCCCACGACCCCGGCACTCTGCCCAACCGTGAGGACGATTTGGCCGCCGGCATGGACGAATACGTGCGCATGGCCGAACGCGGCATCACGCCGTGGAACGAGATCAGCACGGTCCCCGATGGCCTGCGCGGTTTGGAACAGACCCGCCGCATCGACCTGGAAGACTGGATGGACACGCTCGGTCTCGACGCCGTGTTGTTCCCGACCGTGGCTGACGTAGGCCCGGCGGATGCTGACGTGAATGAAGCGTCGGCTGACATCGCCTGGAGCAACGGCGTGTGGGTCGCCAACGGTAACCTCGCGATTCGCCACCTCGGCGTGCCGACCGTCACCGTGCCGATGGGCGTGATGGCGGATATCGGCATGCCGGTGGGGCTGACGTTTGCCGGGCGGGCGTATGACGATTCGGCGTTGCTGCGGTTTGCTTCGGCCTATGAAGCCACCGGCAGCAAACGCCTGATTCCACCGCGCACACCCCCGCTGGCAGCTGACTAAACACCCTCCCTGTAGGAGCCAGCTTGCCGGCTCCTACAGTTGGATCGCGTGTCACTTCAAGCGCTGTGGGCGACGGCAATCATATCGATCTCCACTGCCGCCGACTTCGGCAGTTGCATCACCCCCACCGACTTTGAATTCATCCAGCGGATAGCCGAGACGTTGCTGGGCGGCCTGGTATTTTTCGTCGGGTGTCATGGGCGTGAATCCTCGTTTCGGCGTTGCCACTCATCCACCACGTCGCCCAGGGTCTTGGGCACCTCGTTGCGGATCCAGGCCATGAACGGCCGGTCGAATTTAAACCCTGGGCCGCAGTGTTCACGCATGAAGCGGCGGACGTTTTGAGTGTTTTTGTAGTGTGGGGTTACCGGAGTGGCGCGGGTGAGTGTGTCGCTGTGCCAGTCAAAATCCATTTTGTCTCTCGGGCAGTGTCAGGTTTCGGCAGTAGCATAGCGATGTGCTACTTGCACAGGAAGCGAGGCATGATGAGATCAGTGTGTTGGGACATCGTATAAGTTTGCGTTTGTTTTATAACGCCTTAAAGCCTAATCTTTTCAAGATATTTCGAAATTTCACTTTCCTTCCCCACCCGAAATACTGCATGGTTGTACGACGACTTGAGCTGTCGTGCCAGCCCCCAACAACAATAAGGAAACACCCATGCAAAACGTCAAAGTGCTGATCGGATTTCTGTGCCTGTTCAGCGGTTATGTCGCAGCCGCGCCTGCCCCTGCCGAAAAGGATGTGGCACAAGCGGTCGACCAACTGACCCAAGCCATGCTGCACCTGGACCTCAAGCAACTTCACGCGTTGACGGCCGACAAACTCACCTACGGCCACTCTAGCGGCAAGGTGCAGAACAAAGACCAATTCATCGCTGACCTGGAAACCCATACCAGCGCCTTCAAGACCCTGGAAATGCAGAACCAGACCATCACCCTGCAAGGCGACACCGCGCTGGTACGCAACCACTTCCATGCCCTGGCCGTGAACAGCGGCGTTGAAGTGCCTACCGACATCGACAACTTCCAGGTCTGGCAGAAGCAGAAAGGCAAATGGCTGCTGATCGGGCGTCAGGCTTACAAGTACTGATGCCCAGCGGTGAGCCGCTGAAACCGGCTCACCACGCCACCACCTTGCGCACTTTGAGCAACGCTTCGCGCAGTGCCGACATTGGCACCGACCCCAAGGCCAACCGCAACGCATGCGGGACGTGTCCCGAGACGGCAAACGGCTCGGCGGTGGACACTGAAATATTGTCGCGCTGCAAGGTCATGGCGACCTGATCGGCCCGGGCGTCTTCCGCCAACGGCAACCATAGAAAATACGACGAGGGATGGCTGATGGTGGTCAGCCCTTTGAACACCTGAGCGGCCAAAGCCTGGCGTGCCTGGGCGTCCTCGCGCTTTTGCGCCTCAAGCTGTGCCACGGTGCCATCCTCCAGCCATGCCACCGCCATGGCGCTCATCACGCCGGGTACATTCCAGGTGGTGGCCATGAGGGTGCGCTCCAGCGTCTTTACCCATTCCATCGGCGCCGCGACAAACCCCACGCGTAGGCCCGTCGCCACACTTTTTGACAGCCCACCCACATACACCGTGCGTTCCGGCGCCAGCGTCGCCACCGGGGGCGGTGGGTCTTCAGCGAGGAACGCGTAGGCCGCGTCTTCGATGATCATCAGATTGTGCTGACGGGCGATGGACACCAGCCGTTCGCGTTGGGCCAGATCCATCACCCAACCGAGGGGATTGTGCAGGGTCGGCATGCTGTATACGGCGCGCACCGGGCGCTTGCGACACAGGTTTTGCAAGGCTTCCAGGTCCGGGCCGGTCGGCATCACCGGGATCGCGAGAATTTCCAGGTGCAGGGTTTCGGCCAGTACCTTGAAGCCCGAGTAGGTCAACGCATCGACCGCAATCACGTCACCGGGTTTGAGCAACGCCATCATCGTTACCGCCAGGCCATGTTGGGCGCCACTGACCAGCAGCACTTGGTCGGGCTCCACGGTAAGCCCACGGTTCAATAAGTGCCGCGCAAAGGCCGCGCGCTCATGCAGACGGCCGGCATGGGGCTGGTAACGCAACAGCGCTTCAAGGTCGCCGGACAGCGCCAGTTGGCGCAATGCTGTGCGCAACAGGTCTGCCTGGCCCGGCAACGAGGGATAGTTGAAATTGAGGTCGAGCATGCCCGCCGTCACCGTCATCTGACCACTGCCCTGCCCTGGCGGCAACGAGATTTCGCGCACGAAGGTGCCACGCCCGGGTTCGCCGCTGACCAGGCCCATGGCCTCAAGCTCGGTGTACACGCGGCTGGCGGTGACCAGTGCCAGGCCATGCTCGGCGGCCAATTGACGATGCGTCGGCAGACGCGTGCCAGGCGGCATTTGGCCGCTGCGGATGGCTCCAGCAAAGGTGTCGACCAAGGACTTGTAGCGGGCGCGCGGCATTGGGATGTATCCATGACAATTTTTTGATTGTCTTAATGCTCGCCCCTAGGATGGCCCGAACGCAACCCCTCCTGCTTCGGGCACTCCCTCATGGAACGTACATCCCCTCTCAACACCCTGGACACCAGTACCCAGGGCTGGATCAACGGTTTTATCGGCGTGGTGATTTTCAGCGGTTCATTGCCCGCCACACGATTGGCCGTGATGGAATTCGACCCAGTGTTTCTCACCATGGTCCGTGCCGCGATCGCCGCCGTCCTCGGCGTGTCTTTGCTGTGGCTATTCAAGGAAAAACGCCCCGCGCGCAATCAGTGGGTGCCGCTGGCGATTGTCGCCCTTGGCGTGGTGATTGGCTTCCCCTTGCTCACCGCCCTGGCGTTGCAATACGTGACCTCGGCCCACTCCATCGTATTCATCGGCCTGCTGCCCCTCGCCACCGCCGTGTTTGGCGTGTTGCGCGGCGGCGAGCGACCGCGGCCGGTGTTCTGGCTGTTCTCGGTGCTGGGCAGTGTGCTGGTGATGGGTTATGCCGTCGCCCAAGGCTTGAGCGCCGTACCGGCCGGCGATCTGCTGATGCTGCTGGCAGTGCTGGTGTGCGGCCTGGGTTACGCCGAAGGCGCCAAGCTGTCGCGCAGCCTGGGCGGTTGGCAGGTGATCTGCTGGGCGCTGGTGGTGTCGATGCCGGTGGTGGTGCCGTTGAGCCTGATGCTTGCGCCGTCGAGTTTCCGCGGCATCAGTCTGCCCGCCTGGTTGAGCCTGGCTTATGTGTCACTGTTCAGCATGCTGATCGGCTTTGTGTTCTGGTATCGCGGCCTGGCCCAGGGTGGCATTGCCGCCGTCGGCCAGTTGCAGTTGCTGCAACCATTTTTCGGCCTGGCGCTGGCGGCAGGCCTGCTGCATGAGCAGGTCAGCCTGGGCATGGTGCTGGTGACGGTCGCGGTGATCGGCTGCGTGGCCGGCGCAAAGAAGTTCGCGCGTTAACGCTGCGGCGCGACCATCTTGAACTTGATGTTGATGTCATTGGATACCACGCTGTTGCCGGCCCACTCACCCTCGCCGATCTTGAAGTCGCCACGTTTGAGGACGAACTCACCGTCGAACACGCCAATGCCGCTCTGCTCCTTGAGCACCACGTCCACGTCCACCGGGCGCGTGGTGCCCTTGATGGTCAGATTGCCGCTGATCGTGTAGCGGTTGTCGCCCAAGGCTTTGACGCCGGTGGATTCGTACACGCCCACCGGAAACGTCGCGGTATCAAACCAGGACGCGCGTTGCAGCTCGCCGTTGGCGTCCGGGCTGCCCGCGTCGATACTGGCCAGCTGGATCTTGAGCAAGGCATGCCCGGCCTCCGGTTTTTGCGTGTCGAAGGTCAAGGCGCCTTCAAACTCGCTGAACGTGCCATACACCCGCTGCCCCAATTGCTTGTAGGTGAAGCTGATCTGGCTGGCGGTGCGGTTGACGTCCTTGTACTCCACCGCCTGGGCGCTGGCACCATAAGCAAGGATCAAGGCCAGTACGGCGACCGGAGACATAAGACGTTTCATGCAACGCTCCGCTAGAGGTAAGGACACAGGTACTGAGCTAACACGCCACACCAGGGATTTATTCCCATCCGGCGCCTGTCCTGCTAAACAGAGTAGTCGCACACGCACATATAAGGACTCTGCATGCACGCCCCTTCACTCCAGGACATTACCGCGCCGGAAGGCATCTGCTACGGCTGCGGCGGCAGCAACCCCCATGGCCTGCATATCAAGAGCCGCTGGGACGCGGACGGCATCCACCTCGTCGCCGAGCACCTGCCCGAAGCCCACTACAGCGGCTGGCCCGACCTGGTCTACGGCGGCCTGATCGCCATGCTGGTGGACTGCCACTCCAACTGGACCGCCATGGCCTACCACTACCGCGCCGAAGGGCGCGAACCCGGCAGTCTGCCGCGCATCGACTGCGTCACCGGCAACCTGGGGATCAAATTCATCAAGCCGACGCCCATGGGCATCACCCTCACCCTGCGCGCGCGGGTCGACGGTGACGTGGGACGCAAGACCCACGTGATCTGCGAGGTGTACGCCGGTGACGTACTGACCGCCATCGGCGATTCGATCTTCGTGCGCGTCGACACCGGTCAATTGGCCGCCGTCGCCCATGGTCGCGAGGGCTGATCCTGGGCTACATTGACCGCCACCGCTAATCGAGGATGCACCGATGACTCGTCTGACCGCGAAAGACTTTGCCCCCGAACTGCTGGAACTCTACGACGGCTATGCCCACGGCAAGATCAACCGCCGCGAATTCCTCGACCGCGCTGCGCTGTTCACCTTTGGCGGCCTCACCGCTTCGGCCTTGCTGGCGGCCCTGAGCCCCAACTACGCGCTGGCCGAACAAGTGAAATTCACCGACCCGGACATCGTCGCCGACTACATCACCTACCCCTCGCCCAAAGGCAACGGCACGGTGCGCGGCTATCTGGTGCGCCCAGCCAAAGCCACGGGCAAGCTGCCAGCGGTGGTGGTAGTCCACGAAAACCGCGGCCTCAACCCCTACATCGAAGACGTCGCCCGGCGCCTGGCCAAGGCCGGCTTCATCGCCCTGGCCCCGGATGGCCTGACCTCGGTGGGCGGTTACCCCGGCAACGATGAAAAAGGCGTGGCCCTGCAACAGACCGTCGACCCGACCAAGCTGATGAACGACTTCTTCGCCGCCATCGAATGGCTGATGCACCACGACAGCAGCACGGGCAAGGTCGGAATTACCGGCTTCTGTTATGGCGGCGGCGTGACCAACGCGGCAGCGGTGGCCTACCCGGAACTGGGCGCGGCCGTGTCGTTTTATGGGCGCCAGCCGCAAGCCAAGGACGTGCCCCGGATCAAGGCGCCGATCATGTTGCATTTCGGTGAGCTGGATACGCGGATCAACGAGGGTTGGCCGGCGTATGAGCAGGCGCTCAAGGCCGCCGGCACCACGTATGAGGCGTATATCTACAAGGGCGCCAACCACGGATTCCATAATGATTCGACGCCACGCTATGACGAGGCGGCGGCGAATCTGGCGTGGGAAAGAACGTTGGGTTGGTTCAACAAGTACCTGGTTTAAGCGTTTACGCTTTCACACATCCACCTTTTAAACGCCAGCATCGCTGGCGTTTCAGCGCGCGACTGCAAACGCGTCAACCAATAGCTGCCCGTGCTAATGCCGACGTCGAAGGGCTGGCGGATCACGTCGCTCTCCAGTTGCCGCGAAAACATCATCGCCGGCGCCAGTGCCACTCCGATCCCTTGCAAGGCGGCTTCCATCATCGCCAACGAAGAATCGAACACGATGCTGCGCGGCACTAAAGTATCAGCGGGTAGACCGGCGGCCTGAAACCACAGGTTCCATTCATCGGTGCGATAGGAGCGCAGCAAGGTGTGTTTGAGCAAGTCTTCCGGTGCGTGCAGTTGCTCGGCCAATGGCGGCACGCAGAGTACGGTGAGAGGCGCTGCCAGTAGCTCACAGGCGTCGGTGCCGTGCCAGGCACCCGCGCCGAAGCGGATCGCATAATCCAGGCCTTCGGCCGCCACGTCGACACGGTTGTTGTGGGTGGACAGGCGCAGGTCGATAAACGGGTAACGCGCCTGAAACTCGGGCAGCCGTGGCAGCAACCAGCCCACAGCAAAGGTGCCGACCGCGCCCACTGTGAGCACTTCACGGTAATGCCCGCCTTCGAATTGGCTCAAGGTCTGGGCGATGCGGTCAAACGAGTCGCGCACCACCGGCAACAGGGTTTCGCCTTCGCTGGTGAGCATCAGGCCACGGGGCAGGCGCTTGAACAAGGTCACGTTCAACTGCGTTTCCAGGCTTTTGACTTGATGGCTGACCGCCGCCTGGGTCACGCATAACTCGATGGCGGCGCGGGTAAAACTCAAATGCCGGGCCGAGGCTTCAAAGGCACGCAGGGCATTGAGGGGAAGATGGGAGCGCAGCATGCTTGACCCCAATTAATCTAATGGCAGGTGCGAGATATCATCGTTTGCCCAACGCCCGCGAACTGCCTACATTGGCCACGCCCGCGCAGGCTCTTCATTCAATCGATCACTCTCATGGAAGCGATATCATGCCTCAACTCTCCCTGTCCGGAGTGCGTAACTTGGGCGCCCTGGCGTTATTTCTCGCCACCGGCCACTGCCTGGCCGCCGACGACCTGCGCGCCGTAGTGGACGCCAGCGTCAAGCCGCTGATGCAGCAACAGTCTATTCCAGGTCTGGTTATCGGTGTCGTCAAGGACGGCAAGGCGCAATACTTTAACTACGGCGTTGCCAGTAAAGACGCCAAACAGCCTGTCAGTGAGAACACCCTGTTTGAAATCGGCTCGGTCAGCAAGACCTTCACCGCCACCCTCGCCGGCTATGCCGTGGCGAGCGGCAAACTGACCCTCACCGACCCGGCCAGCCAGTACCTGCCAGCGTTGCGCGGCGGCAAGTTCGACCACATCAGCCTACTCAACCTGGGCACCTACACCGCCGGTGGCCTGCCGCTGCAATTTCCCCGCGCGGCGGACAACACCCAGCACATGATCAGCTACTTCCAGCAGTGGAAACCCGACTTCGCCCCGGGTACCCAACGCCTGTATTCCAACCCGAGCCTGGGCCTGTTCGGCTACCTGGCGGCGCAGAGCCTGAAGCAGCCGTTTGATCAACTGATGGAGAAAACCCTGATCCCGAAACTGGGGCTCAAACACACCTTCGTCACTGTTCCCAAGAGCCAGATGAACCTGTACGCCCAGGGCTATGGCAAGGACGGAAAACCCGTGCGAGTCGGCCCCGGCGCGATGGACAGCGAGGCCTATGGCATCAAGACCAGCGCTTCGGACCTGGTGCATTACGTAGAGGTCAATATGCGCCCGGCGACACTGGACCCAGTGCTGCAACAAGCCATCACCACCACACACACCGGCTACTACACTGTCGAGGGCATGACCCAGGGGCTGGGCTGGGAGATGTACCCTTACCCGATCAAGCTGGACGCCCTGGTGGAGGGCAACTCGACAAAAATGGCGGTGGAACCGCATCCGGTGAACTGGCTGACCCCGCCACAAGCGCCGCAGGCCGACACGCTGGTGAACAAAACCGGCTCGACCAATGGGTTCGGTGCGTATGTGGCGTATGTGCCGAGCAAGGGGATGGGGGTAGTGATCCTGGCCAACAAGAACTACCCGAACGGGGAGCGAGTGAAAGTGGCCCATGCGATCTTGAGTGCGCTGGACCATTAAAAGACCCAACACAATCAATGTGGGAGCCGGGCTTGCCCGCGATGAGGGAGTGTCAGCCGGTAAATTTGGCAACTGACACAACGCCATCGCGGGCAAGCCCGGCTCCCACAGGGTATTACAGGGTAATTGGGATCTACATACCGAGCCAGTGCGGCAGTGCAAGGGAAATGAATGGCAAGTACGTGACCATGATCAGGAACACCAACAAGATCATCAGCCACGGCAACGCCGCCCGGATGGTCTGCCCCAGGGTCAGCCCGGTCACCGCCGAGGTCACAAACAGGTTCAACCCCACCGGCGGATGAACCAGGCCAATCTCCATGTTCACCACCATCACGATGCCCAGGTGAATCGGGTCAATGCCCAGCTTCATGGCAATCGGGAAGAAGATTGGCGCCAGGATCAGCACGATGGCTGACGGCTCCATGAAACTGCCGGCAATCAGCAACACCACGTTAACCATGATCAAAAAGCCAATCGGCGTCAGACCTTCAGACAGCACCCACGCAGTGATTTCCTGGGGAATCTGTTCGGTGGTCAGCACATGGGCAAAGAGCATGGCGTTAGCGATGATGAACATCAGCATGATCGCCAGGCGCCCGGATTCCAGCAGCACCTTGGGGCAATCGCGCAGCTTCATATCTTTGTAGACGAACAGCGCGACAAACGCCGAGTACACCGCCGCCACCGCTGCGGCTTCGGTCGGGGTGAACATGCCGCTGTAGATGCCGCCGAGGATGATCACCAACAGCAACAGGCCCCAAAACGCACGGCGCGCGCAGGTCAGCCACTCGCGCAAGGTCGCACGTGGTTGGGCCGGCAGCTTCTTGATGCGCGCCACAATGTAGATCGCGATCATCAGCATCAGGCCCAGCAACAACCCTGGAATCACGCCGGCCATGAACAGCTTGCCGACCGAGGTTTCAGTGGCCGCCGAATACACCACCATCACAATCGACGGCGGTATCAGAATGCCCAAGGTGCCGGCGTTACAGATGATCCCGGCGCCAAACTCCTTCGGGTAACCGGAACGCACCATGCCGGCCACGGCAATCGAGCCCACCGCCGCCACCGTTGCCGGAGACGAACCGGACAGCGCGGCAAACAACATGCACGCCAGCACCGCCGCAATCGCCAGGCCACCACGGATGTGGCCAACACAAGCGTTGGCAAAGTCGATCAGGCGTTGCGCCACGCCGCCGGTAGTCATGAACGCACCGGAGAGCAGGAAGAACGGAATCGCCAGGAAGGTATAGGCGTCGGAGGTCTCAAACAGCTTGATCGCCAGGGAGCTCACCGAGTCCTGGCTGAACATCAGGATCGACACGGCGCCGGACAGGCCCAGGGAAATCGCGATCGGCACGCCGAGGAACATGAACACGAACAACAACAGGAATAGACAGAGCACGGCCATCAGTGACGCTCCTCATGGCTGCCGGCCAATTTACTGGCCTCACCAGCCTCGTCGGCCAGCCCCAACCCGACCTGACGGTGGGTAAAGATGCGGTAGAAAATCTCCAGGTAGCGGATGAACACCATGGCAAAACCGATGGGCACGATGATCACGATATCGCCCACATCGATACCGTACTGATCGAGGTCCTCGGCGCCGATATGCGCGCCCATCACGGCACTCACCCACTTGTAGCTGGCGACCATGAACAGCCCGGCGTAGGCCAGGCAGCACAGGCAGGCGAGCATGCCGAGCACGCGTTGCACCGGGCGCTTGGTCAACTTCACCAGTGCATCCACGCCAAGGTGGCCGGCAGTGCGCACGCCATAGGAAATACCGAAGAAGATCAGCCAGCCGAACATGGCCTTGGTCAGCGCAACGCTCCAGGTCATGTCCTGGGCCCAGGTCATGGTGTGATCACCCAGGGCATTGAAGAAGTTGCTGCTGAAGGCCCACTTGTCAGCCAGGGCAAAAAACAGCGTGTAGATGTTGTTGAGCATGACGTAGACGAATGTCACCAGGGTCATGGCGGCCAGCAGGAAGGCGATAAAACCTTCCTCCAGGTGCTCCCAGACGCGCCTTAGCGTTTGCATGGCAAAACCTCGCGAAACTAGACGGGGGTATTCACAACAAGTCACTGACGAAACCGGATCAATGTGGGAGCTGGCTTGCCTGCGATGCGGGCGACTCGGTCTTTCAGGAACACCGAGGCGGTGCCATCGCGGGCAAGCCCGCTCCCACAGGAGTCGGGTTTGTTTCAGCAATCGATCACTGGTTGGACGCGTCGGCGGCCTTGATCAGGTCAGCCCCGATCTCACCCTCGAACTTCTGCCACACCGGGCGCATGGCTTCGCGCCACAGCTGGCGTTGCTCCGGGGTCAGTTCGATGATTTCGCTGGTCTTGGAATCGACGATCTTCTGCTTGGCTGACTGGTTCAGCGCTTCGGCCTGCTTGTTCACCTCGACGGTAACCTCGACCATGATCTGCTCCAGCGCGCTGCGGATGTCCGGTGGCAGGCCGTTCCAGAACTTGGCGTTGGTGATCACCATGTAGTCGATCAGGCCATGGTTGGACTCGGTGAAGTATTTCTGCACCTCGTTGACCTTCTGGCTTTCATAGTTCGACCAAGTGTTCTCGGTGCCATTCACGGTGCCGGTCTGCAGGCCCTGATACACCTCGGCAAAACTCATCTTGCGCGGGTTGGCGCGGATCGCCTTGAACTGCTCTTCCAACACGCTTGAAGCCTGCACACGGAATTTCAGGCCACGGGCGTCCTTGGGCTCATGCAGCGCCTTGTTCGACGAGAGTTGCTTGAGACCGTTGTGCCAATAGGCCAGGCCGAGGATGTTCTTGTCCTGCATGGAGGTCAGCAGTTCCTTGCCCTGGGCGGCCTGGAAACGGTCGACGGCGGCCAGGTCGTTGAACAGGAACGGCAGGTCGTAGATCTGCACTTGCTTGGTGTACTGCTCGAACTTGGCCAGGGACGGTGCCAGCATCTGCACGTCGCCCAGCAGCAGCGCTTCCATTTCCTTGCCGTCGCCGAACAGCGACGAGTTCGGGTACACCTCGACCTTGACCTTACCGGGCAGGCGTTCTTCCGCGAGCTTCTTGAACAGCAGCGCGCCCTGGCCCTTGGGGGTGTTTTCGGCGACCACGTGGGCGAACTTGATGACAATCGGGTCTGCCGCCTGGGCCAGGCCCGCGGCAAACAAGGTGGCGGCGCACAGCAGCGCCCGGGAAAGCTTGAGCATGGGAAATCACCTTCTTATTGTTGTGTTGTAGGGCAAGGTGCCTGATGTCACGCGTGTAGTGAATTTCGATTTTTTGATACCTGCGTTCGGTCTGGACGAACGCTAGATCTGAGCCGCCAACAGCCGTTGCGCGCGCAGCAACACCGGCGCATCCACCATCTGCCCATCGATCTGATAGGCCCCTGCCCCATGGGCGCCGGCATCCACCACGCGCTGGGCCCAGGCCAGGTCTTCGGCGCTTGGCGCCAGGGCTTGGTGAATCACCGCCACCTGCTTGGGGTGGATACACAGCGCCCCGGCAAACCCCATCTCATAGGCATGCCGGATCGAGCGGCGCAGACCTTCAGGGTCATCGATGGCCGGGTGCACGCCATCCAGCGGTGCGACCAGGCCGGCGGCACGGGAATGCACGATCAGCGCCAGGCGCGCCTGGTCCAGGGCGAACTGGGCGACCGCAGAATTGCTGCTCAGGTTCAAGTCCAGCGCCAGGTCCAACCCGCCGAATGACAGGCGCTCCACCTGCGGTGCATGGGCGATTTCGGCCACCGCCAACAAACCCCGCGCACTCTCGATAATCGGCCAGATGAGTTTGCCGGTGGCCGCCACCACGGCGACCTGGGCTGCGCTTTCGACCTTCGGCAACAGGACGCCCGCCACATTCGGATGCGCCTTGCAGAACGCCACATCCTCAAAATGCTCGGCATGTTCCGGCGCGTTGATCCGCACCCACACCTGGGCGGCGGGGTTGGCCGTCAAAAACGCCCCAAGGTTATCCCGTGCCTGGCGCTTGAGCGGCTCTTCCACCGCATCCTCGAAATCCACGATCACCGCGTCGGCACCGCTGGCCAAGGCTTTGGAAAATCGCTCCGGTCGGCTACCGGGTACAAACAACGCCGAACGAACCAAGGGCTTAGGCATTTGTTGAATTCCTTATTGTTAGATAACACCGCGCGTGCGCAGGCCGTCGATGGCGTCTGCGGCGTAACCGAGCCTTTCAAGAATGCCTTGGCTGTGCTGCCCCAAACCTGGAACAGCGTCCATGCGCGGGGTGAACGCGCCATTGCGTGCCGGCGGCAGCAGCGACGGCAACGGCCCCGCCGGGCTATCGACTTCGCGCCAACTGTCCCGCGCCTTGAGCTGCGGATGGTCCCACACGCCTTGCATATCGTTGACCCGGGCGCTGGCGATCTGCGCGTCTTCCAGGCGCAGGATCACCGCCTCCGCATCCAACTGCGCGAAGCTCTCGACGATGATCTGGCGCAGCACGTCGCGATTGGCCGAGCGCTTGAAGTTGGCGGAGAAACGCTCGTCGGTCGCCAATGCCGGCGTGAGCAACACCTTGTCGCAGAACGCCGCCCATTCGCGCTCGTTTTGCAGGCCGAGCATCACGGTGCCGCCGTCGCCGGTGGGAAACGGTCCATAGGGATAGATCGTCGAATGCGCCGCACCGGCGCGCGGTGGCTGCGGCGCACCGGCGAACGCGTAGTACATCGGGTAGCCCATCCATTCCACCAGGCTTTCCAGCATGCTCACGTCGATGCGGCTGCCCTTTCCCGTCTTGCCGCGCAGCAGCAGCGCCGAGAGGATGCCGCTGTAGGCGTACATGCCCGCCGAGATATCGGCGATGGAGCAACCGGCCTTGGCCATCTGGTCTTCACCGGGGCCACCGGTCACCGATAGAAAGCCACCTTCGCTCTGGATCAGCAGGTCGTAGGCCTTTTTCTTTTCATACGGCCCACCTTCGCCATAGCCCGAAATATCGCAGACGATCAGGCGCGGGAAGCGCGCATGCAATGCCTCGAACGACAGGCCCATGCGCGCAGCGGCGCCGGGCGCCAGGTTCTGCACCAGTACATCGGCATCAGCCAGCAGGGCGTCGAGAATATCGCCGGCCTCGTCCTGCTTGAGGTCCAGGGTCAGGCTTTCCTTGGAGCGGTTGGTCCACACGAAGTGTGAAGCCAGGCCGCGCACGCGCTCGTCGTAGCCACGGGCAAAATCGCCGGCACCGGGGCGCTCGACCTTGATCACGCGAGCGCCCAGGTCGGCCAGTTGACGGGTGCAGAACGGCGCGGCAATCGCGTGTTCCAGGCTGACAACGGTGATGCCGTCCAGCGGTCTTGGGTTAGTCATGACAGTTCCTCAAAGCCAGTCGGCCATGGATGCGGCGTTGCGCAGGTCCCAGACCTTGTCGATCAGGGCATTGGCCTGGGCCGGTGTGCGGGCGTTGCTGAATTGGCTGAGGCGCTGGAGTTTATCGGCCAGCTCCGCACGGCTCAGGGTGTTACCCGGATCGCCCTTGGGCTCGTCGATGGCGCCGTGCAGCGTGCGGCCATCCAGCGTGGTGACGGTAACGCGACCGAGCCAGCGCTGCGGGTAAGCGCGGTCGACTTCGGCGTCGAGGGTCATGCTGACCTTGTCGCGCAAAGCCGAGACGGCGGGATCAGTCAACGCCAGCTCATGGAACTCGGTGAGCCCGGCCTTGCCATGCACGGCGATCAGGCCCAACACGGTGCCCATGGAGAACTTGGCCTGGTGCACACTGGTCGGTACTTTCACGCGGCCCAGTACATCGATGGCGCCCTGGTGCACCCGGGTTTTCACGTGGGCGATCTGTTCGGCCTGCAGGCCTTCGCGCTGCATCAAATCCAACAGCGCATCGGCGGCCGGATGGGTATGGCGGCATGAGGCGTGGAACTTGAACGAGGTTTCCAGCAACGCCCAGCGACTGCCGAGATCGGCAGACAATCTGGCCGGCTCGGCATCACTGGACATACCGGCAGCCAAACCTTGATCGCCTTCAAGAATATTGCGCGCGCCGGTCAGCCCATCCGCCGTCAGGTAAGCGGCGAGCAAACCGTCCGCTGCGGCTTTCGCCGTGTGCAGTTGCTTGGAATCGGCGGCATCACGCAGGAACTCCCACAAGCCGGCCGCCTGGGTGCCCGCGCTGCCGAGCAGGTTGATGAATTGCTCTTCGTTGAAATCCAGCAACTTGCCTACGGCTACCGCCGCCGCCAACGTGCCGACGGTGGCCGTGGTGTGGAAGATGCGGTAGTGGGAACGGCCCATGAATTCGCCGATGCGGATACCCGCTTCATAACCGGCCACCGAGGCCAGCAGCAAATCGCGACCGGACTTGCCGAGGTCCTGGGCGGCCGCCAGCGCGGCCGGAAACACCACGGTCGCCGGGTGCAGGACGGAGCTGTTGTGCAGGTCGTCCTGCTCTACCAGATGGGATGAAGCCGCGTTGACCAGCGCGGCGAAATACGCGCTGGTGCTGCCGCCATTGACGATCACCTGCGCCGGGCCGCTGCTCGGGCCCATTTTCTGCGCGTAACGCTCGAACAACGGAATCGGGTGCGCGCCCTGGCTCGCCAGCGCCGAGGCCAACCAGTCCAGGTACAAATCTTCGGCGCGCGCCAGGACCTCTTCCGGCAGTTGCGTGTAATCCAGTTCGGCCAGGAACCGACACAACGCTTGGGTATGGCTCATGGTCAGGCCCTCAGAAGCTGCGTGGCAGTTCGAGCAAATGCTCGGCCACGTAGGACAGGATCAAGTTGGTGGAGATCGGCGCCACCTGGTACAGGCGCGTCTCGCGGAATTTGCGCTCCACGTCGTATTCGCAGGCAAACCCGAAACCGCCATGGGTTTGCAGGCAGGCGTTGGCCGCCTCCCAGGACGCCTTGGCCGCCAGGTACTTGGCCATGTTGGCACTGGCCCCGGCATTGGCGCCGCTGTCGTATTCCTCACAGGCGCGCCAACGCATTAAGTCGGCCGCCTCGATCTCGATATGCGCTTCGGCAATCGGGAACTGCACGCCCTGGTTCTGCCCGATGGGCCGGCCAAACACCACGCGATCACGGGCATAGGCGCTGGCCTTTTCGATAAACCAGCGGCCATCACCGATGCATTCGGCGGCGATCAGCGTGCGCTCGGCGTTGAGGCCGTCGAGGATGTACTTAAAGCCCTTGCCCTCTTCACCAATGAGGCTGTCCAGCGGCAACTCCAGGTTGTCGAAGAACAGCTCGTTGGTTTCGTGGTTGACCATATTGGCGATGGGCTGCACGGTCAGACCGTTGCCGATGGCTTCGCGCAGATCCACCAGAAAAATCGACATGCCCTCGGACTTTTTCTTCACCTCGGCCAATGGCGTGGTGCGCGCCAGCAGGATCATCAGGTCGGAATGCTGGACCCGCGAGATCCATACCTTCTGGCCGTTGATCACATACTTGTCGCCACGCTTGATCGCCGTGGTCTTGATCTTGGTGGTGTCGGTTCCGGTGGTGGGCTCGGTCACGCCCATGGATTGCAGGCGCAATTCGCCGCTGGCGAGCTTGGGCAGGTAGAAGCGTTTCTGTGCGTCGCTGCCGTGCCGCAGCAAGGTGAACATGTTGTACATCTGGCCGTGCACGGTGCCGGAGTTGCCGCCGCAGCGGTTCACTTCTTCAAGGATCACTGAGGCTTCAGCCAGGCCTAGTCCGGAGCCGCCGTATTCTTCGGGGATCATCGCCGACAGCCAGCCAGCGTCGGTCAGCGCCTTGACGAAGGCTTCGGGGAAACCCTTTTCCTCGTCAATCCTGCGCCAGTAAGGGGCATCGAATTCAGCGCACAAGGCGCGCACGCCTTCGCGGATGGCATTGAGTTCTTCATTGTCATTCGGGTTCATTAAAGGCTCTCCGCCTGTTGTTCTTGGATTATTCGAAATGCACGCTGGCTTGCTGCGCCAGGCCATCGACGTTGCCGGCCCATAGCTGGGCCACGCCGGTTTCGGTCACGCGGCCACCCACTTCAAACGGCTGCGGCGCAATCAACGGGCGCACGCCGCGATAGGCAAAACGGCGCAAGGTTGCGCCAGGATTGGCGCGACAGAACGCGCGCAGGCTCAGGGTGGCGATGAGCGGCCCATGCACCACCAGGCCTGAGTAACCTTCGGTGCCGGTGACATAGGGGTAGTCGTAGTGAATGCGGTGACCGTTAAAGGTCACTGCGCTGTAGCGAAACAACAGGGTGGGCGTGGGATCGACGGTTTCAGACCATTCGCCCTGCTCCAGCGCGTCACCGCTGCCGGATTTGGGCGGCGTGGGTTCGCGGTAGACGATGTCCTGTTCCTCGCGGATCGCCAGGCGGCCGTCCTGGGAATAGTCGTGGCGCACGGTGACAAACAGCAGCGAACCGGTGCGACCGGTTTTTTCTTCGACCTGGGTGATGGTCGACACGCGCGTCGCCGCCTCACCGGCCCGCAGTGCCTGCAGGAACTCGATGCGCCCACCGGCCCACATGCGATTACGGTTGTCGGCCGGCGGCAGGAACCCGCCACGGGCCGGGTGGCCGTCGCTGCCCAACGCAGTTTCCGGCAACGGGTCCTGGAAGAAACACCACTGCCACAACGGCGGGATGTCCGCGCCGTCCTCAGGCGCTTCTTCACCGAACGTAGCGGCAATACGCTTGAGCAGGTTATGGCTGAGGTGGTCGTGGGCGGTTTCGCTTCGGCCGATCCAATCGGTGGCGCTCATCGGGTGCAGGTCCTCGGGCAGTGAGTGTCTGCCCCGGATCATGCAAGCCTATCGCCGTTCTGAGAATTTGCATTTCAATAAACCGGCGTTCGGTTATGCTGAACGCCGCCATCCTGTACCGGGAGCCTTGCATGCACTTCGATCTGGCCGACCTGCGCCTGTTTATCCATATCGCCGAATCCCCCAGCCTGACCCAGGGCGCCAAGCGTGCGTTCCTCTCGCCGGCTGCCGCCACCGCAAGGATCAAAGCCCTGGAAGGCCAGCTCGACACCCGCCTGCTCTACCGCGACAGCCGTGGCGTCGAAATCACCCCGGCGGGCGAACGCTTGCTGCACCATGCGCGGCTGATCATGCGCCAGGTGGACTACCTCAAGAGCGAATTCACCCAATACGGCGTGGATTCCGCCGGGCATATCCGCATCTTTGCCAACACCACGGCCGTCACCGAATTTTTACCCGAAGTGCTGGCAGGTTTTCTGTCACAACGCCCCGGCGTGACCGTCGACCTGCAGGAACGCCTGTCCCGCGACATCGTGCGCGGCGTGCTGGACGGCACCAGCGACATGGGTATCATCGCCGGCCCCGTGGAAGCGGCAGGCTTGCAGGTGCTGCATTTCAGCACCGATGAGCTGGTGTTGATGGTGCCGGTCGGCCATCCACTGGCGGACCAACCCTCAGTCACGCTGGAACAGACCCTCGCCTACCAGCATATCGGCCTGCATGAAGGCAGTACTTTGTTGAGCTTCCTGCGCGAACACGTCGAGCGGCTGGGCAAACATTTGTCGCTGCGTATCCAGGTGTCGAGTTTCGAGGCGATCTGCCGGATGGTCGAGGCCGGTGTGGGGATCGGCATCATTCCGGAGTCGGCCGCGGTGCGACACAGCCGCACCATGCAATTGGTCGCCGTAAAACTGGATGAGCCCTGGGCGATCCGCGAGCGCAGCATCCTGGTGCGTGAGCTGGAGGCGTTGCCCGGCACCATTCGAGCGCTGATTGCCACGTTGATGCCGCAAAGCGCCTAAGCTGAACAGTCACCTTGCCAAAGGAGTCAGCCCATGCAGCTTGAAGGATCCTGCCATTGCGGCGCCGTCACGTTCAGCCTTGCCAGTGCCCATCCCTACCCTTATCAGCGTTGCTATTGCTCGATCTGCCGCAAGACCCAGGGCGGTGGCGGCTATGCGATCAACCTGGCCGGCGACACCCAGAGCCTGAAGGTGCGCGGGCGCAAATTCATTTCGGTCTACCACGCCAAGCTCAAGCCCGAAGGCGCCAGCCGCGCCCATGCGAGTACGGCCGAGCGGCATTTCTGCTCGCAATGCGGCAGCGCGTTGTGGTTGTTCAGCCCGGAATGGCCGGAGCTGATCCATCCGTTTGCCTCGGCCATCGATACGCCATTGCCGGTGCCACCGGAGCATACGCACTTGATGCTGGGGTCCAAGGCGCCCTGGGTAGAGGTCACGCTACGCAAGGGCGACCTGCAGTTCGATGAGTACCCCGAAGAGTCGATCGCTCAATGGCATGAGCGTCACGGCGTGGCCCGTTAACAGTCTTTGACAGTTTCTCGACAAAGCTGTCAAAGACCCTCGGGCGCCGCAGCCCTAGCATTCGAGCATCCAAACCACCTGTCGGGTGCTCGTCATGCTTCGCACATTGCGCGGTCTTCCGTTGCTCGGTTGCCTGTTGGGCAGCATTGGCTGCCAGGGGCAGTCACCTGCCCCGCCGCCGATTCCCAAGGGCGACTACAGCGCGATCATCCGCTACCTGCAAACCCGGATTCCCCGCGACATGGCCCAGACCAATGTGCCCGGCTTGTCGATTGCACTGGTCAACGGCCAGGAGCTGATCTGGACTCGCGGGTTCGGCATGGCCGACAAAGCCAAGGGCCTGCCAGTGACGCCGAACACCGCCTTCCGGGCCGGTGCGATCTCCAAACTGCTCACCGCCAGCGCGGCCCTGCAACTGGTTGAACAGCAGCGACTGGCGCTGGATGCACCGATCCAGCAGACCCTGCGCGAGTTCTATGTGCGCTCGCGCTTCCATACCGACCAGCAGGCCGCCGACCGCGACATCACCTTGCGTCGCCTGCTCAGCCATCAGTCCGGCTTGCCCAGTGAACACCTGCGTGACCTGCGCAACAACTACGCCATGGGGCAGATGCCAATGCGCCTGTCCGGCGTCTGGTTGAGCACACCGCCCGGTACGCAAGTGGCCTATTCCAACCTGGGTTATGCGCTGGTGGGCGCTGCCATCGAGCGCAGCAGCGGCAAGGAGTTTGAAGCCCAGTTGCAACACAGCCTGCTCAAACCGCTGGAGATGGACCACGCGAGTTTTGTCGGGACGGCTGCGCAAATCGGCTATCGCGCCCAGGGCTATCAGGAAGGCGTTGCCAGCACCGATGCGCAACTGCGCGACATCGCCGCCGGCGGTTTGTGGGCCAGCCCCAGGGACCTCAGCCATTACGTGCAGATGCTGTTTGCCGAAGGCCTCTACAAGGGCAACCGGGTAATGACCAGCCGCTCCATCGATGAAATGTTCACCCAGCAAAATACCGGCAACGCCCTGGACTTCGATTGCCAGATCGGCCTGGCGTGGTTTCTGGCACCCTGCGGTGACGAGCCGATCGGCCCTGGGGTGCGCACCTACCAGCACAGTGGTGGTGGCGATGATTTCGCCGCACAGCTGACCCTGCTGCCGGACCATCAACTGGCCGTGATCATCATGGCCAACGACAGCAATGCCGAAGATCTGGTTGCCACACTGGCAACCGACACCCTGCGTCTGATGCTCCAGGCGCAAACCGGCGAGCAAGTCTGCAGCGAAGACTGCCAGGCACCCCGCCACGGACTCAAGCTACGCCAGGTGCCGGCCGCCATCGACCGCAAGCGCCTGGCAGGGTTCTACGCCACCGCCTGGGGCGTGTTCCGGATCAAAGATGATGACCAGCGGCTGCGTGGCGAACTGGCCGGTTTCAACTTCGAACTGTTGCGCGACGATCACGGCTGGCTGCGCGCCCAGAAGAAAGTCTTCGGTTTCTGGCTCAAGGACCTCGGTGAGCTGGGCCAGGTACAACTCGACGTCATCACCGTGCAAGGCCGGCAGATGCTCACCGCGCGCAGCCACGGCCAGCGCATCGCCATTGGCGAACGCATCGACCCGCCGCCGCTGCCCTTGGCCTGGGCCGACACCGTCGGCACCTACCAAGTACTCAACACCTTTGAGCCCGACGCGCCATTGAGCGGCATCAGCGTGCGCCTCGAAGAAGGCTTTCTGGTGATTCGCGGCCAACTGCACGACGAACCGCTGACCGACTACATCCTGCTGCCCGTCGACAACGCCCACGCCGTACTGGCCGGTAACGGCTATGGCCTGGGCGACACCGTGAGCCGACAGATCAATGGCCTGAGCGCTTCGGGCTACTCCTTCAAACGTACCCATCCACCCTTGAGTTTCTAATCGACATGAAAACCCTGATGAGCCCCAAAAATTTCTGCCTGTCCATTACCTCCCTGTGTTTGCTTGCGGGCGCCAACAGCGTACTGGCGGAGGACTGGACCTACAGCCTCAAGGCCGGTGTGGCCAATCTTCCGCGCTACAGCGGCAGCGATGAACGCATGACCGCCCCAGTGTTCGGCGGTGCCATCGTCAGCCCTTGGGGGATTTTCCTCGACACCGACAAGGGCCTCGGCTGGGGCTACGAAGGCAATGCCTTGAGTTTCAGTGCCTACGTCGGTGCCAGCGCTTCGCGCAAGGACAAAAGCGAGTCCATGCACCTCGGCTCCAAGCGCCTCAAGGGCATGGGCGAGATCAAGTCACGCCCGCAGCTGGGTGTGAGTGCCAGCTACAACCTGGGCGGCGTGATCATGGGCGCCACGCTGGAACATGCCCTCAAGGAAGATGATCACAAGGACAGCGGCAAGGCATTCACCCACTTGGAATTGAGTCTGGGCACCAACCTGTATGAAGGTCGTTTCGGCTCCGTCGACGCCAGCCTCAGCAGCCATTTCGGTGACCGTGACTACTTGCAGACCTGGTACGGCGTAACCACCGGCCAAGCCGCCCGCAGCCGCTTCAAAGCCTACAAGGCGGGTGCGGGCAATATCAGTAATGGCATGAACCTGGTGTGGAGCCTGCCGATCAGCGAGCACACCCAGTTCTCGACCTTGCTGGATGTGCAGTACTTGGCGGACGAAGCCGGCAAGAGCCCGCTCGTTGAGCGGCGGTTGCAGACGTCGGTGATGGGTGTGCTGGAATACAGCTTTTGATGGGAAGTCGGCATCAACGCTCAATCCATGATGGCAGAAATATCAACTAACTGTTCAGAGGGGAACCTGAGGCCTGGCACTCGCGACGAATTGTCAGTGCTGCGAGTGGGAAAACACGCAGTCGCTATAATCACCCTTCTGGAGTTAACTGATGGTTCAATCTACTCAATCCGCTACCATTCCGAGCGCCACGCACCAGCCCCCCACGCCGGATGCACAGCAACCCTCTTCCCCTCAGCCAGCCCCACAAACAGCTGACTTGATGGAACTCATAAAAAGTACGCCACGGTACAAAGCCGACGCAGAATTGGCGGGAACTTACGCCGCCGCGCTAACCAGTTCGGCCCAAGAATTTCCCTTACCGATTACTGGAAGCGAGTCCATTGACCCTGTTCCTGTCGACTCTACGTTCGGGCAATGGCGAAACCACCTCGACACCCTAGTGGCGGGTGAGGATTTCAAGCAGTGGGCCCAAGACAATCGCGTTGATCTGTCCAGACCCCTTCGCATTTTCCCTCCGAGCGACTCCAGGCCCGGTTGGATACACGCCTACGCCAAGCCCTCGGCATCCGATGAAGCGGGTGCAGGCGCGCGCGCCGGCATCCTCGCGTTGGGGGCACACTTCAGCGACGGCCAATCGTTGCCTGCCTCGTGGACATTGATCATGCAGGCGGCCAAAACGTTAGCGGCGGGCAACATCTCAGTCTATGTCCCTTCGCCCGGTCGGACCAGCCTCATTACGCATGCTCAGCGCCCCGCTGAACTCAAAGACATTGCGGCCTTCTATGGCGAGGAGGTGCCCCATAGCCATGAAGCGCTCACAGAACGAGCGAATCAAGTCAAACAAGCAGAAACCTTTCCTCTACCCGATACGGCGCTCTCACCAACGCAATTTGAAATGCGCTCGGAGATCGCGTTGGAACAGCAGAAGAGGGAGTGGGGCGATATTTGTAACAACACCCTCCTGTGCAAACTGTTGTCCACGGCGATCACGCCCCCCCCCACCCCAGCCAACGCGACCGACATCCCCCCCTCTTTCATTGATTCGCCACGCACACCAGAACAGGCTGCGCAACGCGAAAAAACCTTGATTGCGCAAATGCTCGAAAGTGACGCGTTCAAGTTAAAGGTGGACCCCACTTCCTGGTACTTTCACGATGAGGAGTTGGCACCGGAGGCCAGCGTCAGCCTCAAACGGTTCATCACCGACAAGGGGTGGAGCGTTCCGCAGACAAAAGACGACATCAGCAACTTGATCAATTCCATCCAACGGGGGCCCTTGCCTTCCATCCCCCATGGCAATCTCACCGGAGCCTTAAGCTGGGCGGCGGCACTGACGCTGGATGAAAAAAAACAGCTCTACAGCCACATACGCTTTAACAACCTCAAGCTACCGGACCTGGGGCCTACGCACGCCGCGAACAATGAAGGAGGGGCTTTTACCTACCTGACGAAAAATCGACATTGGACAGACGCCGAGCTGAACTCACCGCGAGAAATCGTAAATGACATTCTTCGCTCGCCAAAAGCCCGGACGCTGGAAGCTACCCTGCAACAGAAAATGGGCGTCGCTGGCGATACCGACGGCTCTGACATGACCCTCGCGGCGATCCTGTTGGGGCTGGATGCGCCCACGGCCTACGATGTGTCGAAAAGAAATGAATTTGCCGGTTTCGACCTGGCGGCCCCACGCTTCTATGGGCAGCCGCTGAGTCAAATCAAGCAAGGGTTGACCACCCATTTAGCCGAGAGTGGCCGTTGCACTGCCAGGATGGCCCCCGTGGCGGCGTATATGCTGCTTTCAAGTGCGGCGCCGGAACTGCTGGTCAAGGACATCCCCGCCGACGTGACTTACGGTTCACCGACGTGGGCCACCCTGAAAGCTACAGTGGCCTTCATAGAAGCAAAGAGCCCTGGCAGCAGCTCACTCATGAGCTTTGCTGAAATAGTCAAATACGCGGCAATCGATCCGGTTTCCACAGAAGACCAAGCGCTATTAAATGCGACCAAGTTAAACATGGTCATCGATTGGGCGTTAGTGCATGGCGCCCTCTCGCCATCGCCCACAGGGCGCTATTCCACCGAGCAGTTGGACACAGCGCAGAAAACGTTCTCCGAGGTCATGAGCGCGCTGCAAACAGTCTCCGGGGATATCACCGCGAAGGCTCCACTGCTCAAAAACATGGCACAGGAAGAACTGGGGAAGCGCTATAAAAATGTGCCCTTTGAACTGGCCGTTCTCACAACGCCCCAGGCACGGACGAATAACGCCACCAACAACGATATATTACATACCAACACGGGCCCTTATTCTCTATTGGACCTTTATATCTCCGGCCGAGCGCCAGGCCCGCAGGAGGAGAACACATGGTATTCATTGAGAGAACAGGCGCTTGCGGGAAGAACGGCCGGATTACTTCACCACCTCCCGGATATCAAGTCCGTACACCGCCTTGCTGTCGCCGACTATCAGCGACGCAGGGAAAGCGGGCTAGTCAGCCTCAGCAAGCATCTCATTGCGCAACAACCGATTAGCGATAGAAAGCACCTGGAATATGGAAAACTCGAGATTTTCATTGAAGGCACCGTCATAAGACATCGAGTTGCCGGCAGGGGCCCCACGCTCAATCTTGACGAATCAACGCCGAGTCAAGATCCGGGCAAGCGTGCGTTGATCATCAAGTCAACGCATGAGGGCATGGTAAAATTCTATGAGTTTTGCCCACAACAAAACTATCTGAAAGCCCGCGATGATCTGGGCAGCGAATTCGTTCCAGGCCCTCAAGGGCCATGGATCAACGAGACCTCACCTCATCCGGCTGGAGAAAAATCCTCCAATACAGCCATCACACCATTCAGTGTCCCGCAGGCCGACAGCAATAAGTTACAAGCCATCACGCCGCCAGCAGACGCCAGTGCCCCGGCATCGTATAACAGTGCACGCAGTCAGTTTCTTGGCGAATTGCTCTCCAAGCATACCCTCGGTGCTGTCGGTGTTGAACAATTGGTGAAGGCTAGCGGCTACACAACGCGATTTGACGAAGAAGATGAAGAGTTCGAGACGAACAGAGAGACGCTGTTGGCCTCGATGGTTGTCGTGAACCCTATCAGAAATGTGATCAACGGCAATTGGCTCGCGTTGGCGTCCGACATCATATTCGATGGTGTCATGTACGTGACCACAGCGGGTCTTGGCAAGGTTGCTGGCACAGCAGCCAGGCCACTGAGTAGCGCGTTGAAACAAAGCGGCAAGTCTTTCGGGCGGCGCCTGTTTAAACAAGCACCGGTTCATCCTTCCAACCGGTTCAACGCTAACTTCAATAAGTTGTCGCCAATAAAAACCGGACAATATGATGACCTCTCCAACCTCGCCCTAAAAACTGATATCGCGCAAGGCACCTACAAAAGAGGCCTTACAGAGTTCTCCACACCGGCAAGATTCGATGGAACAATCCGCAAGTGGCATCCGGTAGATCCAAAGACCCACAAAGCATATGGAAAGCCCTTGGAGAGCTTCAAGCCACAGGAGTCGGCACTGCCCGGTACAAGCAGATCTGCCATGACACCTCAGCAGCGCGCACTGGACATAGGGCTGGGCCGCGACAATGTTATTCAGATGGGGGGACCAATGAGGAATATGAACCTGATTGGCGATGAAATTCATACCTTCGTGGATACCTATAAAGGCACGAACCGCCTCAATATCGTCGCACACGGTGCGGAACGAAATTTGGTTCAGCGGATCACAGGTGACGGTACGAAAGTATTTGTGGGCGAGCAGCTTTATGATGCGCCTGGGTTAGCGACGCTGCTGAGAGGAAGGGGTGTGGACTTTACCACTGTCGATAACGTACGCCTTCTGGTTTGCCACTCTGCTGAAGGCAGAAGCAGAGCATTTGGGCGTCTCTTTCAAAGAGAAATAAACAAACCGGTCAAGGCTTTTGAAGGGCCCGTCACAATGACGTACGGCTCGACATCTGTGAGCACCGTACGAGACCAGGTAAGACTCGATCTTTTGCAAAACCATCCAACATTGACTCCGGCAGCTCTTGAACAACTAACCGATGTAGTTACGAGACGTAGATACAATGGAATAACCACTCCAGTAATCGAAAAAATCCATGGTCAAATGATCCGAGTCAATATCGCTCCGCGCGGCGAACCCGCCATATATAAAGATGTGAGAAACTCCTATCTGCCGCGCCAATTCACTCGATAACCCTATGACTCAGCGTACGCCCACGTCATCCTGAAGGAGGCACCGCCCCACTCCGAATCCAGTACCTGCACCTGGCCGCCGTGCCATTGCGACACCCGCTGCACCAACGCGAGGCCCAGGCCGAAGCCGCCGGTGCGGCGGTCGCGGCTGGCGTCCAGGCGCATGAAGGGCTGGAAGATCTTCGAGCGGCCTTCTTCCGGTACCCCGGGGCCGTCGTCACACACCCGCACTTCATAGCCGCTGCCGAACTTGACCAGCGACACTTCCACACGGCGTTCGGCGTAACGGATGGCGTTGCGCAACAGGTTGATTACCGCGCGCGCCATAAAGCGCGGCTCGATCTGGATAAAGTCCACCTCGCACGTGCGCAACGACAGTTGGATACCCGCTGCTTCAGCCTCCAGCGCCACGCTGCCGATCACGCTGTCGAGCCAGCTGTGGGCCTCGATGTTTTCGCGGGTGACTTGGGTGGCACCACGCTCCAGGCTGGCGTAGGTGAGCAGTTCGGAAACCATTTCTTCCAACTCGCCAAGGTCGGCATACATGTCGGCGATCAATTCGCCGCGCAGGCGTGGATCTGTCTGTTGTTTGAGCTGGTCGAGTTCGAACGACAGCCGCGCAATTGGCGTGCGCAGTTCGTGGGACACGGCGTTGGTGAGTTCGCGCTGGTTGGCGATCAGGCTTTCGATGCGCTCGGCCATCTGGTTGAAGTGCCCCGCCAGCTCACGCACGGTGGAACGGCGCGGCAGCAGAATGCGCGAGCTGAGATCGTTGTCACCGAAACGTTGCGCCGCCAGGCGGATATGCTCCAGGTCGCGCCAGTGCGGACGCACCCAGAAATACAGCACGATCGCCAGGCTCAGCCCCAGCAGGCTGTAGGCCCACAAGTACAGCCATTTCGGCTCTTCGGGCAGCTTGATATTGAGCAATTGCGGGCCGCCGTCGATATTGGCGATGAATTCCATGAAATCTCCGCGCACCACCAATTGGCCGGCTGCCAGCAACTGTTGCTCACGGTGGTTCAGCGCCAGTTCATCGCGCTGCACCAGCTTGAGGGGCAGCCCATAATGGGGTTGCAGCTCACTCAGGCGCGCCTGGCGGGCATCACCGAGCAAGGGCCGCAACTGCTCGACCAAACCATAGGCCGGGCCGCGCATGGCCTCACGGTTATAGGTTTCATTGGCCTCGGGAAGAAGTTCGTCGAAGGTGTAGTTGACCAGCCAGATCGCCCCCGCCAGACCCAGCGCCAGAATGATGTACAGGCGGATATAGAGCCGCAGCATCTACGCCTCCCACGCGAACGGGTTGAACAGGTAGCCCTTGCCCCAAATGGTCTTGATGCACACCGGTTCGCGCGGGTTGTCGTTGAGCTTGCTGCGCAGTTTGCTGATGTAGACGTCGACACTGCGGTTGAGCCCGTCGAACGCAATGCCGCGCATGCGGTTGAGGATGTCATCGCGCGACAGGATCGTCCCCGAGTTACTGGCCAGCAGCCACAGCAGTTCGAACTCCATGGTGGTGAGGTCAATCTTGTCATCGCCGAGGCTGACCACCCGGCAACTGCGATCGATGGCCAGCCGCCCGAAGGCCAGCGCCCCACGCACCGTCGGCTCCGGCGCCTGGCGTCGTTGCAGCGCACGCAGGCGCGCCAGCAACACGGGGGGCTTGATCGGCTTGATCACGTAGTCGTCGGCACCGGACTCCAGCCCGAGGATATGGTCCAGGTCATCTTCCTTGGCCGTGAGAATCACGATCGGCGTGTCGGACACCGTGCGAATCCCGCGACACACATGCAGGCCGCTCTGGCCGGGGAGCATCAGGTCGAGTACGACGATCTTCGGCTTGAACGCCAGGAACGCCGCCAAAGCCTCGTCGCCCCGGTGCTCCACGCGTACCTCAAAGCCATGCTGCGCGAGAAAGTGCGCGATCAGCCCTGCCAGTTTTTCGTCGTCCTCAACGAGCAAGACCTTGCCCAGCCCCAGGTTTTCCATAAGTTCTCAGTATGCAGACACAGATTGAAGAGCGGGCATTATAGGTGGCAAGCTGGGCAACTAAAGCAGCTGGCCAGCATTGGCCGACGAAGCTTCATGCTTTTAAGAGTTTTTAACAAATAACCTGCAATCTTTAACGCCATCCACAGGGAGTTGTATGCGCAAGGATTACCTGGCGTTCTTTGTTTCGTTGTTCTTGTCGCGACTGGCGGACCAGATTCTGCTGTTTATCGTGCCACTGATCGTATTCCAGACTACCCAGAGCGTGGCTTGGGCCGGACTGGCCTTTTTCGTCGAGTCGCTGCCGCGTTATCTCGCGTTCCCGGTGTGTGGCGCATTGTGCGACAAGTTCGCACCGGTGCGCATCCTGCATATCAGCCAGGTTTGCCGGGCGCTGGCTTGCGCGGTGGCCGTGATTTTGTACGGGGTATTCGACGGTATCCTCTGGATCGTCCTGCTCTCGGCGCTCTGCGGTGTGCTGACCACCCAGGGCATCATGGCGCGAGAAGTGCTGATGCCTCATGTCTTCCCCCACTACAGCTATACCAAGACACTTTCCTATTCACAGATTGCCGACCAGAGCGGGCTGGTGCTCGGGCCATTGGTGGCGGCGCTGATGCTGGAAGTGTGGGCCTGGCACTGGGTCGTACTCGGGGTGGCCGGGTTGTTCTTATTGGCTGACCTGGCGATGCGGGCGTGGCAACGCTCCAGCACCACACGCCTGGAAACCTTCGAGCAGCATCGGGATATCTGGTTGCGGCCACTGAAGATTGCCTTCGGGCATATCCGCCGACTGCCGGAATTGAAGCGGGTCATCACCCTGGCCGTGGGTGTGAACCTGATCATCGGCGTCACGCTGGCCACGTCTGCGGCGATGGTGACCGGCCAATTTGCGCAGGATAAGGACACCTATGCCCTGCTGCAGGCAGCCGGCGCCCTGGTGACCATCGGAGTTCTGTTTTATCTAGCGCGGGCCGGGCTGCCGCTGAAGGTGCTGGGCGGGTTGTCGTATTCAATGATTGCAGTCGGTGCGGTGATCATGGCAGTCAGCCCTGACGTGTGGCTCTACGCCGTGGGCTTCCTGCTGGTCACCGGCTTCGACAAGATGTTCAACGTCTACCTGCGCAGCACCCGTCAGCGGGTGATTCCCGTGCAGGACTTCGGCAAGACCGTGGGCGTGATCACCTTGCTCAACAACCTGCCGCAACCCTTGGCGGGCCTGGCGATTGCAGTGTTGGCAGCACCGCTGGGCACGCAGACGGTGATCCTGCTGCTCGCCGGAATCACCGCGCTGATCGGCGTGGCCGTGGCCTCAGGCTGGCACGCCACTGTGAAAGCGGAACTCGATGTCGGGTGATTCGATCAGTTCCTGCTCGGCGGCCCTCACCCGCTCTATCACCTGGGCGACGTCCTTGGCGTCGCCGTATTGGTAGGCCAGCTTCAGGTAACCCTGGAAGTGCCGCGCTTCGCTTTTCAGCAAACCGAAGTAAAACTTGCCGAGTTCTTCGTCCAAATGTGGCACCAGTGCTTCGAAACGCTCACAACTGCGCGCTTCGATAAACGCGCCCACTACCAGGGTATCCACCAGTTTTACCGGCTCATGGGTGCGCACCACTTTGCGCAAACCCGAGGCGTAGCGACCGGCATTCAATTGGCGCAACTCGACTTTGCGCTTTTTCATCAGGCGCATGACTTGTTCGTGGTGCACCAGCTCTTCGCGGGCCAGGCGCGACATCATGTTGATCAGGTCCACATGACTGTAGTACTTGGCGATCAGGCTCAGGGCGGTGCTGGCGGCTTTGAATTCGCAGTTCTTGTGGTCGATCAGCAGGGTGTCCTGATCGGCCAGCGCGGCCTGGACCCAGGCGTCAGGGGTGCGGCAACCGAGGAATTCGTGGATTTCTGGCAGGTTCATCGGGCTCACGGGCAAAAGGATCACAAAAGGCCGGCGATTATACCGACCCCGCCGCAGACCACCAGCCACCGGCCTTGATGTGCATCAACATGACGTGCGCCAGCCAGCAACTATAGTTGTTCCAGGCCCACCCTTTTTGGAGATCCCGACCATGCAAGCCATCCGCAGCATCCTGGTGGTCATCGAGCCCGAGCATTCGGAAAGCCTGGCCCTCAAGCGTGCCAAGCTGATTGCCGGGGTCACCGGCGCGCACCTGCATTTGCTGGTCTGCGACAAAAAGCATGAGCACTCGGCGCTGCTCAGCCTGCTCAAGTCGGGCTTGCAGGAAGACGGCTACAGCGTCAGCACCGAGCAGGCGTGGAATGCCAGCTTGCATGAAACCATTATCGACGTGCAGCAGGCCGAAGGCTGTGGGCTGGTGATCAAGCAGCACTTCCCGGACAGCCCATTGAAAAAGGCACTGCTGACGCCTGCGGATTGGAAGTTGCTGCGTTATTGCCCGACGGCGGTGTTGCTGGTCAAGACCGCTACGCCGTGGACCAGCGGCGTGATCCTGGCGGCGATCGATGTCGGCAATACCGATGGTGAACATCGCTCACTGCATAATTCGATCATCGACCATGGCTTTGATATCGCCCACCTGGCCAAGGCGCAATTGCATGTAATCAGCGCCCACCCCTCGCCGATGCTGTCGGCGGCGGACCCGACGTTTCAGCTCAGGGAGACCATCGAGGCACGTTATCGCGAGCAATGCAGGGCGTTTCAGGCGGAGTTCGATGTGGATGACAAACACCTGCATATCGAGGAAGGACCGGCGGACGTGTTGATACCGCATCTCGCCCAAAAGCTGCAGGCGGCGGTGACTATCATCGGTACCGTGGGGCGTACGGGCATTTCCGGCGCATTGATTGGCAACACCGCAGAGGTTGTGCTGGATACGCTGGAAAGCGACGTGTTGGTGCTCAAGCCCGAAGAAGTGATGGACCGCCTGGTGGAACAGGCCACCAACACCTGACAACTAGGCGCCAAACGCATCCTTGAGAAACCCCGGCGCGATATAGCGCTGGTAGTGGGCTTCGGAAAGGATAAAGAACTCCCGATCAATGGCATCGCGCAGGTCCGGCAAGGGCCAGTCGCGAAACTCGGGCAACAGCACCATGCCGTAGGCCTCCAGGTTATTGATCACCCGTGCCCCACGAGCGATCAACTGGTAGGCCCAGCAGTACTCGGACTGATGCGGCACGAAGCGGATCTTGCGCTGTTCCAGTTGGCCGCGCAGGGTCTTGGGGTCAAAAACCTCGAGTTTGCCGGCCATTACCTGCACCAACAGCTGCTCCAAGCGCAGCCAGACCGCACGTTTTTCCTCTTCGTTATAGCCATTCCACTGGATCACTTCGTGGTGGAAACGCTTGCAGCCACGGCACACGAGATCGCCGTAGACCGTGGAACACAGGCCGACGCAGGGGGTCTTGATGGTTTGGTTGGACATGGGCAGCGACACGCAAATCAGCGAAACAATGCGCCATGTTAGCCCTTTGTCTAACCTTCATCACCCTGCAAACTTGGCGAGGCAACTTACCTTTAGAAATTTTTTGCCGTAGAATCATCCGGCCTTGTAAGGCGCCAATAATCCGCTGGAAGCTGTTTTCAAAGCGTCACGAGCACAGTCGTTCCTTCAGAACGGTGTTGGCGATGGTCAATGACTCGGTAGGTCAATGCCCTCGCCAACCCTCATCAGCTCCGTTCTGCAGGCGTAAAACTTTGAAAGCAGCTTCTGTGAGGAATGCCGGCAGCGCTGGCTTTGCGGCCCAAAAAGCCCCCGAGCGCATGCGTGCCGTTCATTTCTGGATGAGCGTCCCGTGGGACCACTGATGAGGGTAATAACTGTGCTTGAAGCCTACCGCAAACATATCGAAGAGCGTGCAGCCCTGGGTATTGTTCCCCAGCCGCTTAACGCCGAACAAACCGCAGGCCTGGTCGAGCTGCTGAAAAATCCTCCGGCTGGCGAAGAAGATTTCCTCGTTGACCTGATCACCAACCGCATTCCACCAGGCGTTGACGAAGCTGCCTACGTCAAGGCCGGTTTCCTGTCTGCCCTGGCCAAGGGCGAAGCCACTTCCCCCCTGATCAGCAAGCAACGCGCCGTTGAACTGCTTGGCACCATGCAAGGCGGCTACAACATCGTGACCCTGGTCGAGCTGCTGGACGACGCCACACTGGCACCGGTCGCCGCCGCCCAACTCAAGCACACCCTGCTGATGTTCGATGCGTTCCACGACGTGGCTGAAAAAGCCCGTAACGGCAACGAGCACGCCAAAGCCGTGATCCAGTCCTGGGCTGACGGCGAGTGGTTCAGCAACCGCCCTACCCTGGCTGACAAGATCAGCCTGCGCGTCTTCAAGGTTACCGGCGAAACCAACACCGACGACCTGTCCCCTGCTCCCGATGCCTGGTCCCGTCCTGACATCCCGCTGCACGCCCTGGCCATGCTGAAAATGGCCCGTGAAGGCATCGTGCCGGACGAGCAAGGCAAGACCGGCCCGATGAAGCAGATCGAAGAAATGCGCGGCCAAGGCTTCCCGATCGCCTACGTCGGTGACGTGGTCGGTACCGGTTCCTCGCGTAAATCCGCGACCAACTCTGTGCTGTGGTTCTTCGGCGACGACGTTCCGTACGTGCCGAACAAGCGCGCCGGTGGCTTCTGCTTCGGCAGCAAGATCGCTCCGATCTTCTACAACACCATGGAAGATGCGGGCGCACTGCCAATCGAGTTTGACGTTACCAACATGAACATGGGCGACGTGATCGACCTGTACCCGCATGCTGGCAAGGTCTGCAAACACGGCACCGACGAAGTCATCACCACCTTCGAAATGAAGACCCCGGTGCTGTTGGACGAAGTCCGCGCCGGCGGCCGTATCCCGCTGATCATCGGCCGTGGCTTGACCGACAAGGCTCGTGCCGAACTGGGCCTGGGCCCAACCGACCTGTTCAAGCTGCCAGAAGCGCCTGTCGACACCGGCAAAGGCTTCACCCTGGCACAGAAAATGGTCGGCAAGGCCTGCGGTCTGCCAGAAGGCAAAGGCGTTCGTCCTGGCACCTACTGCGAACCGAAGATGACCACCGTCGGTTCCCAGGACACCACCGGTCCGATGACCCGTGATGAACTGAAAGACTTGGCGTGCCTGGGCTTCTCGACCGATCTGGTGATGCAGTCGTTCTGCCACACCGCGGCCTATCCAAAGCCGATCGACGTGACCACCCACCACACCCTGCCTGACTTCATCATGACTCGCGGCGGTGTATCGCTGCGTCCAGGCGACGGCATCATCCACAGCTGGCTGAACCGCATGCTGCTGCCGGACACCGTCGGCACCGGTGGTGACTCCCACACCCGTTTCCCGATGGGCATCTCGTTCCCGGCCGGTTCCGGTCTGGTCGCGTTCGCCGCAGCCACTGGTGTTATGCCACTGGACATGCCGGAATCGATCCTGGTGCGCTTCAAAGGCAAGATGAAACCTGGCATCACCCTGCGTGACCTGGTTCATGCCATTCCTTACTACGCGATCCAATCGGGTCTGCTGACTGTAGAGAAGAAAGGCAAGAAAAACGCCTTCTCCGGCCGCATCCTGGAAATCGAAGGCCTGAACGACCTGACGCTGGAACAGGCTTTCGAGCTGTCCGACGCCTCGGCTGAACGTTCGGCTGCCGGTTGCACCATCAAGCTGTCGAAAGAGTCGATCACCGAGTACCTGAACTCCAACATCACCCTGCTTCGCTGGATGATCGGTGAAGGTTACGGCGACCCACGCACCCTGGAACGTCGCGCCCAAGCGATGGAAGCCTGGGTTGCCAACCCGGAGCTGATGGAAGCCGATGCCGACGCGGAATACGCCGAAGTCATCGAGATCGACCTGGCCGACATCAACGAGCCGATCCTCTGCGCACCAAACGACCCGGACGATGCCCGTCTGCTGTCGAGCGTTGCCGGTGAGAAGATCGACGAAGTGTTCATCGGTTCGTGCATGACCAACATCGGTCACTTCCGCGCGGCCGGCAAGCTGCTGGAGCAGGTCAAGGGCCAGCTGCCAACTCGTCTGTGGCTGTCGCCGCCGACCAAGATGGACGCTCACCAACTGACCGAAGAAGGCTACTACGGCATCTACGGCAAGGCTGGCGCACGCATGGAAATGCCGGGCTGCTCGCTGTGCATGGGTAACCAGGCACGTGTAGAGCCGAATTCGACCGTTGTGTCGACGTCGACCCGTAACTTCCCGAACCGCCTGGGTGACGGCGCTAACGTCTACCTGGCTTCGGCTGAGCTGGCGGCAGTGGCTTCTACCCTGGGTCGCCTGCCGACTGTCGAAGAGTACATGGGCTACGCGGCGAAACTGGACACCATGGCCAGTGACGTTTACCGCTACCTGAACTTCGACCAGATTGCTGAGTTCCGCAAGATCGCAGCTAGCGCCAACATTCCGGTGATTCAAGCCTAAGGTGTTGATGTGAAGAGACGCCGCGTATCGTGAGATACGCGGCGTTTTTTTATGTCTGGGATATGGGTGAGACCGGGTACATATCCGTTATTTGGGTAATGGCTGCTTATGGTTCCGCCCTTACAGCGGGTCACTTTCGAAAAGCCGGAATGCCGGCCCAGTCGAAAGTAACCAAAGCGCTCTTGCCCCAACACTCGGCACC